>NZ_BAAGUZ010000042.1:0-43899 GCF_054781135.1 Paralcaligenes ginsengisoli
CTGGCGCCAAGTGGGCCTGAATAATTCGGCCGTCAAGACGGCCTTCGAATGACGCTTACCAATCGTCTTTGGCTTTGGCTTTTGGTAATTCAGCCCGCAGAATGCGCGTGCTGCAAGCGTCGGGCTTGGCTTGGGACTTGTATTCGGGGCGGTCGGAACACCAGTTAAGGAAGGCACGCAAGCGAACAAAAGCACTACGGGCCACCGTGGGCCTGTGCCGTTCTTGCCTCAGCCAGTCGGTAACGGCCATGCGGTCGATTTTCGCCAGAGGTAGAGCTAGCAAGCCGGCCAATGGTCCAGGCAGAGTTTTATCCCCCTCGCCTTTCTTACGCCCTCGCGTTTTATTCTTGCCTCCAACATCAGATAGTCGTTGATGGTCTAGTAAAGTGCGTACGCTCCATTTGCCGGTACGGGTTTTTAGGTACTCAATCCAGGCGTCCAGTGCGGGGGCCTTGTCTAGAGCGGCCTTCACACGTTTGGCGGAATCGGCGGCGGTTACTTCGGCCTTCACGATACGCGGGTCACGGCCTGCCCTAATCATTACCCTTAGTTCGGCCGCTCTGTCGCGTGCCTGGCTTAGGGTCAGTGTATGGGGGTCACCAATGGTCACTCGGATAGTTTTCCCGGCCAGCTTACCCTCGTACACATACCCCTTATTGCCAGCGACGGTTACTCGCAGCGCCAGCCCTGGCTGTTCAGAATCGCGCAAAAAATCTTGTTGCTTACCGTTAGAGCATGAAAATTCATCAACTCGTGGCTGCGTCAACTTGGTTCGCCTGGTGGTCATTTAGGTTCCATGTAGACCTTATGTAGACGAAATTATACTATTTGAATCGAAAAAAATGGAAAGAAATCAACTCTAATATTTATGAAAATGGCTTGAAAACCTTATTATTACTGCATTTTATAAATTTTAATCAACATGCATAAATCTCGAAAAATCTTGTCTTTTGCGCACTTGTAATGCGAAGGTCGAGGGTTCAACTCCTTTAACCGGCACCAGTATTCATGCGGCTCTCCGCGCCAAATGGCCACCTCTAGGGGTGGTCATTTTGGTTTTTGGGGTCATTATGCTCCACACTGTGCCTATCCTTGCAGCCTAAGAGCGAACGCAGATATCCTCTTTACGGCGTACAGTATCTGAAATACAAGATACAAAAGCGCTCACCTCGTCGAGCACCGGAAAAAAAGATCGCAGTAAAGGCGCAAACGCCCCAACCAGTAGGCCATGGCCTACGTCTTCAAGGATAATGGTTTGCACCGGAACATGCGCGGCGCGTAGATCCGCGGCGAGACCTGCGGAATTTCTCTCCGGATCCACTACATCATCTGCGGCGCCGGTAATCAGCAGTGTGGGCGGTGCTGCAGCAGTAACGTGTCTTACGGGCTGCGAGTCCACAGGCGTATTCGGATAGAGAAAAGCGAGCTTTATGGACTCGGCCACAATGGGCAGGAAGTCGTAGGGGCCTGCGATACCTATCCAGCCGCGCAGCGCCGCCGGACTTGCATCGAGTTTTGCAAGCCAGCGTGGATCCAGCGCCACCATGGCTGCATTGTAGGCCCCCGCACTGTGGCCAGCTACAAAAACGTTGCCGACGTTACCCCCATATTCGCCTATGTGTTTCAGTGTCCACGATACCGCTTGGGCTGTATCCTCAATGAAGACGGGATATGCTACCTCAGGAGACAGGCGGTAATCGGCCACTACGGCCATGATGCCTCGTGAAGCCAGCGCTTTACCTACAAAGCCATACTGCCCACGCGACCCGCTGTTCCAGTTTCCCCCGTAGAGGAATACGACCACATTGGGCGCCGACTCCGATTGCGCAGGAATATAGATATCAAGCTTTTGGCGCATTTCGTTGCCATAAGACAGGTTTTTCACCACCTTGCTTTTTACGTCAGCCCAAGCAAGCATGTTCACAAGCCTCAGCGGGGAAAACACGGCCAGTGCCGCCAACGACAGCAATACTATTATTGAGGCATAGATCACGGGACGAAGCACCGTCAATTCAATAGCCAGAGAGAAAAATTGAGCACCGAAGCAAAGGCCACCCATGCCAGATAGGGCAACATCAAATAGCCTGCCAGCCGGTCGCGACGCATAAAAAGCATAGTCACTATCGCGATCATGACGAGCAGGATACCGATATCGATCAGCGCCAGGCCGGAGCGGTGCAAGCCAAAGAAAATCCAGGACCATAGTCCGTTCAAAACTAGCTGTATTGCCCATAAAGCAAGAGCGCTGTCGATCCTCCCGACTCGTGTCCATATGCGCCAGGCGGCAACCGCCATCATCACATACAGAACGGTCCACACAGGCGCGAAAATCCAGTTCGGCGGGTTGAAAAATGGTTTGTTTAACGACGCATACCAAGGGCCTGGCAGGAACTGGCTTCCTATCAATGCCGTTGCCCCGGTCAAGGCAAGAAAAACGACCAACGATTTGTATTGATGCATTGTCATCTACCTGATTTGATTAATAGCTCTAAGCGCATGGCAGTGCCTTATCCGATACAACGAGAAGATCGCACGTCATCACTGCTTCATCATCTGCCCCAGCGCAGTCAGCCGCAGACGATATGGCAACAGTTCAATTACCTTGAGCAGCCGTGTAAATCGTTTCGGAAAATGAATCTCAAACTGTCCCTTCTCGATACCATCGATTATCTGCCTGGCAGCCTCGTTCGCGGAAATCATGGCGGGCATAGGAAACTTGTTATTGGCGGTCAGCTTGGTTTTCACAAAACCGGGGTTCACCAAATAGACACCCAGGCCCTTTGGGTGCAGCTCTGCATAAAGCAGTTCCGCCAAGTTGATGAGTGCAGCCTTGGTCGGCCCGTACACGGTGGCATTGGGCAGCCCCAGGTAGCCAGCCACACTGGCGATCAACGCAATCGAACCATTGCCTCGAGCGATCAGGCCAGGCAGGATCACTTCAAGCCCGTAATAAACGCTGGAAAGATTGGTTTCAATTGTTCCTCGAACCTTGTCTGACTGCAGTTCCCATGGACGTATCTGCTCATACTGCGCGGCACAAAAAACGATCAGATCCAGCCCGCCCCACTCTTGAATCAATCGATCGTGCACGACCCTCCAGGCGGCAGGATCCGTGACATCCATGGGCAGCACGCTGGCCAACGCCGAATTGGCAGCAACAGCGAGAAGCGCATCTTGCCTGCGTGCGCTCAAGGCGACACGCGCTCCCTGCTGCAGCAGGTCACGGGCAACCGCCGCGCCGATACCGCTGGAGGCACCAACCAGCCATACTCGTTTCCCCTGCCAGTGTGACCAGCGAGGATTAAGCGCCTTCAGAAACATGATAGCCTCGTTATGCATGCAACCAATTATTGGTCACGGCGAAAAAACACGGTAACCTGCCCAACTTCGAAACCAAACTTCGTCACGCTCGCCCTGTTCACGACGGTCTTCTCATCCACCCTGAAGAGCCAATCATCAAACTTGACGTTGTAGACGGAATCGCCAACCGGCAACTTAAGCGTGTAGCGCATGCGAAAGGCATTGCCGGCCCCCTTGCCTATGGCTACGCCCACCACATCATCAGCCCTGCCATGCAGTGAACCATCCGTCTGCCGCGTAAAAGTCCATACACGCTCCTGACTCGTTCCATCGGTATAGAAGAAATGCTCTTTTAGAATGAACTTGTCATCCTGGTTATGGCCCTCCATCTTTATGTGAAAGCGCTTGACGACCTCGCCACTGCGTTTTTGAAACATGCCCCATGCTTCGGTCTTGCCCTGAAAATACTGGGTGACATCGAGCTTGGGCTCGTCCTGGGCGTAGCGGGAAACATCGGGCATGGCGCAGGCAGTAAGTGCCAGCACACTTCCCAGCATAAGCAGTCTTTTCATGTGGTTTGTTCTCCATTTGAATCGTGAAAATTACGCAAGCGCCACAAGGCCAGCAACTTCAAAAAACATGGCAACCCACCGTAGGTCCAGGCCAAGGCATGCCCGCCGCTGCCGATCTCGCCGGGCTGGTAATCCAGAATGGCCAGCCAGGGCAGAGCAAGACCCGATAAAGCCAGCGCGAGCTTCCCGAGCAGGCTCCATAAACCGTAGTAGGCCGCTGGCGCTTGGCGATCGGGTATCAGGCGGGCCAGCAAAACCGGAGGCAACACCAGGTCGGCGCCAAGTGAAAGGCCTGCCAATACACAAATGGCAAGATAAGGGTAGCGATCACCAGGCCCCAGCGTGGCAGCCCACACAAAAGTGATGATTGCCAGAATCATGCCCAGTCGCCATGCGCGAGCCGGGCCCAGGCGCGTTGCCAGTTTCATCCATACCGGCATGCCTGCCGCGCCGGCCAGAAAATACGTGCCCAGAAAATAGCCCGACCAGTGCGGTTCCACGAGCACATCGGCAATAAAGAAAAGCGCAAGTGTGGCCGGAACGGATACCGACAAAGCGTTCAGAAAATAAGGAGGCAACAGGCGCCTGACCGGCTGGTTAGCCAGGCAGACGCGCCATGAAGCGCTATTTTCCGCCAGTTGAGCATGAAGCCACGACGGCGCCCGATGGAGCAAGGCAGTAACGCCCAGCGCCAGCAGGAGCGCGAACGCGATGGAGTAGGCACCCATGCTTTGTTGAGAACTCCTGTCTGCGGCATTGACCAGCCAGGCTGGAAGCGTGCTCGCAAGCACAACCCCGGCCAGGCCGAAGGCCTCACGCCAGCCCGCAGCTTTGGTCAACCCAACGGTATCGGGCGCCAATCGGGCGCCCCAAGCCAGATAGGCGATGTTCAGCACGCTGTGAGCGGTATAGACAATGATCAGAGCAAACGCCAGCCATGCAGCCAGCAGCGGACCGGATACTGGCGCCAGCCACAATCCGGCAAAGGCAATAATAAGCACCAGGCATGCCACCCACAGCGCACGGCCAAGGCGGGATCGACGCGCAAGACGGTCCACCCACAGACCTATCCAGGGGTCCTGGACCGTATCGACAATCCGGGCGGCGAATAGCACGAAGCCAGTCAGCGACAGCGACAGCCCAAGCTGGCTGGTGTAGTAAATGGGTACCTGGATATAGACGGGCAAGGCTGCCATGGCCAGCGGCATGCCGAGCAGGCCATATGCCGCGAACGAAGCTGCGCGTCGGCTCATGGCCTTGCCTTCAGCAAATCGTTGCGCAGGCCTGGCGCCCGCGTCTCTGCATGCAGCCAGATTTCAAAAAAGGCACGTGCAAACTGAACGTCGTCGATATCCGCCGTGAGCCGGGTGCCGGCATAGAACCTCACGCCTTCGCCGGGTAGATAAACCCCAATAAGCGTGTCGCCCGACTTTACATCAACAAAAGCCGTCTGCATCAGGTCGCGCCAATGCGCCAGCGTAACACTGGACACGGGACGAGCCGCCAGACGCATCATTTCATCCAGGCTGCTGTCAACAATCTTGCTGCGCGCAATAGTGCGATGGTAGGTCAGTTGCAACGCAAACGGCGCATCGAAGGGGGCTGAGTCGCAGCTACCCCACAATTGCGCAGTATAAATATCAAATCCAAACATTCGAAACTCGCCCTGCCCGCAAAGCTGTGCATCCGGCAGCGCCGGTCGCCAGTCCGACCACGCATGGCCGCTGAAGAAAAACAGGGCGAGTGCAATCAGGCCGCCGCGCATGCTAGCTGGGCCTGGTAAATACAAATTGCACAACATCCGTGCGCTGCTCTTCAAACCCCGCCTCGCAATAAGCAAGGTAGAGCCGCCAGACACGCACAAAAGCATCGTCGAATCCCAGCCTGCGAACTTCTGTCAGATTCTTCTCGAATGCCTGTCGCCAGCGCCTGAGGGTTTCGGCGTAATCCAGGCCGAAGCGCAGCGTAATGTCACCCTCAAGACCAGCCTTGCGCCCTACCCCGAGCAGTCGCTCCGGGCTAGGCAGCATGCCGCCAGGGAAAATGGCCTGCCTGATGAAGTCGCTGCTGCGGCGATAATGCTCGAATCGCGCTTCGTCGATGGTGATGGATTGAAGCAGTGCCTGTGCTCCGGGCTTGAGCCGTTCGTGCAAGATGCGGCCAAACTCCGGCCAGAATTTTTCGCCTACCGCTTCGAACATTTCTATAGAGACCACGGCGTCGTACTGGCCATGCAGATCACGATAATCGCAAAGCTCTACCCGGACGACCTCAGTGAGCCCTTCATCCAGGATGCGTTGCCGCGCCAATTCGTACTGGGCTTCAGAAATCGTCACGGCATGCACTCGTATTCCCTGACGGGCGGCATGCAAGGCAAACCCTCCCCAGCCACAGCCTATTTCCAGCACCTGCATACCCGGCCGCAATGCCAAAGACTGCACGATATGCTCGTACTTGTCAGTCTGGGCCTGTTCGAGGCTCTTTGCCGCCTCTCCCGCAAACAGCGCGCTGGAATAACTCATCCCGGGATCCAGCCACTGTTTATAAAACGCGTTGCCGATATCGTAATGGGCATGGATATTGCGTTTGCTTCCCGCCCGGCTGTTCACGCGCAAGCGATGCAACAAGGCGTACCACAGGCGCGAAATCCATTTGCCCCACACCGCCTCGGGAAGCACCGCTTCATTGCACAAAGCAAAGCGCAGCAGGTCTGTCAAATCCGGGGTGTCCAGCCAGCCAGCCTGATAGGCATCTGCAAAACCGATGTCACCGCTCTTAAGTATCCGCGAGCAAGCACGCCAATCATGGATGGTCAGCACGGCCCCAGGCAGCGACATGGAGTTGCCGAATATTCGCCTCTCGCCTGATGGCATTACCAGAGTCAGATGTCCGACCCGGACGCGCTCGATCAGCGAAAAAAATAGCTGGGCATACGTGGGCACACGCTCTATGGCGGAGTCAGACGCAAAGTAGGATGTCATGGTTTCTTTTCTGTTATTGCGTTTTCGGAAGTAACGGTGGGTGATGCCGCGTTCGAAACTTGAGGTTTTGGAAAAAATGGAACGTTAGCTAGCCAAAGACGCACTGCCTGCCAATAAATTCGTGCAATGATTGAAAATGTCATAAAAGGCTGTCTCATTAAGGCCTGCGTAGCCGATTGGCGGTTGAGCACGCTCTTGCGCCCACCAATTGATGTACGCAACACCAGACCAGCGCTATCAAAATAATCAATGCCCACGAATGAAGTGTCTGCCGTGTCCCGTACGCGAAACTGATATCGGCCTTCTACGCGACAAAAAGGCGATACATGCAATTGCTTCCGGCATTCGAGCGTGGTGCTGCTGGTGATGGCCTGGCCCTCTGGCCCAGTCAGCAGATAACTGTGCCGCTCTCCGAAGGTACTGGTTACCTCAGCCAATAGCGCTCGCAATCCGCCTGCGCTGTCATGGCAATACCAGAAACTTACCGGATTGAAGACGTAGCCGAAGACGCGGGGAAAGGTCTGCAGCCAGATCTCGCCATCGGCCTGCACGCCCGCTTCGGCAAGATGCCGACGCATCCAGGCGGCCAGATCAGATCCGTCGCATGCCCCATAGTCGCGCGTACGGATGCCCATCAAGCAACGGCGATCTACACCAAACCACCATCGATCAAGATCTTTCAGCCGATCAAGATTGAGCCGTACGCAGAACACCGGGTAAACAAAACGGTTGTGCGCAGGCCGCAGCCGTTCATGCATAACCCGCTCAACCAGCAACAAGGGGGGACTTAGTGTGTCTGAAGTGGAACCAAAGGTGCTCATAACTTGGCCCATTCCGGGGAAACGCCAAAACTTTTGGCGATGCGAAGCGCTGATTTCAGGCCGTCTTCGTGAAAACCATAACCCGTCCAGGCACCGACATGCCAGGTGCCGTTCAACCCCTGCAGCGAGGAAAGCTGCGTCTGTGCCGCAATGGCATGCAGGTCAAGAATGGGATGCGCATACTCGAAGGAAGACAGCAGCTTCTCCGGCGCGGGCGGCTCGATGGGGTTCAGGGTTACCACCAGTGGCGTGCTGAACGGCAAGGGCTGGAGCTGATTAAGCAGATAGCTAACACAAACAGGACGGCTGGCGCCCGCCGCATTTGCGCCCAGGTAGTTCCAGGCGGACCATACGCGGCGACGGCGAGGCAAAAGAGAAGCATCGGTATGAAGCACCGCCGTATTTTTTTGATAGCGCACGGCGCCGAGTATGGCTTGCTCGCGCCTATCGGGATTTGCCAGCATGCGCAGCGAGTCAGGAGCGTGCGTAGCCATGATGACAGCATCGAATTGCTCTGCGCCCGACGCGGTCAATATGGAAACGCTGCCTGCGTTGCGAGAAATCCCGAGCACCCGGGAGTTCAGGCGCAGGCCGGGAATCTGGCGAATCATGCGTCCCACGTATTCACGGCCACCGCCGACCACGGTTCTCCATTGAGGACGATTGCGCACTTGCAACAGCCCGTGATTTACGCAGAAACGAAGAAAAGTTGCGGCCGGGAAGTTCAGGATATCGGCGGCGGCGCTAGACCAGATAGCCGACGACATGGGAAGCAGATAGTTGTTCCTGAAAGTGATGCCATAACCGCCCTGCAACAAGAGCTCGTTCAAAGAGCAGCCCGTGGTCTCTGCCATATCAAGATGGCGCTGCGCCGAACCATTGAAACGCACGATATCGCGCAACATGCCAATAAAGCTCGGCGAAAAAATGTTGCGCCGCTGCGCAAACACCGTGTTCAGATCACTGCCCGCCCATTCAAGCCGGCCATCATCGAGCGACACGGAAAAGCTCATGTCACTGGGATGTGTGGCTACCCCCAGCTCTTCGAACAGCTTGATGAGATTCGGATAGGTGCGGTCATTGAGAACCAGAAAGCCGGTATCGACGGGATGCGTCACGCCGTCCAGGGTCACATCCACCGTATTGGTATGCCCACCGGGATAGTCGGCGGCTTCGAACAAGGTGACGTCGTAACGCCTGGCCAGCAAGTAAGCGCTGGCCAGGCCACTGATGCCCGCACCCACCACGGCGACACGCGCGCCATAAACGGGGGCGCTAGACATGAAGCACCCTGACGGTCGGCACACCGCTTTGATGTGGGTGGCGACGGCGGCACGGTGGTGGCGCGATGCAAACCCTAGGAATATCTGTGCGAGCAGTAAACATTGTGCGCATTCTCAGCAATCAGTGATAAGATTAAATCTACTTCCATGTCAAAACCGCTACTATTTAGTATTTATATTTACGAATGAGTATTCTAAATCGATCCAGCTTCAAAGACAAGGCTTTTAAGATGCGCGAAGACGCAATTCTTGACGCCACCGCGAAAACCCTGGGCGTCAAGGGTTTTGATCTGATGACGATGGACGACATCGCCATCGAGGTCGGTATCTCCAAGCCCAGCTTATACAAGCATTTCAAGTCCAAGGAAGATCTGGTTTGCGAAGCCATGATTCGGCTGATGAATGGAGCGCTGGAGCGTCTTGATGATTTGCCAAAAGAGGCAACGCCACGCGAGCAACTAAAGGCATTGCTGGAGTGGGCACTAAGGGTGCGGCTGACCGGCGGCTTGCCGTTTCTTCCCTCAACCAGTCCTCATGTACGCAAGATGCTTACACGCAACTTGAGGTATGTCACACGCGTACTCAAGCTGCATAATCGGCTCAAGAAAATCGTTGGGCAAGGCAAAGCCAAGGGTGAGCTCAGCACCAGCCTGCCCGATGACGTGATCCTGTTCTCTTTCTATGCCAGAACCTGCGACCCGTCAGTCGAATATCTTCAGCTCTATAGCAAGCTGGATGACGATGCCATCGTGCAACATATGCTGAAGGTCTGCTTTGAAGGCTTACAGTAGCTTTGCCCCGGGAACCAGCGCCATGCCCAAATTCGAACGCGGCCTGATGTGGTTTCGGCGCGACTTGCGCCTTGAGGACAATGCCACCCTGGTACAGGCGTTACGCGAATGTCGCAGGCTTTTTTGTGTTTTTGTCTTTGATACCGACATTCTGTCGACACTTCCTGCGGATGACCGGCGCGTCGCTTTTATTGACGACTGCATCACCGAACTTGATGCTGAGCTGCGGGCGGCCGGCGGTGGGCTGATCGTTCGCCATGAGGCTGCGCATAAAGCAATACCCGATTTGGCGCGAAGCCTGAATGCAGACGTCGTCTTCGCTGGCCGCGACTACGAGCCTGAAGCAAAATCGCGCGACCAGCGGGTGGCTGCCGCGCTCAAGCTGGAACAGCGTCATTTTCTCCAGTGCAAAGATCAAGCCATCTTCGAAATGGACGAAATTCTTAATGGGCAAGGCGAACCTTATAAGGTGTTTACGGCCTACAAAAACGCCTGGCTCAAGGCACTGCGCCCGACGCATATTGAACCGTTTATCAATCAGCCGCCATCAGGCACGTTGGCGCCGCCGCCAGCCCAGCTGACGCAACGCCCCTCCCTTAATGATATTGGTTTCAGCCATCCAGCGCATCCGATTCCCGTAGCTACCGGCAGTCGCGGCGCTCAGGGTTTGCTTGCTGATTTCCTGCCACGCATGGATCTCTATCACGAACGCCGGGATTTCCCCGCCGTTAAAGGGCCGAGCTATCTGTCCGTGCATTTGCGCTTCGGCACCATTTCAATTCGCGCCCTGGCCCGCGAAGCCTATCCCGCCATGCAAGCAGGCAGCGTCGGTGCGGCGACCTGGTTAAGCGAACTGATATGGCGTGATTTCTATTTCATGATTCTGCATCACTTTCCCCATGTCGCTGGACAAGCATTTCGCCCTGAATATGATGCCATTTCATGGGAATGCGGCCCCGAAGCTGACAAGCTTTTTCGGGCCTGGTGCGACGGCATCACAGGCTATCCCATCGTGGACGCTGCCATGCGCCAGTTGAACCAGACCGGCTATATGCATAATCGACTCAGGATGGTCGTTGCAAGCTTCCTGACCAAAGACCTGGGTATAGACTGGCGCAGGGGCGAACAGTACTTCGCCCGGCAACTGAACGACTTTGACCTCTCGGCCAATAATGGGGGTTGGCAATGGGCCGCATCCACAGGCTGTGATGCGCAGCCTTACTTTCGAATATTCAATCCCATCACACAATCGCGCAAATTCGATGCACAGGGCCACGTCATTCGACGCTACGTTCCCGAGCTCGCGGCTCTTTCCAGCAAAGATATCCATGCTCCGTGGCTGGCTCAGCCAACTGCGCTAGTCCACGCCGGGATAACGCTGGGCGTCAGCTACCCTATGCCCATCGTCGATCACGGCTGCGCGCGCAAGGTAACCTTGGCGCGCTACGGGATATTGAAAGACTGAACCCACAAAAGAACCCACCCCCATTCCCTCGCCAACCGCGCTGGTTAAAAACGTCCGAAACATACGCCAAAAGGAGGGTGGAGGGATTTTCTGTCATACTTCGTATAACATATATTTCATCTTGCATGTGGATCGGTATGATCGCAGGTTCCATTGCTTTTATTGTAAGGTTCCTCTAAATGCCCCGTCCCCAAACCATGTCAGCCAGCTTTCTATATACCTTGTTGGAAAGTATTGATGATATGGTCATTGTTACCGAGATTGACCCCCTAGATGCTCCAGGCCCGAAAATTGTTTATGTAAATAAGGCATTTACCGACATCTCCGGCTATACGTTCGAAGAAGCAGTGGGGCAAAGCCCCCACATTCTTCAAGGGCCCGGCACGGATCGCAAGGCTCTGGACCGTATAAAGCTAGCACTACAGCAACAGCGCGAATGCCACGAAGAGGTTCTGAACTATCACAAGGACGGCACCCCTTATTGGTTGCACCTGCATATCGTGCCATTGCCTGATGAGGCTGGCAAAGTACGTTACTTCGGTGCGATCGAACGCGACATCACCGTGCAGCGCAAGCAAACGGAACGGCTATTGCGCCTGGCGCACCGCGATGTGCTGACCGGCCTGCCTAATCGAGCCGCCCTGGAAGAAAAGTTCCGCAGCCTGTCCATCAGGCCATCGGCGCGCGGCCATTCGCTTGTGTTGCTGGATCTGGATGAATTCAAACAGGTGAATGACACTTACGGTCACCTTGCCGGCGACGAATTACTTAGAATGTTTGCGACCTTACTATTGTCGAATCTTCGCCGGGATGATTTCGTGGCTCGCCTTGGGGGTGATGAATTTGTCATCCTGCTGCCGGATACACTACTTGAAGATGCGCACCAGGTGGCCCAGAAAATCGTTGCTGGAAGTTTTGAGCTTGAAATTAAAAAGAACAATCCAATCCAGTTTGGATCAAGCGCCGGAGTAACTGCGTTATTGTTTGGCGAAGGCTTGAACTCTGCCATGGCTCGGGCCGACAAGGCGTTATATAGCGCAAAGTCAGGCGGAAAGGGAACAGTAAAAATCAAATTGAAAAGCGCCACTCACGAATGAAACACCCTCGGCAGTGATGCACGTCAACCAATCTACACAGAGCATCAACCAATGTTCATTACTTCAACTGACCACCCTTCATCGGCTTCTAAATGCACGGCATGCCGGGATGGACATGGCCTGAATTTTGATTTCACAATGGCGTTTCAGCCCATCCTGGATCTTCACACCGGGCGGCCGTACGCATATGAAGCACTGGTTCGAGGGCTGCAAGGCGAATCCGCCGCGACAGTCCTCGCCCTGGTCAACGACGGCAACCGATATCAATTCGACCAATCATGCCGCATCAAGGCCATAGAACTGGCCAGCAGCCTTGGGTTGCAGGATTTGCCGGACTGCAAACTGAGCATCAACTTTCTGCCTAACGCCGTCTACCAGCCCGCAGCCTGCATACAGGCCACATTGAAAGCTGCCCGCCAGTGCGAATTTCCGCTGGAAAGGCTCATGTTCGAAGTAACCGAAGGCGAACAGCTGGACGACCCGGCACACCTCGTAAATATTTTCGAGGAATACCATCGACACGGATTCACGACAGCAATTGATGATTTCGGCGCCGGATATTCAGGCTTGAACTTATTGGCCCGATTCCAGCCACACGTGCTCAAGCTTGATATGGAGCTGACCCGCGACATTGACAGCAATGTGGCGCGGCAAGCCATTGTGGCGGGCGTCGTACTGATGGCCGAGAAACTTGACATCCTGATAATAGCCGAGGGAATCGAAACCCAGGCCGAATGCGATTTGTTGAGCGACTTGGGCGTTCGCTATATGCAAGGTTATTTATTCGCCCGACCGACGATTGGCAAGTTGGTGTAACTTAAAACCCCACACTTACATTCCGGGTCAGGGTAGTGGCAATTTCACCGGCGCGCTGGCCGGACTTGTATTTTTTTTGTAGCATTACGCGTCAGGGCAACAGCGCATCGGCCCAAACTACCAGATGATCGGAGAACACGGTCGACAGATCGCGCAGGCTACATATTCCATCTTCTTGTTTCTTCAAAAGCTGGTTGGTTTCCTTGCTGACCGGAATCGAAGATTCCGAGCGGATTTTCCATTCCAGAGGCGTTTGCCTGGAGCAAATTGAGTGCGGGTTGTGGTTACAACGCGGACAGTCAAGCTCTTGAAATCTCCTGGGTCGACCCCAAAATAATCACTGGAAGCGCCACGGCGTGTGCCGCGACGCATGGTTCAACCGTCAAAAAGGAGAGTCTTATGTTCCGACCCTTGTTTGCCCGAGACATATTCGCGGAGCTGGATCGTCTGCAGCGCGAAATGCAGGACGCGTTTGGCCTGTCACCCAGCATTCGCGGCATCGATCGGGGAGGATTTCCCGCGCTAAACGTTGGCGGAACGCCACAATCAGTGGAGGTTTACGCCTTTGCACCTGGTCTCGATCCGGCGACGATGGAAGTGAGTCTGGATCGTGGTTTGCTAACTATCGCCGGCGAACGGAGCCCGGAACTTCCTTCCGGCGACGATGAAAAAGCCACCGTACACATCAATGAGCGTTTCAGCGGCCGATTCCGGCGGGTAGTGAGCTTGTCGGACGATGTGGATCCCAGTACGGTATCCGCCGACTATCATGACGGCGTGCTGCACATCCACATGAAGCGCCAGGAATCGGCCCAACCCCGCCGCATTACTGTGGAATGAAATCGGAGAATCAATCATGAACGATACGACTGCAATTGCCCGAAACGAACAGGCTTCCCGTGCTGCGACTACCCGCGCCGACGCCACTCAGCGCAGCGATGAAGCCCTGATGCCGCCGGTGGATGTGATCGAAGACAGCACCGGCATAACACTACGCGCCGATCTTCCAGGCGTGCCCAAAGACAAGCTCAAACTGCAGGTGGAGGCGGGCACTCTGACGATCGAGGGCGAAGTGAGCATTCCAATGCTGGAAAGCATGGAGGCGACTTACGTCGAGGTCCGTCTACCCCGCTTCCGGCGGGTGTTTACGCTGTCCAAGGAACTCGATACCGGCAAGGTTTCTGCCGAGCTCAAGCAAGGTGTGCTGAGTCTGCGCATTCCGAAGGCCGAGCATGCCCAGCCGCGCCGAATCGACATCAAGGTAAGCTAAAGCGAACGGCCGCCCCTCGCACGAGGGGCGGCCGCTCAGCTGTCCGGATCACAACATACGGTTGAAAAACTGTAAGGGATCAAGCAAAGTTTCAAGTCGCTGCTCGCGAGTATCGGGATTAAATCCATTTAACTCGAAAGGTGAGCGCGCTGTGGGCATGGTGCAGGAACATCGTGGCGAGTATCCATCGTTGTGGGCGACCATCGAAACGATTGCCCCGAAGATCAACAGTCACGTCGACCGCGGAGAGTATAGGCAAAAGACTCGCTTTTTAATTACCTGAATTTACCCCGCACTTGACACCACCTTTAGGTTTGGGCCAAATTTGGGCCAAATGGGCCAGGAAAATGAGGTAAAATGCAGGAACACTAGGTATAGAAAATTCTTATTTTTCAATAGCTTAGGGTGGCCACCTGGGCAGCAAAAACGCACTTGTAATGCGAAGGTCAGGAGTTCGACTCTTCTAACCGGCACCAGTAGATTCAAGCACTTACGCCAATCCGCAAGGGTTGGCGTTTTGCTTTTCCGTCATCCCACTCATCCAGAAGTTCGTCTAGCAGTTTTTCTTCTAACGAATAAGTTTTTGCCCTAAAAAAACGTACAAAATCCGCAATCGATTCCGTTGCGAATATTTCTTTTGTTTCGTATAATTTGTTTAAAATGACTTTGACCTATCCATTTGCTGTGGCAGGAATTTGACTCAAATTCCTGCCACAGCAAATGGAACTTACAGCGCTGCAAAGTTGTAAGCATTGAAGCCCTGGAGAAAATGACATGTCAAACGACCTCGATCTGGATATGGTCCTGGACAATAAAGAAGATGTGGAGCTTGCAAAAGCCGCACAGCGTTGCATAGTTAGCGCACTGGATCATTCTAAAGCGATCAATATCGCGATAATTGAAGATGGCGTCGAGCGGCATGATGGATCGCCTCTACTGCGCTTGCCTCCTAAGGCTTTGCGGCTTATCGCCGACCTGCTTGGCTCATTAGCCCAGGGTAAGGCTGTCGCCATAATACCGAAGGAGCTTGACGTTACGACGCAAGAAGCTGCCATGTTTTTGAACGTCTCCCGCCCTTTTCTCGTACGACTGTTGGAGGACGGCAAGATTCAATATCACAAGGTCGGGACACATAGAAGAATACGCTTTGAGGATGTAGTCAAGTACAAGGAAAACAGGCGGAAAATCTCAGAAGCTGCTCTGCAGAAACTAACTGACCAAGCTCAAGAGATGGATATGGGCTATTGATTAATGGCCGGATCGTATAGCTACACCGTCATTCTCGACGCCTGTGTTTTGTATCCAGCGCCGTTGCGGGATTTACTGTTGAGTCTTGCTGAGGCCGACGTATTCCGCGGGCGCTGGACATCATCCATTCACGATGAATGGACCAGAAATGTATTGGCTAAACGTCCGGATCTAAAACCTGACACTCTGAATCGTACTGTGGAGCTAATGAATGAGGCCGTCGATGACTGTTTGGTAGAAAATTACGAATATCTTATCGACTCTCTGACCTTGCCAGACGAAAATGATCGACATGTTCTCGCGGCAGCTATTGCTGGGCATGCCGATGCGATAGTTACTTTCAATCTCAAAGATTTTCCTAGCGAGATTGCAAACGCACATGGCCTAGAAATATTGCATCCCGATGATTTTCTAGTCGCACAATATGACTTGGCTCCAGTAAGAATGCTAAAGGTCGTCCAAACGCTCCGTGAACGACTCAAAAATCCACAACGAACCGCACAAGAGCTAATTGCCACATACCTCTCCCAAGGCTTGCCACAAACTTGTAAATTACTGGAAGACGCAATTGGATTAATCTGACTGGCGAAATTACCCAAGTCCCTTAGCCAAGTCTGCCATGCGTAAATGCTTATGTGGTTTCAACATTTCAAGCGTCTTATGCCCGGTTCGGCCTTCCTTAGAAAAACACCAGGAGCCATACAAAAACAACCAAAATGATACCTGTACTGCGAAGGTCAGGAGTTCGACTCTTCTAACGGCATCAATAGATTCAAGCATTTACGCCAATCTGGCCAATCCACAAGGGTTGGCGTGTTGCTTTTCCGGCCTCGTGATTGCACGGCAACAAACACGAAGCTGGCTGTTGCATTTATTGGCCTGCTCTGCCCTACGATGCCAGACGATAAGGAATTCTCCGCAACCGGCTCAGGCTAAGCACAACGGCCACCGCCGTCGCCGCCACCGCAATCCACATGCTTACCTGCACCGCTTGCCGTTCCAGGGCTGGAGCGCCACCCTGCGCAATCACGGCCAGCAGCACACCCACCAGCGCCGCCCCCAGACATTGGCCAAACGTACGCATGATGGCCAGCACCCCCGAGGCATAGCCGCTGTTCTCACGCGACACGTTCGACAGCATTTCACGGTTATTGGGGCTTTGAAAACAGCCGAAACCGACCCCGCACAGAAAACAGCGCACGCCTATCTCCCAAACCTCCGGCTGCCGAGGCAACAAGGCGAGCGAAACCAGGCCCGCCACCAACGCGAACAAGCCGACAGTGGAGATCATGGCGGGTGAATACTTGTCGGCAAGTCGCCCGGCATGAGAGGCGACCAGCACAATACCTACCGGCCATGGCGTAAACAACAGCGCTGTTTCAAACGCGCTGTAGCCGTATACGTTCTGGAACAGGAACGGCAGCGCCACAAAGGTAATGCCCTGCCCCACGAATGACGCCATTGAGGTCAACGCCGCCAGTGAAAACCGGGTTGACGTAAAGATAACAGGAGGCAGAAGGGGTTGCCTGGCATGGCGCAAGCGCCACACAAACCCCACGCCGGCCACCAACGCGATCAGGGCATACCAGCCGTCGCCCGGCATCGTTGCGTGATTGGCGGCCATGATCAACGCCCCCACCAGCACGGCGGACAGCAATGCCCCGGGGGTGTCGAAAGGCTCGCGCACAGCCGCTGTACGCAGGGGAAGGGCCTTCATGGCAATCACCAGCGCAATCACACCGGGAACAATGTTCAAGGCGAACAGCCACTGCCAGCCCCAGGTGTCGAGCAGTGTGCCGCCAACAATCGGGGCAATGGCCGTGCTGGCGGCGATCAGCAACGCGTTCAAGCCCAGAACCCGACCCAGCAGGCGGCCGGGAAACACCGACCGGAGAATGGCCGGCCCAATGCTGACCACGGCCGCCCCACCCACGCCCTGCAATACCCGCATGGCAATCAGCGCAAACGCATCGGACGCCAGCGCACAGCCCGCAGACGCCACGGTGAACAACGCAAGGCCAAACAGGAACAGCGGTCGAAACCCGAAGCGGCTGGCCAGCGCCGCGAAAATGGCCAATGTCATGGCCACCGACAGCAGATAACCATTGGCAAACCACACTGCCACAGCCGGTGAAACCTGCAGCGCACCGGCCATCTTCGGCAACGCAATATTGATCACGGACCCATCGAACACCACCATGACGGTAGCGGTCATCAGTGCCGCCATGACGGCGGCACGCTCACGGCCCGGCAGCCCTTCGTCGCCAGGCTTGTCTGTAAATAACTCCATGGAATCGCACCTCATTGTCGTTTAATTCATTGAAGAAATATAATCGCGGCAAGAACAAGGCGGAAGACGCACCAATTGCACTCATATATTGCATGGCACGCATGCATATTGTTTTGTCACGACACGGTTTTCACAACAACAAGGCGCGATACGTATGTCCGAACCTGATTTCAACCTGCTGATGGCGCTTGATGTGCTGCTTGCCGAAGGCAGTGTGGCCGGCGCGGCGAGGCGCGCCGGCCTGAGCACCTCGGCGATGAGCCGCACGCTTGGCCGACTGCGTGAAGTAACCGGCGACCCCTTGCTGGTGCGGGCAGGGCGCCACATGGTTCTGACCCCTTATGCGCAGGCAATCCGTGAGCGAACCCGCAATGCGGTCCTCGAAGCCCGGGCACTGCTGCAGCCCGCGGTTTCCGAACTGAATTTATCCTCTCTGGATCGTGTTTTTGCCATACGGGCCAACGAAGGGTTTGTCGAGGCGTTCGGTCCTATGCTGATTGCCGCTGTGGCCAGCGTGGCGCCACGCGTATGTTTGCGCTTCGCGCCCAAAATAGAAAAGAATTCCCGCTATCTTCGTGAAGGGCTGGTCGACCTGGAAATCGGTGTGGTCAGCGACATGGGGCCGGAAATCCGCCTTCAGGCGTTGTTTCGAGATCATTTCGTCGGCGTGGTCAGAGCCGGCCACCCCCTGCTGTCCGAGCCGGTAATCACCGCCGAGCATTATGTCTCGTACGGCCATGTGGTCGCCTCGCGCCGAGGGCTTTCTCATGGCCCGGTCGACGACGCGCTGGCCGAAATGGGCTTGGCCCGCAAGGTGGCCAGTGTAGTGCCCGGGTTTCCAGCGGCACTGGCGGTGGCGATGGCGTCGGACTTGATCGCACTGCTTCCCGCTTCGTATCTGCCCAATCAATCCGCAGGCAGGCAAAGAGCAGCGGGGTTTCAGACGTTTGATCTTCCCTTTCCGGCTGAGACCATCACGATTTCACAAATGTGGCACCCGCGCCTGGAAGTGGAACCGGCACACCGCTGGTTGCGGCAACTGGTACGGCGGGTTTGTCGGGAACAAGTCATTCCCGGGGAAGACTAGACGTTTCGGTCCGTTCCGCCTGAAAGAGTGCAGTTTCAAGAAAACCGCATCGCTCGTATCGTCCTGCTGCGTTATTTACCCTTCAGCGGCCTGAAGGCGCGCCATGATCGCGGGCTTTCAGGCGCCGGTGCAAGGTGCTGCGATGTATGCCCAACTTGCGCGCCGCAAGACTGATGTTGCCCTGGCAGGCTTGCAGCGCCGCGTCGATGGCGGACTGCTCGAGATCGCACAGGCGGGGGCTTGCGGGTGTTCCGGGCATGGAGGGCGCTGGCGCGCGGGCATCGATGGCAGACAGCGGGAGCGGTCGCGCCGCACGGATCTCGGCAGGCAGCATGTGCGAATCGATCGGCTCCTGGTCTGGATACAGGCACAGCAGCCGACGCATGACGCTGTGCATTTCCCGGTAGTTGCCGGGCCACGCATAACGACCGAGCGCGACGAGCGCATCGGGGGTGTAGCGGCCCCCTTTCAGCATGAAGCTGCGTTGCAGGAACTGCGCCAGGTCGTCGCGCTCGCGCAGCGGCGGCAGGCACACCTGCAGGTCTTGCAAACGGTAATACAGATCGGCGCGGAACGTGCCGTGGTCCACCATGGCCTTGAGGTCGCGGTTACTGGCACTGATCAGGCCGAATTCCAGTGGGATGCTTTTTTCCGACCCGAGAGGCTGAACTTCGCGTTCCTGCAGCACGCGCAACAGCCGCGTCTGCAAGCCGAGCGGCATGTCGCCGATCTCGTCCAGGAACAGGACGCCCTTGTGCGCCTGGCGCAGCAGGCCGCGCGCGCCTTCCCGCCGGGCTCCCGTAAAGGCCCCGCTTTCGTAACCGAACAGTTCCGACTCGACCAGGCTCTCGGGCAACGCGCCGCAATTGATGGCGATAAAACGGCCACCGCGCCAGATGGATTGCGTGTGGACGCGGCGCGCCAGGACTTCCTTGCCGGTTCCGGTTTCGCCTTGCAGCAGCAGCGCCAGCCCCGCATTGGCGGCGCGCACGGCCTGCTCCAGCCGCACGCACAGGGCCGGATCGAATTCGGGCGTGCTGTCGATGCCGCCTGCAGGCGTTGGCCGGACAGCCACGGGATGGAGGCGGGGCCCCGGCGCATGCAATGTTCCCACCAAAGGCTTGCCGTCACGGCTGCGCAGCGCACCGGTCGAGGTTCCCTGCGACAGTCCGCCATCGATCCATTGTTCGAGGGGGCTGCCGATCAGGCACCAATCGGTATCCAGCAGTTGCAGCGCGGCGGGATTGGCTCCCGCAATGCGCCGCGCGTCGTCGATCAGAAGAATGGCTTGCCCGACACCGTCGAGCCGCGTGGGATCGGCCTGGAATACCAGCCGCCGCAGCGGTGTGTCGTGCAGAATGCGATTGCCGATCAGACTGGCATACATCTGTACCAGGCCCAGCGCGTAGCCTTGCGTTTCTTCGGCAGGGCCTGAAAGGTCGAGTACGCCGAGGATGCCGCCGGTGCCGGAGAAAACCGGAGCGGCATGGCAACTGAGTATGCGGTTGCTGGGCAGGAAGTGCTCGGCACCGTGCACACGCACGGCCCGACCGTCGTGCAGGGCCGTGCCGACCGCATTGGTGCCGCGCATGGATTCCGCCCAGCTTACGCCGGGCTGCAGGGCGACGCGGCGCGCCTTGCCGAGGAAGGTCTTGTTGCCGCTTTCCTGCAGGATGAGGCCGCTGGGATCGGCCAGCAAGACCACGCTGTGGGCGGCCTCGGCCAGGGATTCGAGCACGGCGATCTCGGGCCGGGCCAGTTCCAGCAGGCGGTGTTGCGACTCGCGCCGCACATTGAGGTCGGCCAACGACAGCGGAGCGGGGTCGCGCAACAGCGCGGGATCGAGGTCGGCGCAGCGTTCCCAGGAACGCTGGATATACGAGGCGAGACCGTGGCCGACGGTGGCGGCGGTTCGGGCTGACACATGTAGCGATGGCGGCATGGACATAGTATTCCCCATGTTGCGGATTGCGTCGCAGCGGTGTCGCAAGCTGCGTGGCAGGGTGTCGCAAAATGCGACAGGCCATTGTTTCCATTGCGTTTTACAGAGCCAGTATGCCATGTATGCCGGCCCTTTGAAAGGCATTCCCGAGCCCTGTAGGGCACCGGATCGGCGGCCAGCGCACCCTGGGCCAAAGCCGCGCCGAGGTCGGCGGAGAAATCCGCAGCGCGCCTCTGCGGTCGCTGCAAAATCGCGCTGGCATGCTTGTTGCTTCATGCCATGGTGAGGCCCTGCATCGCTGGCGCAATCCCGCCGGCCTCTTCCCTTATCAAAATGGAGACACATCATGGACATGACCGACCTCAAGCATTTTGGCATCGACGTTCGCTTTCCCTACAAGAACCATTATGAGAACTACATAGGCGGGCGCTGGGTGGCGCCCGTTGCCGGCAACTATTTCGAGAATATCTCCCCCATCAGCGGCAAGCCGTTTTGCGAAGTGGCGCGCTCCGATGCCGCGGACATCGACCTGGCGCTGGACGCGGCGCACGCGGCACGCCGCGCATGGGGCGAAACCTCGGCGACCGAGCGTTCCGGGGTATTGCTGCGCATGGCCGACCGCATGGAGCAGAATCTGGATCTGCTGGCCGTGGCTGAAACCATAGACAACGGCAAGCCGCTGCGCGAGACCATGGCGGCGGACCTGCCCCTGGCCATCGACCATCTGCGCTATTTCGCCGGATGCATTCGCGCCCAGGAAGGCGGGATATCCGAGATCGACAAGGACACGGTGGCCTATCACTTCCACGAACCCCTGGGCGTGGTCGGCCAGATCATTCCCTGGAATTTCCCCCTGCTGATGGCTGCCTGGAAGCTGGGGCCGGCACTGGCCGCGGGCAACTGCGTGGTCCTCAAGCCGGCGGAGCAAACGCCGGCGTCCATCCTGGTGCTCATGGAAATCGTCGGCGATCTTCTTCCGCCCGGAGTCCTAAACATCGTCAATGGCTACGGCAAGGAAGCGGGCGCGGCGCTGGCATCGAGCACGCGCATCGCCAAGATCGCGTTCACGGGTTCCACGCCCACCGGCAAGCACATCCTGCATGCCGCCGCCGACAATCTGATTCCCAGCACGGTGGAGCTCGGCGGCAAGAGCCCCAATGTCTTCTTTGAAGACGTCATGGACCGGGACGACGCATTTCTGGACAAGGCGCTCGAAGGCCTGAGCATGTTCGCGCTCAACCAGGGCGAAGTCTGCACCTGCCCCTCGCGCATCCTGGTTCAGGAATCCATTTATGAGCAATTCATCGCGCGCGCCGTCAAGCGGGTGGAAAGCATGAAAACCGGCCATCCGCTGGACAGCGGCACCATGGTCGGCGCCCAGGTATCCAAAGCGCAGCTCGACAAGATCCTGGGCTATATCGACATCGGCAGGGACGAAGGCGCGCGCTGCCTGACCGGGGGCGCACGCAACTCGCTCGGCCAGGGACTGGACGAGGGCTTCTACATCAAGCCGACGCTACTCTTCGGCCAGAACAATATGCGCGTGTTCCAGGAAGAAATCTTCGGCCCCGTGGCCTCGGTCATGACCTTCAAGGACGAGGAAGAGGCGGTGGCCATCGCCAATGACACCTACTACGGCCTGGGCGCGGGGGTATGGACCCGCGACGGTTCGCGCGCCTACCGCGTGGGCCGCCAGATACAGGCCGGCCGCGTCTGGACCAACTGCTATCACCTGTATCCGGCGCACGCCGCCTTCGGTGGCTACAAGCAATCGGGCATCGGCCGGGAAAACCACAAGATGGCGCTCAATGCCTATCAGCAGACCAAATGCCTGCTGGTCAGCTACAGCCCCAATGCCTTGGGGTTCTTCTAACGGGAGTTCGGCTCCTTCAGCCGGCAGCAGCAGATTCAAGCATCTACGCCAATTCTGAAGAATTGGCGTTTTACTTTCCTGGCTCTGTGCAAGCACTTTGTGGACATTTTTGATCCATGAATCGCTCGACCATCTCTTGCGGCTTCGCATTCCCATGCGTACTTCCCAGCCATGATTAAAGCTACGTTGATCAACGATTTGCCTCGCACCGAAAAGCCGCTTTGATGGTATTCGAAGCCATATTTTGGAGCCTCATTAAAAATTGGAGCCTTCGATTCCTGGTTAAAGTGACGAAGAAAGCTCTTTTTCCAATTTTTTATGGGGCTCCCAACTGATGGTCAATCTAATTCATTTCGATATCCAATCCTTGCGATTTTTTTTATATGCAGCTCAGGCAGGCAGCCTTACCAAGGCCGCCGAACGCTCACACATGACTACGTCGGCACTGAGCAAGCGCATTTCCGAGCTGGAAAAAGCCATAGGCTGCCCCTTGTTCGTGCGCCTGCCGCGCGGCCTGGCACTGACGCCGGCAGGCCAGAACTTGACGGAACATGTGCAGAGTCTGTTGAATGGCGTCAATCGCATGGCCTTGGACATGAATGACTACGCGCTGGGCATGCGCGGCCACGTGCGCATCTGGGCCAATACATCGGCCATCATCCAGTTCCTGCCCATCGATCTTGCCGCCCTTATGGAACAACACCCGGGCATCCGCATCATTCTCGAAGAAAAAGTCAGTGAAGAGGCGGTCAACGCGGTTGCCCATGGCATTGCGGATATCGGCATCTTTGCTGGCTACGTATCTTCCCTTTCCCTTGAAAAACGGCTATATCGGCGCGATCAGCTCGTCGTGCTGGTCCCGCCAAATCATCCCCTGGCGAAGCGGGACACCGTCGATTTCGCCGACACGCTGGACTATGATTTCGTGGGCCTGAATGAAGGCAGTTCCCTGTTGAGCCGAATGCACAGCGCGGCCGCCGCCCTGGAACGAGTTCTCAAGTTGCGTGTCCAGGTCGCCAGCTTCGATGCCATATGCCGCATGATCGAAGCCGGGCTGGGCATAGGCGTGCTGCCGCGCGGCTCGGTCCGTCAGGAAATACTGGGGGCGGGGCTGCGCGCCATACCGCTTTCGGACGGCTGGGCCTCGCGCAGCTTGTGGCTGGGTGTCCGAAACGTCAAGGAACTACCCCCCGAAGCCTTGCATGTCCTGAACTTTCTGGCGCAGCGTCATGCAAACGTTCAACCGGAGCCGCAGACAGATGCGCCGGAATGACTCGAAGCGCGGAATGTCGATGCTGACACAGCTTTAACCATTTGGAAAAGGTCCAGGAAAAATCCGCAATTCCCAGATCCTCCGCATGCGTTCAGAATATACCCATAACTTACGGATAAATTCGCACTATGCTCAAACCTTTAAGCGGAATTCGCGTACTCGAACTCGGTCAGCTCATAGCCGGCCCGTTCGCCGCCAAGATACTGGGCGAATTCGGCGCTGAAATCATCAAGATCGAGCCGCCCAAGACCGGCGACCCCCTGCGCAAATGGCGCCTGCTGCATGACGACACCTCGGTCTGGTGGGAAGTCCAGTCGCGCAACAAGCAATCGGTTACCCTGGACCTGCGTCAGCCCGAAGGCCAGGACGTCGTGCGCAAACTGGCCAAGACCACCGATATCCTGATCGAGAACTTCCGCCCCGGCACCCTGGAAAACTGGGGCCTGGGCTGGGAAGCGCTGCATGCCATCAATCCGGGGCTGATCATGCTGCGCGTCTCGGGCTACGGGCAGACCGGCCCCTATCGCGATCGGCCCGGCTTTGGCGTCGTGGGCGAGGCCATGGGCGGCCTGCGCCACCTTAGCGGCGAACCCGGCCGGCCACCCGTGCGCGTCGGAGTCTCCATCGGCGATTCGCTATCGGCCCTGCATGGCGTCATTGGCGCGCTGCTTGCGCTGCGCCATCGCGAGCAGAATGGGGGCGAAGGCCAATCCATCGATGTCGCCCTGTACGAGTCGGTATTCAACATGATGGAAAGCCTGCTGCCGGAATACTCGGTCTTCAACGCCATTCGACAGCCCGCGGGCAGCAGCCTGCCGGGCATCACACCCAGCAACGCCTACGTATGCGCCGATGGGAAATACGCTCTGGTGGCCGGCAATGGCGACAGCATTTTCAAGCGTCTGATGACAGTCATCGATCGCAACGATATGGCGGAAAACCCGGCCTACGCCCAGAACGACGGGCGCGCGCAGCATGCGCAGGCCATCGACGCCGCCATCGAAGCCTGGACTCGAACGCATACCCTGGAGGAAGTTCTGGAGCGCCTGCACGAGGCGCGCATCCCCGCCGGGCGCATCTACGACATTGCCGATATTTGCGCGGATCCGCACTACCAGGCACGCGACATGATCCTCGAGAGCCGGCTCGATGACGGCACGCCGGTCAAGCTGCCCGGCATCGTTCCCAAACTCAGTGCCACTCCCGGCACGGTCGAGCGCAAAGCCCCCAAACTCGGGCAGGACACCGAACGCGTGCTGACGGCGCTGGGCATTGACGCCGACACGCAACGCGACTGGACCAGCCGCGGCATTATCTGAACCCCACCGCCGCGAGGCCGCCATGCAGAAAACCCGTCTCTACCTACACGAAGTCGCCACACGCGACGGATTCCAGAACGAAGGCGTATTCATTCCCACCGACGAAAAAGTGGCATTGATCGACGCGCTGGGCGATTGCGGCT
Source organism: Paralcaligenes ginsengisoli (assembly GCF_054781135.1). Taxonomy (NCBI): domain Bacteria; kingdom Pseudomonadati; phylum Pseudomonadota; class Betaproteobacteria; order Burkholderiales; family Alcaligenaceae; genus Paralcaligenes; species Paralcaligenes ginsengisoli. The sequence goes on from NZ_BAAGUZ010000042.1 coordinate 25,572, forward strand.
ACGCCAAGATCGAGGCCACTTCGTTTACCTCGCCGCGCGCCATACCGGCCTTGCGCGACGCCGAAGAAGTCATGCACCGCATCGTGCGCAAGCCCGGCGTCGAATACACCGTGCTGGTGCCCAATGTGCGCGGCGCCGAACGCGCCCTGTCCTGCGGCGTGGATGAAATCAACCTGGTCATGTCGGTCAGCGAAACCCACAATCGCGCCAACCTGCGCATGACACGCGACGCCTCCTTCGAGCAATTGAAAGCCGTGGCCGATAGTGTCAAAGGCAGCGAGGTGGCCATCAATGTGTCGCTGTCGACGGTGTTCGGCTGCCCGATGGAAGGCGATATCGAAGCCGACGAGGTATTGTCGTGGGTGGACCGCTACGCGCGCCTGGATGTGCGCGGCATTACGCTTTGCGACACCACCGGCATGGCTTATCCCTCGCAGGTGGAAGCCCTGCTGAAAGACGTCAAAGCACGCTTCCCGTCATTGATGTTGACGGCCCATTTCCACAATACCAGGGGCCTGGGGCTGGCCAATGTGCTGGCGGCCATCAACGCCGGCATCGACCGCTTCGACGCGTCGCTGGGCGGCCTGGGCGGCTGCCCCTATGCGCCCGGCGCTTCAGGGAATATATGCACCGAGGAACTGGTGCACATGCTGGAACTGATGGGCTACGACACCGGCGTATCGCTGCAACACTGCCTTGCCTGCAGCGCCGAACTGCCGCGCCTGGTCGGGCATGATATTCCCAGCCAGATACTGAAGGCGGGGCCGCGCCTGGCCTTGCATCCGGCCCCGGATTACGTGCACGACCTGGAAAAGCCGCAAGTGCGTTGAACCGCTTTGGAGCATTTCATGATTGACCACCTGGACCACATCGTTCTGACCTGTGCCGATGCAGACGCCTGCAAGGACTTTTACACCCGCGTCATGGGCATGACACTGGAAGTCTTTGGCGCGGGCCGGCTGGCCTTCAAGTTCGGCAATCAGAAAATCAACCTTCATGTACAGGGGCGCGAATTTGAGCCCAAGGCTCATCGGCCCATGCCAGGGGCGCTTGATCTGTGCCTGATTGCATCGATACCCCTGGACGAGGTCATGGCCCATTTAAGGATTGAAAATTGGCCAATTATTGAAGGGCCAGTCATGCGTACCGGCGCAATTCAAAAAATCCGCTCCATTTATGTTCGCGATCCGGATTTGAATCTGATCGAAATTTCAGAGCCCTTCCCCTAAGCCGTATTTACCCATTTTTGTTTTATCCGATGCTTTGCAAGAGACAAGGCAATGGAGACTTTACGCCTTTTAAAGGCTGCAACCCCCAGGCGGTACCCATTACAACATCAGGAGACTTTATGAAAACACGCTTGTATAAACTCGGCATGTGCGTCGGCTTTGCGCTAATAGGATCCAGCGCACATGCCGGGTCCTATCCCGACCGTCCTATTACCTTGATTGTTCCATCCGCGCCTGGCGGTACAACCGACGTGTCCGCACGCGCCGTTGCCCAGAACCTGGCAAAAATCCTTGGCCAGCCTGTTGTCGTCGAAAACAAGCCTGGAGCAAGCGGGAACATAGGAAATGCCTTCGTGAGTCGCGCCAAGCCCGACGGCTATACTTTATTGCTGTCGTACTCGGGCTATCACACAGGCAACCCGGCTCTTTTCAAAACCTTGACGTGGGACCCGGTCAAAGACTTCACCCCTATCGCCGAAGTATCCACCGCCCCACACGTTATCGTTGTGCCCAACACACTCAAGGTTTCAACCTTGAAGGACTTCCTGGCCCTGGCAAAATCGGAACCGGGCAAACTGAATTATGCATCGTCGGGCGCGGGTTCGATTCAACACTTGGGCACCGAACAGCTCAAGCAACTGACCGGAATAAACATGCTCCATGTACCCTACAAGGGCGCCGGCCCCGCCATGCAGGATCTGCTTGCCGGGCAAGTCCAGTTATTCATTACCACTCCTCCGTCTGTCATAGGGCAGATCAAGGCCGGACGCGTGAAGGCCCTGGCGATTGCGAGCGACACCCGCCACCCCATGCTGCCGGACGTGCCGACAACGGCCGAGGCAGGCCTGCCCAATTACAAGCTCGAAGCCTGGTTCTCGGTATTCGGACCCGCCCATATGCCTGCGGATGTCACGGCGATCCTGACCAAAGCGCTAAAAAAGGTCGTTGCCGACAAGAGTTACCAGGCCAATATGGAATCGCAAGGAGCCTATGCCAAGTATCTGCCGCCCGATCAGTTGGAGGCAGAGGTCAAATCGGATATCAAGCATTGGCAGCAAGTGATCAAAACGGCGGGCATCAAGCCTTTGTAAGCCATCTGATCTCGGTGCGGGAGATGCATACGGCAAGAAATGTCCGCGCGAGTTCCGCGACCGCCCGATCCAGGCGCCGGCCGCGGGCAGTCCTGGCAAAGCCAGGACCGGACGAGGCGAGCTCCACCCCGCCTGGGCCGCCACCCCCGCGCCTTAAGAACAAGGACGAACAGCAATAAGAGCCACATCTTACGCAAAATAAGCCCGCGCAAAAAATGCCACAGTGATTCCCGTGGAAAGCAGCAATGTCCCGGCCCGGATGGCCCACGACGGAGCACGACGGCCGATTTGCGCGCCACCATAGCCGCCGACCATAGCGGCAAGCAGCATGACCAGGGTTTCCGGCCACCGGACCGCGCGAGCCGCGATGAATGTCAGCACCGCTATCGTGTTGGCTGCGCTGACCAGCAGCGTGCGCGGCGCATTCAGGCTTTTCAGGTCGCGGCTGTCGAGCAGACCCCAGACGGCCATCATCATGATGCCGACGGCGCCGCCGAAATAACCGCCATAAACGCCCAGGCAAAACTGAATGACCAGAACGACCGAAGGCCTGATTCGCCAGCGGCGCCGCAAGCATTCACCCAGGCGGCGCCCGAAGGCCAGCGCCAGCGTGGCAATCAACAAGAGCCAGGGAAGCACCGTGTCGAAGGTTTTCGACGGCGTCCACAACAGCAGGATCGCCCCGATCACGCCTCCCACCAGGGTTGTAAACATCAAGGGCCGCAGCGACACCGCACCGACCGGCCCCAGCCCATCGCGATAGGCCCAGGCGCTGGCGATACCTCCTGGAAACAGCGCGACCGTGCTCGAAGCATTCGCCTGAACCGATGGCACTCCAACAGCAATCAGGGCGGGAAGGCTGACAAACGAGCCGCCTCCGGCCAGGGCATTCATTGCGCCAGCCAGCAAACCCGCGCCAGAAACTATCAGGAAGTCGTTCATGGCATCGATCATAGACAAGGCCCTGGCTGTGCACAATCTGGCATTTCCGGTGCTAGACTTCGTCTAAACCGAAGAAAGAGATTGATCTTGCGTTTTGACCTGACCGATATGCGTCTATTCCTGGCTGTGGTCGAACACGGCAGCCTGACCCGCGGCGCCCAGGCGATGAACCTTGCCCTGGCTTCCGCAAGCGAGCGCATTTCAGGCATGGAGGCGGTGCTCGGCGCTCCTCTTTTGGAGCGGACCCGGCGCGGGGTACACACCACAAGCGTCGGAGACGCCCTGTTGCGCCATGCCCGCATTATCGTAGGGCAGGTCGAACAGATGCGCGGCGAACTGCGCTCCTATGCGACAGGCCTCAAGGGCCGCATCAAACTAATGTCGAACACCGCGGCACTGGCCGCTTTTTTGCCGCAGCAGATCTGCCGCTTCCTCGCGCAATATCCCGACCTTTCGATTGATCTCGACGAACGGCCCAGCACCGAGATCGCCGTGGCGATCGCCGAAGGAAAGACGGACCTGGGAATCGTGGCGGATATTGCCGACCTGGCCGCGCTGCAGACCCGCCTCATCGCCCAGGATCATCTCGTCGTTGCAACAAGCATGGCGCACCGGATTGCCGGCCAGCCATCCGCAGCCTTTGCGGACATCGTGGGCGAGGCCTTTGTCGGCCTGTCGGATGCGGCGCTGGAAACCCATTTGGGAGAACGCGCCACCCGTTTGGGCCGCCAGATACAGTACCGTGTCAAGCTCAGAACAGTGGAGAATGTGGGCATGCTGGTGAAGGCCGGGGTGGGAATCGCCATTTTGCCGGAAGCCTCCGCGGCCGCGTTGCGCCAAGCGGGCCTGGTGATAGTGCCACTGCACGAACCCTGGGCATCCAGGGCACTGCATCTGTGCGCCCGCGATTTTTCCGCGCTGACACCTCACGCCAGCTTGCTCGCGCAGCAACTCACTGAATCGGGCGTGGGGCCACGTTAAAGTTCTCGCCTCTTTATTTTTTCGTAGAATCGTATACAATTCTACGAAATCCAAGCGCTGAGAGAACAAAATGGACTGGCTATTCAACGAAGTTGCCGATACCGAATTTGAAGAAATCAGGAACACGTCGCTGGGCAAGCTGGTGCGCGATCAGTTGCTCAGCCAGATTCTGTCAGGCGTTTTCCTGCCCGGCCAGGCACTGAGGGAATCGGACCTGGTCGACCGCCTGAAGGTTTCGCGTGCGCCGGTACGCGAAGCACTGCGCGAACTGGAAAGCTCGGGCCTGGTGGTGTCGAAAAAGCATTCGGGCGTTTATGTGCGCGAACTCAGCAACAGCGAAGTCCGGGATCTTTACGACTTTCGCGCCCTGCTCGACAGTCATGCGGGCCTGGTCGTTTCGCAACTGCCTACCGAACGCCGGCACGAATTGGTCAAGGAGCTCGAAGCCAGGACCGAAGCCATGGATGCCGCCAACCAGGAAAAGAATTCGCAGGCCTATTACCGCGAAAACTTGCGGTTCCACTGGCTGTTCATCGAATACGCCGGCAACCGGGAAATCGCCAAGACCTACCGCGAAGTCATCCAGAAACTGCACTTGTCGCGGCTGAAGAACCTGTCTACGGAATCGTACCGGGAAATGTCCATTGCCGAGCACAAGCAAATCGTCAAGGCAATCTACGATTCCAAAACCATTGCGCATGCCAATTACTGCGCAGAACTGCTAAGCCACCATGTCATCAATGCCTACGACAGGCTTTCGACTCTGGCCTAATCAATCCCATTATTTTTATAACATCCACCGACTCAGGAGACTATCAGCATGAGTATGAATCGCCGTTCCTTTTTGTTGAGCAGCGCCGCAGTAATGAGCTTGCCCCGCCTGTCTTTCGCCGCCTCGAAATACCCTAATCACGCACTGACCTACGTCGTACCGGTCGCCCCCGGAGGCGGCAGCGATTATGTAGGGCGCACGGTCACTCACGAATGGGGCAAGGAACTGGGTGAAACCTTTATCGTAGAAAACCAGGGCGGCGGCGGCGGAATCATCGCCTGCCAGAAAGTGGCGCGCGCCGAGCCCAACGGCTATACCCTGATGCAAGGCTATGTGGCCACCCTGGCCACCAGCCCGGCAACACGAAAAGTTCCCTACGACCCCATGCGCGACTTCACGCAGATCGGCATGATAGGCGGCACGCCCAACGTGCTGGTCGTCAATGCCAAATTGCCGATCAAGAACTTCCAGGATTTCGTCGCCTATGCAAAAGAACACGGCGACCGCGTCAGCTATGGCTCGGCCGGCGTCGGCTCCCTTACCCATCTCCTGATGGAACTGCTGAAGCAGCAACTGGGCTCGAAAATGGTCCACATCAGCTACAAAGGGATTTCCCCGGCATTCACCGATCTGATTTCCGGCCAGACCCAGGCCATGTTTCCCGGCCTCGCCGCGTCGGTTCCTCATCTGAAATCGGGAAGCGTCCGGGCGATTGCCATCACCGGCAAAACACGCAATCCGGGCTTTAAAGACATACCGACTCTGGAAGAGCTGGGCATCAAGGGATTCGAAGATACCCTGCAATGGTATGGCGTATCGGGCCCGGCAGGCATCGATGGCGGCATTGTAAAAATACTGAACGACAGCCTGAATAAAGTGCTGGCCGTGCCCGATCTTGCCAAAAAACTGGATGTCGAAGCGATTATTCCGATGCCCATGTCCGCGGCGGAATTCGCCGATTACGCGAAACGCGACCTCGATCGCTGGACGCGCCTGGCCAAACAACAACACATTACCTTGAACTCCTGATCGTCTTAACCCCCTAAAGTGAAGTGACATTTATGGCTCGCAATACCCAGGTCCATGCCGACCTAAACGCCCCTCCCATCACCAGCCTATTGGCTGAATATATTGTCAAGCATCCCTCGCGCGGCTGGGGAGACGAAGTTGAGCACGAGGCGCATCGTACATTCATGAACTGGCTGGGCTGCGCAATCGGGGCAGCCCATCATGAAGCCGCCCAGGCTGCGCTCCAGGCAATTCAGGTACTCGAACCTTCGGCGCAGGCAAGCATCCTGGGCCGAAAGGAAAAAGTCGATATCGGCAGCGCGGCGTTGATCAACGGCATCACTTCACACACTTTCGATTTTGACGACACTCATTTAAAAACAATCATCCACCCGGCCGGGCCGGTGTGTTCCGCCCTGGTTGCATTGGCCGAACATACCGGCGCCAGCGGCCGCCAACTGATCGACGCACTGGTCATCGGCATCGACGTTTCGTGCCGCGCGGGCAATATGATGTACCCGGACCACTACGATCGCGGCTGGCATATTACCGGCACGACCGGTGTATTGGGTTCGGCGGCAGCCTGCGCCCGACTGCTGGGCCTGGACGTCGAACAAACCATCATGGCCCTGGGTATCGCAGCGTCGCAGCCCATAGGCCTGCGGGAACAGTTCGGCACCATGACCAAGCCTTTCCACCCGGGCGCCGCCGCCCAGGCCGGGCTGATGTCCGCCCTGCTGGCCCGCGCCGGCTTCACATCCAGCCGTCGCGCCCTCGAGGCGCCGCGAGGCTTTGCCCAGGTTGTATCGGAAAAACACGATTGGAACGAAATTACCGACGAGCTTGGCAAACGCTTCGAAATTTCCTTCAACGCGTACAAGCCATTTGCCTGCGGCATTGTGATACATCCCAGTATCGATGCCTGCGTCCAGCTGCGTGCGAAAGGCGTTACCCCTGACAATCTGCTTCGCATCGACCTGAAAGTGCATTCCCTGGTACTTGAACTGACGGGCAAGAAAGAACCGGCCGATGGCCTGCAAGGCAAGTTCAGCGTTTACCACGGCTGCGCCGCCGGCCTGATCTTCGGCCAGGCTTCCGAACATGAATACGCCGACAGCATCGTCGCGCGTCCCGATGTCGTCGATGTGCGCCGCAAGGTCGTGGCGACCGTCGACAACAACATCAACGAAGCCAGTGTCGATGCTGTTGCCACATTGAAGGACGGCAGCACGGTGCACGTGTACGTCGAGCATGCCATAGGATCCTTGCAGCACCCGATGACAGACCTCGATCTCGAGAAAAAATTCCGCGGCATGTCCGACGAAATCATCGGAGCCGAACAAACAGGGCAATTGCTGGCCGAATGCTGGAATCTGGCCGCGGCTCCGAACGTCAAACGACTTGTCGAGCTCTCGCGACCGTGAACAGGCCCCTCATCGTCGTCCTGGATGACTGGGAAAACGGCCTGCGCCGTCTGGTGGACTGGTCCGCCATCGAACAGCAGGCCGAGGTTGTCATCCATAACCGCAAACTGTCGGGCGCCGCCCTGCTGGACGCATTGCGGCCCGCGCAATGCGTGGTGCTGATGCGCGACAGAACCCCGATAAACAAGGATATGCTCAAGCTTTTACCGACATTGCGCCACATTGTCTTTACCGGAACGCGCAATAAGAAGCTCGACCTCGAAGCGGCAGCCGAGCGGAACATCCAGGTCAGCCACACCGACTGGGGCCCGTCCAAGGCCAGCACCTGCGAAATGACCTGGACATTGATTCTGGCCGCAATGAAACAGTTGCCGAAAATCATGCTGTCCTCGTCGCGGCTGACATGGCGCGATGCCGACAGCGCCGACGCACTGCCTGGAGTCCTGCACGGGCAACGCCTGGGCCTGATAGGACTGGGCCAGATCGGCCAGCGCGTTGCGGCAGTGGGCAAGGCCCTGGGTATGGATGTCGCGACCTGGAGTCCGAACATGACTCCTGAGCGCGCGCTGGAACACGGGGTCACGGCCCTAGGCCTGGAAGAGTTGCTGGCGACCTCCGCGGTGGTCAGCCTGCATTTGGTGCCGGCCGGCGCCACACACCATCTGCTGAACCAGGAACGCCTGCGCCTGATGCAGCCGGGCAGCCTGCTGGTCAATACATCCAGGGCCGAATTGATCGATACGCCCGCCTTGATCGAAGCCTTGAAAGAGGGTCGGCCGGGTTTCGCCGCAATAGATGTGTTCGACACCGAACCCATCGAACCCGCCAACGAGTTGCTCGGCCTGCCCAATGTGCTGCTGACCCCTCATTACGGATTTGTCAGCGAGCCCGTTTACCGTAAATTTGCCGAAGGCGTACGCGAGAGCCTGCGGTCCTGGCTGGCCGGGGGCTCCGTGCTGCCTTCATCCGCACCGGTTTGACGCAAGCCTGCCCGGCGCTTTATTTCATCGACCAGCACCATCGCCGCGGCAGGCAGCACATACCCTTTGCGCGTCACCAGTTCATAAGGCTCGGTGCGGGCCTTGATGGTGATGGGCAGTATTTTCAAGATACCCTTTTCGGCAAAAAACTCGGCCGTTTCCTTTGATACCAGCGCCACCAGATTGGGATCCTCGTTCAGCATCAATACGGTCACAAACGTGGACGATGCTTCTACCGGATACAAAGGCATATCCAGGCCTTCTTCCATGAGCTCTCTTTCCAGCAGCCGCCTTACCGGCATGCGATTCGGAAAGAGAACCCAGCGGCAAGCGCTGAGGTCCGACAGATGGGATACCTTCTTGTGCGCCAGGGAATGATTGGGGCCTGCCACGACCGAAATTTTCTCGTCGCCCAATTCCATCCGGTCGAATATGTCGCGGTTGGTCAAGACCGCCGTTCTGCAAATGGCAATGTCCAGCAGCCCTTCGCCCAGCTCCGCCAGCAGGTTCGCACTGGTGCCTTCTTTGACCTTTACCGTCAGTTTCTTGTGCGCCCGCCTTACATTGGTAATAGCGCCGGTCAGCAGGGAAGGAAAGGCTCCCGCGACGGCCCCCACGGAAATGACGCTGCCCTGGCCGGCGTTGATGGCATGGATTTCCGCCGACATCTGATCGAGTTCGGCATACAGGATATACGCATAGCGAATCACGCACTGGCCGACGGCCGTGGCCTCGACTCCCCGGGCGGATCGGTCGAACAGGGCCGCGCCCAGCGCCGATTCTATTTCCTGCAGGGCTTTCGTTATGCCGGGCTGGGTCATGGACAAAAAATCGGCCGCCCGATGCATGGAGCCCAGCTCATCGAGGGCGATAAGGACTTTCATATGCCGGAAACGGAGCCTGGCGACAATCGATTCTATATTTTTCATAGGGCCTATTCAGGTGATAACGAACAGTTATCTATAGATCGAATATTGTCACTATTCGAGCCCCGGGCTGTCTAGTTAAATTTGGCAAGCGCGCATGGCGGCGCGCTGCCAGTGTCCTGTGCCACCATCCACCTACCGAGTGATTTTTCTGCACCGAGGAAAAAATGAATCAATATGACTTTCAAAATCGTGTCGCCATCGTTACCGGCGGAGCGCAAGGCATAGGGCTTGCCATTACCCAGGCGCTGCTTAAAGGCGGAGCCGAGGTCGCCATCTGGGACATCAACCCCGCCGAATTGGCCATTGCCGAAAAAGACCTGGCCCACCTGGGCCGGGTAGCGACCATGCAGGTCGACGTCGCCGATCCGGACAGCGTAAAAAGGGCCGCCGCGGCAACCAAGAAGACATTTGGAAAATTCGATATCGCCGTCAATAGCGCCGGCATTGCCGGGGTCAACGCGACCGTCGCCGAGTATCCCGAAGCCGAGTGGAACCGGGTCATCGATGTGAACCTGAATGGCACATTCTATGTAGGCAAGGCGGTTCTGCCCGAAATGATCGCCAACAACTATGGCCGCATCGTCAATATCGCGTCGATCGCCGGCAAGGAGGGAAACCCGAACGCGGGCGCATACAGCGCTTCCAAGGCAGGGGTCATCGGGCTGACGAAGTCCATGGGAAAAGAAACCGCAAGCCATGACATCAGTGTCAACGCGATTACCCCGGCAGCGGCCAAGACCCGGATTTTCGACCAGATCACCCAGCAGCATATCGACTACATGCTCTCCAAGATTCCACGCAACCGGTTCGTACTGACGAGCGAAATCGCGTCCATGGTCGCCTGGCTGGTGTCTGAAGACAATTCCTTCACGACGGGCGCCGTGTTCGACTTATCGGGCGGCCGCGCCACTTACTGACGCGGGCCCGCCTTGGCTGCCACGACATCCACATTCCGCGCCAACGCCACGAATTCGTCCCCTCCCCAGCGCCCGAGGCTGTCTATATCACGGAACGTCCGGGCAGCATACGCTGCCAGTGCTTTCAGGGCCTGATCACCGGCGCCGTGCCCGAATTCATCGTTGATGGCCTTGAACCGGTCGATGTCAAACATCACAAGCGCAAACGTGCCCCCATGGTTCGCGCAGTGGGTGAGTTCACTCATGATCAGCACCGCCGACACGAAATGCAGCTGCAAGGTGTTAAAGGGGCCACTTAAGCACTTTATGTTTTACGGCACACTTGACACCCGCCATCGTAATATTTAGTAAAACTGTTATATGCGATTTTTAGCGGAGCCGTAAAGCCATGACAACATGGAACCAAACTGGCGGCCCGGGTACAGCGAGTCAGGATATCGATTCGTTGTAATTCTTGTACTCGATCGAAGCCGCTTCCAGAAAGGCCTGTATCAGGCCGACCTTGGGCGACGATCTGGACCAGATCAGGCCGAAACGCCTGGGCTCCCTGTAGCCTTCCAGTTCGATGGCCGTGAGGCTCAGTTGCGGCCCGAGAAGATTGGCCGCCATAGGCACTATGGCCACGCCCAGATCCAGATTCACCATCAGTGCAATGGACTCGAGACTGTTCAGCTCGAAGCGCTCCACCGGCGTTATATTCGCTTCCTTCAGATAGGCGCTGATCATCTGCCCGGTCCAGCTATTGCGTTCATAACGGATAAAGGGCTGGCGGCGCAACAGCTCGCGCGCGGGCTTGCCGGCATGCCTGGACGACGCCAGCAGCACAAAAGGCTCCACACGCAGCAGGTGCCAGTTCAGGGTCTTGGGCAATGCATAGGGCGCCTGCGTGGCAATGGCAATGTCGAGCTCCTTGTTTTCGACCGCCGGGTAGAAATCGGCCGAATAACCCGGATTGATCAGCACATTCACCAGCGGATACTTGTTGATCAGCCTGGCCAGGACATGGGGAACGACGCTGTGCAGGGACGTGTTGCCGGCCCCCAGCCGAAGTTCGCCGCGCACGACATCGGACTTGGCGATCGACATCAATTCATCGATATTGCCCAGTATTTCCCTGGCTTTTTCCAGAATCCGGCTACCGGCTTCCGTCAAATGCACGGTATGGCCGGCCCGGGTCACGAGCGCAATATTCAGCTCGCTTTCCAGCGCCCGGATCTGCTGCGCCACGGCGCCATGAGTCAGATTCAGGCGACGGCCCGCCTCGGCCATGGAGCCGTATCGATGAACAAGCACAAAAGTAGTGAGGAATCGGGTATTCATAACGATAGAAAATATATCGTTTGATCGGATATTTCAAGCTACTTTTTTATCGTTATCCCGGCACAATAGGCAAAAAACAGGAGACACACGATGCGCAGCAAGCTATTCGTACCCGGGTCGCGCCCGGAATTATTCCGCAAGGCCCTGGACAGCCAGGCCGACGCCATCAGTTTCGACCTGGAGGACTCGGTGCTGGAAAGCCGCAAGGATTACGCGCGCGAAGAGCTGGCCCGATTCCTGGGTGATGCGGGCCTGGCCTCGAGCGGCAAAAAAATCATTGTGCGCGTCAACGGCATGGACACACCCCATTTTCTTGCCGACCTGACTGCGTGCTGCCACCCCGCCGTGCACATTCTCAATATTCCAAAAATAGAATCGCCGGAAAACGCACTCGATTTCTTTGCCCATCTGGAAGACATGGAACGCAAGAAATCGCTGCCGCCAACGATCTCGCTCCTGGCCAATATCGAAACGCCGCAAAGCGTGCGGCGGGCCGGCGAGATCGCAGCCAGCCATCCCCGGGTCGGCGGGCTGCAACTCGGCCTAGGCGATCTGTTCGAGCCCCTGGGCATTGCCCGTTACAACGCCGCAAATGTGCATGCCATGATGTTCACGCTCAGAATGGCGGCCGGCGAAGCCGGCGTATACGCCTACGATTCGGCCTACGCCGATGTGAAGAATACCGCGGGCTATCGGGCAGAGGCGCTGATGGCGCGTTCACTCGGATTCCTGGGCAAAACCTGCATACATCCAAGCCAGGTCGAGATCGCCAACGAAGTTTTCAGTCCGACTCCGGCGGAAGTGGAGTGGGCGCAAAAGGTAACGCAAGCAGCCCAGTCCAATCAGGACAATGGGGCTTTTCTGCTTGACGGCAAGATGGTCGATGCGCCGTTCGTGCATCGAGCCCACGAAGTGGTACGCAACGCGCAGCAGCTGAACCTAATCAAATAAAACCTGGAGACAAACCCATGCATACAAACCGTAATCCGCAAATCCGATACTCACTGACACTGCCCGGCCTGGCCGCCGGCATTGCCCTGGCCGCGACTGTCGCCATAGCCCCGGCCGCCTTCGCGGCCGAAGCCTATCCGGCCGGCAAGCCGATTACCCTGGTCGTCCCCTACCCGCCCGGAGGATCCAACGATGTATTTGCCCGTGCGGTGGGAGCCAAGCTGGGCCCCCTGCTGCACACCACTGTGGTGATCGAAAACAAGCCGGGAGCGGGCGGCTCGATAGGCGCAAGTTACGTAGCGCGCGCCAAACCCGACGGTTATACGCTTGCCGCGGTGTCGTCCAGTTTTACGACCAATGCCGCCATACAGGCCAATTTGTCTTTCGATGCCGTCAAAGACTTCACGCCCGTCGCACTGATGGCCGAAGGCCCGTTTATCGTGGCGGTCAAGAAGGACGCCCCGATCAACTCCATCGCCGATCTGGTCGCTTATGCCAAGAAACACCCCGGGGAACTGAACTATGCCTCGTCCGGCCCCGGCAGCAGCAACCAGTTCGCCACCGAAATGATGGATACGGCGGCCGGCATCAAGATGACCCATGTGCCTTTCCGCGGCATGGGTCCGGCCACCACAGCGCTGATGGCCGGGCAGGTCGATGTGCTGGTGGCCAGCGGCCCCTCTTTGCTGCCGGCCATCAATAGCGGCAAGGTGAGGTCCCTGGGCATCACCAGCGCAAAACCCAGCGCGATTGCGCCCGACTTGAAGCCCGTGGCGGATACCGTGCCCGGCTACGACTTCAGCCTGTGGTGGGGCATTCTGGCGCCCGCGCATACCCCTGAAGCCATCGTGAACACACTGAATGCCGCCATCGCCAAGGTCGTCGAAGATCCCGAAATGAAAAAATTCTTTATCCGGGAAGGCGCCGAGTCGGCAACACTGAGCGCGCCGCAATACAAGCAGCGTGTCAAGGACGATATCGTTCAGTGGAAAAAAGTCGCTCAACAAAGCAACATTACCGTGCAAAAATAAACAAGGGGCTGCGCGCATGCCGGGGCGGGCATCGCCTCCGCATGCATGAAGCCTCCGCAACACCCACGACAGAGAAGATCCATGGCAACACTACAAGACAACGCGCCGCTGACGGGCATCAGGGTCCTGGACCTCAGTGCCTATATCGCGGGGCCTTACGGTTGCGCGCTATTGGCCGACCTGGGTGCCGAAGTCATCAAGATTGAACCTCCAGAGGGCGATAACCTCAGGAAATACCCATCGACCCTGGCGGCCGAAAGCCGCGCCTTCATGGGCGTAAATCGCGGCAAGAAAGGCATGGTCATCGATCTGAAGGCTCCGTCGGGCCATGCGGTCTTCATGCGGCTGGCGCAAACCGCGGACGTGCTGGTCCACAACTTCCGCCCGGCGGTTCCCAAGCGCCTGAAAATCGATTACGAAACACTGGAAGCCGCCAACCCGCGCCTGATCTATTGCTCAATGACGGGCTACGGGACATCGGGCCCCCTGGCCGGCAAGGCCGGGTACGACCAGGTGCTTCAAGCCATGAGCGGCATCTGCTCATCGCAGGGCACGCCCGACGCCCCCGAAATCGTGTATGGATCGGCCGTGGATTTTTATGCGGCATCCATGGTGTCCAATGCGGTGGTGGCCGCGCTGTTCCAGCGGGAGCGCACGCGATACGGGCAGGAAGTGTCGGTATCGCTGCTGGGCAGCGCGCTTGCCATGCAATCGACACGCATGGTGTTTGCGGAAGGCGAACCCAGAAACATAGAACGGGACATGCGCTCGGGAGGCATTACGGGCCTGCATCCGACTCGAGAAGGTTTTCTGTATTTGTCCGCCAATACGCCGCATTTCTGGACTTCCCTGTGTTCCCTGTCGGGGGTGCCGCAACTGGCGGAAAACGAACGCTACGACAGCGTGCGCAAGCGCGCCGAACATGCCGCGGAAATCGTGCCGGTCATACGCCACGCCCTTCAGCAGCACACGGCGCTGGAATGGGAGGCGATTTTCGGCGCAGCCGTTCCTTGCGCGGCGGTACGCCAGGTGGAAGACATGCTCGACAACCCCCAGGTACGGGATCAGCAATTCCTGGCGGACTTCCACCATCCCAAGGCAGGCCGCTACAAAGGCGTAGCCAATCTGATCAAGTTCGGCGCCTGCGAGCCGGTCAAACCCGTATCCAGCCCGACACTGGGCCAGCATACCGGCGAGATCCTCGACCAGGCCGGGTACGGCAAAGACGAGATAAGCTCCTTGTACGAGCAAAAAGCCGTTTTCTGATTCAATCAATGTTAAAGAGCAGTTCGATGGACTATCGTTCACACCTCCGCCGGGCGAAACCCGACGGACTTCTACAGAAACAGAATATCCACATCATTCCCAGGAGCACACTATGAAAGTGACAAGGCTGCATGCGTTGTCGGTTCTTATGTCCGTTGTATCTTGCCTCGGCCTTTCGGGCCCAGCCTCGGCGGCAAGTTTTCCGGATAAATCCATTAACCTGGTCGTTCCCTATTCCGCGGGCGGAGGCGCCGACAATGCGGCCCGCATCATCGCCCAGGCCCTGGGCGAAGAGCTCAAGCAAAGCGTAATCATAGAAAACAAAGGCGGGGCCAGCGGCTCGATCGGCGCCGCCTATGTAGCCCGATCCGCTCCGGATGGCTACACCATGCTGTACGACGCTTCGTCATTCGCCATCAACCCCGTGTTGCGCAAGCTTCCCTACGATGCCGAGAAAGATTTCATTCCGGTGTCGCAAGCGGTCAGCGTGCCCAACATCATGGTGGTGGCCAAGAATTCGCCATTCACCTCACTGAATTCATTCATAACGGCCGCCCAGAAAAATCCCGGGAAATATACGTTTGCATCCTACGGACCGGGCAGCCTCGCGCAAATGATCGGCGAACTGCTGAAGAAAGAAACCCACATCGACATTGTGCATGTGCCTTATAAAGGCGGCGCACCCGCTATCGTGGACGTCATGGGCGGCCAGGTCGATACCTATTTCGCCAATGCGGCATCCAGCCTGAACTATATTACCGGCGGCAAACTGAAGGCCCTGGCGGTCACCTCCGCCACTCGCATGAAAGAATTGCCCAATGTCCCGACCATGGCCGAGTCGGGCCTGAAAGATTTCAGCGTCCTGGAGTGGAACGGTTTCTTTTTACCCGCCGGAACACCTCCCGATGTGGTCGCCAAACTGCAAACCGCCATCCAGAATGCGTTGAAAAAAGAGTCGGTGCAGGACAAGCTGCACAAGCTGGGCCTGACCGCGGTGGGCAGTTCGTCGGCCGAATTCTCCGCGTTCATCAAGGCGGAGCGCGCGCGCTGGACCGAGGTCGTGAAGGCCAACCATATTTCGCTGCAATAACAGCGCGGCGCTGTCCCGGCGTTTGCCATCCAGGCATGCCGGCGGCACGCGCTTGATTTCCTGAGTGGCGATTCCTTATGGTCAGACTGGATATATTGGGCGTTCAGGCGTTTGTGTACATTGCCGAACTCGGCAGCTTCAGCAGCGCGGCCGAGCACCTGCATTTATCGCAAACAGCCTTGAGCCGCCGCGTCTCCAAGCTCGAGGAAATGATAGGGGTCGGGCTGTTTGTCCGCACCACGCGAACAGTGGCCCTCAGCCAGGCGGGGCGGGATTTCCTGCCGCGCGCGCGCAGGATAGTCAGGGAGCTGTCGTCTGCCCTGGGAGACCTGAAAGACAGTGCCTCCAAGGGCTACGGCAATTTTGTTCTTGCCTGCCTGCCGACTATCGCGGCGTCGCTACTGCCGCCGATACTGGCCGAATACGGGCGTACATATCCCAAGAATCGAATCCAGATTCTGGACCGATCGGCCTACGAAATCCGCGAAGCCGTACTTCAAGGCGAGGCGGATTTCGGGATATCCGTTCCGGGCGTGCTGCATTCGGACCTGGAGTACGAGCATTTATTCGATGATCCCGTCGTGGCGGTGTGTCCGGCCGGGCACCCTCTGGGCAAGAGAACGAAGTTGTCATGGAAAGATCTGGAAGGGATTCCGCTGGTCGGAGCAAGCACCCTGAGCGGGTTGAGGCTGCAGATCGAAACGGTGATGAACACGCATAAGCTGGATCTGCTTTTCACCTACGAGGTGTCGCATCTGGCGACGATTACCGGCATGGTGCTGGGCGGCGCGGGGATTGCAATATTGCCGCTGGTGGCCGTGCAGTCGATGGTGGGAGCCGATTTGAAAGTGATGCCATTGAGGTCGCCCAGCGTGAACCGATCGATCGAAATTTTCAGAAGAATGGATCGCGCGCCCTCGGCATTGTCGGACCCCTTGTACAGGCTGGTGATCGAGGGCTTGAAGAAAAGCAAGGCGCGGAGCAGGTAAACCTTCGAATCACGGGGTGCGCGGCGCGCCTGCGATCGGCACGCGGGATAAAGACCCGGCATCGGTGCATTCATGTCTTTTATTCATTAATCCCTGCAATATTTACATTATGATTGTCGCCTGGGTTCACTTAAAGTGACGGGATTCATCAGGCAATGAAAGCCAAAAGGAACAGGCAATGAAACTGACGTCCGATCAAAAAGGGGTGGTGGTGATCGCTCCTACCCCTTTCCTGGATAACGGAACCATCGACACGGAATCGATCGATCGCCTGGTCGACTTCTACATCGAAGCCGGAGTCACGGGGATTACGGTGCTGGGCCAATTGGGCGAGGCGCCCAAGCTGGCTTTTGACGAAGCCGCCGCGGTGGTCTCCCGATTCATCAAGCGGGCGCCTCGCCTGCCCATTGTGGTGGGGGTTTCTTCGCCCGGCTTTGCGGCCATGTCGGCGCTGACGAAACAGGTCATGGACATGGGCGCCGCGGGGGTCATGATTGCCCCTCCCAATACTTTGCGTACCGACGACCAGATCGTCAATTACTACCATCAGGCGGCAAGGGCCATCGGCGAAGATGTCCCCTTCATCATCCAGGACTATCCGCTGACCTTTTCGGTGCAGATGTCGGTGGGCGTCATACGGCGCATCGTAAGCGACAATCCCTCGTGCATTATGCTCAAGCACGAGGATTGGCCGGGCCTGGAAAAGATCTCGGCTTTGCGCAATTTCGAAAAAGACGGTTCGATGCGGCATATCTCCATACTGTGCGGCAACAATGGGCTGTTCCTGGATTTTGAAATGTCGCGCGGCGCGGACGGCGCGAACACGGGCTATTGCTTCCCCGATATGCTCTGCGATGTGGTGGGGCTGTATTCCAGCGGCGAACGGGATCAGGCGCACGATCTGTTCGATGCGCATCTGCCTTTGATCCGCTATGAGCAGCAAGCCGGCGTGGGATTGGCGGTCAGGAAGTATGTATTGATGAGGCGTGGCCTTTTAAAGACGGCAACGCTCAGGAACCCGGCGGCCCCCTTGACTCCTGCGGCGCGGGAGGAAGTCGAATACTTGTTGAAGCGTCTGGCCCGTGTCGATAAAAGAGCGGCTCTGGCGTGAACATCGGGTTCCAGGCATATGCCTGCATGGTGCTCTCCTGGTGTATTTTTGGTTCAAGTGTTTACGCACTGAACGTGTTTCAGTCACTTTCGTTTTGAGTCGTTTTTGGACTTGATCTGTGGCTTTTGGACTGTGCGTTGTTGTGTTGGCGGCGGTTATTTCTATAAAGACGCCGCAGGGTGGGCGGTGCTGTGCAGTCCGGCACGTCCAGCGGTCGGCTAGCTGCGCTAGCCGACTGCCCGGGTCTGCCTCGTCCAGGCGGGCGTCGGGCCAACTCGCAGTGCCTCGCGCGCGAGG
>NZ_BAAGUZ010000043.1:0-6803 GCF_054781135.1 Paralcaligenes ginsengisoli
TCCATTGCACCCGGCGCTGGACTACCGCCGGACTACACAGCACCGCCCACCCTGCGGCTCGCGTTGAGGTAATGCATCGAGGTATATGTTGGGGAAGCGGCGTTTAGCCAATCACGGGATACGTTGAGGCGGTGGGCGTTTAGTCAATCGAGTCGTCAATCCATCAAGAAGTCAATCGAAGTAGATACGGCCACGTGATGGAGGCATGAGTGCGGGCACGTTAACGGTTCTAGGGGTGCTGGCCCATTAACGGTAGGTGCAAGCACGTAAATTCCGAGCATCCCGTGATGCAATTCCAGGCATGCCACAACGCGAGCCGTCTATCGGGGCTTGGGATCAGGGCCGGCGTAAGGCGTGCGCCGGATGCTACCGTAGGGAAGGCGGGGGCTTTCGGCGGGCGCTGTCTGAGCCCAGCCTCGCGAGGCTGGGCGAGTTCGCCCGACGCCCGCCTGGACGAGGTAGATCCGGATCAAGCACGCCGTGCCGGTCCTGATCCCAAGCCCCGATAGACGGCGTCTTCAAATACCAAAGCGACCAATCCATCGAGTGCCGTAACCACTTTGACCAAAAAACGCTTTAGTCGACACACACATCGCGACACTAAGTGCTTCGTCCTGCCAAGTTTCACTCCTCTCGAAGCCCATTCGGGTTTTGCTTTCCCCGTGGCAGAAATCACCGCTCAGCCTGTTGTTTTGATCTCCCATTACGGGCCTATAGGCGCACCTTGGCCTTACAAATAGCCATGATATCTACCTCGTTCGCCAAGCATTTCATGGAACCTTACTAAGTGTGCTGTTTGTTAAACATAGATGTTTCACGTGGAACATGCAAATAACATTGAAATTCTTACAAGATGATCTATGTTTCACGTGGAACATCGGAAACGCGGGCGGTATAATGACGCTCGTTGTTCTTATGAAACCCCAATCAAAATGATTTATCCAGATGAGTTTGACGTAATCGTCATCGGCGGCGGGCACGCCGGAACCGAAGCGGCGCTGGCCGCGGCTCGGACAGGCGCGAGCACCCTTCTATTGACCCACAATATGGAAACGCTGGGCCAAATGTCCTGCAATCCTTCCATAGGAGGAATCGGTAAGGGGCATCTCGTCAAAGAGGTAGATGCTCTGGGTGGTGCCATGGCCTATGCTACTGATCAGGCGGGGATACAGTTTCGGATATTGAATCGCTCAAAAGGCCCCGCTGTTCGTGCGACCCGTGCTCAAGCCGACCGATCTCTGTACCGCAAGGCAATTCGGACTATTCTGCAAAATCAGCCCAATCTGACGATCTTCCAGCAGGCCGTTGAAGATTTGATGCTTGATGGGGATAGAGTTGTTGGTGCGGTCACACAGATCGGCCTGACGTTCAAGGCGCGAACGGTCGTGTTGACTGCCGGCACATTTCTCAATGGGTTGATTCACGTGGGGCTCAATCATTATTCGGCAGGCCGTGCCGGAGATCCTCCTGCTATAACGCTGGGCCAGAGGCTTAAAGAGCTTAAACTGCCGCAAGGGCGCCTGAAGACTGGCACGCCACCGCGGGTCGATTCCCGGACTATCGATTTCAGCCGTACCGAAGTGCAGCCTGGTGACACCGACCCGGTGCCTGTTTTTTCGTACATGGGTTCGAGCACCATGCATCCACGGCAATTGCCATGCTGGATTACCCATACCAGCGAGCGTACTCATGACATCATCCGTGCAGGCCTGGATCGCTCGCCCTTGTATAGCGGTGTCATCGAGGGAATAGGGCCGCGCTACTGTCCGTCGATCGAAGACAAGATTCAACGGTTTGCCGACAAGAACAGCCATCAGATTTTTCTGGAGCCAGAGGGGCTGACGACAAATGAAATTTATCCCAACGGGGTGTCGACCAGCCTTCCTTTTGATGTGCAGTTGGCCTTGCTAAGAACCTTGCCCGGTTTGGAAAGCGCAGTCATCATGCGTCCAGGGTATGCCATCGAGTATGACTATTTCGATCCACGTGAATTAAGCACAAGCCTGGAAACCCGCGCAATCAAGGGCTTGTTTTTTGCCGGGCAGATCAATGGCACCACCGGGTACGAGGAAGCCGCCGCCCAAGGCCTGCTGGCTGGCTTGAATGCGGCTCGCCAGGCGCAGGGCCTGGATTCCTGGACGCCGAAGCGTAATGAGGCCTATCTAGGGGTTCTGGTCGATGACCTGGTTACCCGGGGCGTGACGGAACCGTATCGCATGTTTACTTCGCGTGCCGAATATAGGCTCAGCCTGAGGGAAGACAACGCGGATATGCGGCTGACCGAAGAAGGCCGTCGCCTGGGCTTGGTCGACGATGCTCGTTGGGATTCGTTCAATCGTAAACGCGATGCGGTGGCCTCGGAAGTCGAACGTTTGAAATCGATCTGGATCAACCCGAAAACTCTGGCGGCGCATGCCGCTGAAGCCTTGTTGGGCAAGCAAATAGAACGTGAGTACTCACTAACTGATTTATTGAAACGCCCTGAGGTCAGTTATCGGGCGCTGATGGAGGTTCGCAAGATCGATGGGGAAAGCCTCGCTGGGCCCGGACTGAGTGATAAGGTGGCGGCCGAGCAGGTTGAAATCCAGGTGAAGTACGCGGGTTATGTGACACGCCAGCAGGAGGAAGTCGATAAGCAGTCCGCTCATGAACAGCAGGCCATCCCCGCGGACATCGATTACGACGTGGTGACCAGTCTGTCGATAGAAGTGCGCCAGCGGCTCAAGGCGAGCCGCCCGGAAACGATAGGCCAGGCCGGCCGTATATCGGGCGTGACACCCGCCGCCATCTCTTTGCTGATGATCCACCTCAAACGCCTGCAATATGGCAAGAAAGCGGCGTAATGGCCACGGATCAGGCTCATCGGCTGGACGAGGCCGCCCGGTCATTGGGCATCGAACTGAATCGTGCGCAGAACGGGACCCTGCTGAACTACATTGCCCAGATGCAGCGCTGGAACCGCACCTACAATCTGACGGCGGTGCGCGATGGCGGGCAAATGCTGGTCCAGCATGTTTTTGACAGCCTTTCGGTGGTGGGGCCCATGCGGGCGGCGCTAAGCGCCGATGGCCGCGCCAATGGGACGATTGCCGATATCGGTTCGGGGGGAGGCTTGCCGGGCGTTGTAATCGCCGTGATGTGTCCTGAGTGGCAGGTTCACTGCGTCGACGCGGTGGAAAAAAAAACGGCTTTCGTGCGGCAAATGTCCGGAGCCTTGCATTTGCCCAATTTGCACGCGGTACATGCGCGGGCGGAGGCGCTCGATAGCTTGAATGCAGACATTGTCGTGTCGCGGGCCTTTGCTTCGCTGGCCGATTTTGCGACACTGGCGGGCGGACACGCTGCCCGCCAGGGGTGGCTGCTGGCCATGAAAGGCCGCGACCCGCAGGAGGAAGTGCAGGCGCTGCAGCAGGAAACCGACTGGTGCGTGGCGCATATCGAACCTTTAGTCGTACCCGAATTGAATGCCCAGCGTTGTCTGGTCTGGATGAATCGCCGCCAAGGAAATCTATGAGTCAAAATGCTTCAAACAACAGGGCCCATGTATTTTGTATTGCCAACCAGAAAGGAGGGGTCGGCAAGACCACGACCGCCATCAATCTTGCCGCGGCCCTGGCGGCGCATAACAAGCGTGTCCTGCTGATCGACCTGGACCCGCAGGGCAATGCCACCATGGGTAGCGGCATCGACAAGAATTCCATCGAGAAAAACCTGTATCAGGTGTTGATCGGCGAGGCCACCATCGCGGGCGCGCGGGTTCGATCGGATGCCGGCGGATACGATGTGTTGCCCGCCAATCGCGAGCTGTCCGGCGCCGAAATCGACCTGATCCAGATGGATGATCGCGAGCAGCAGCTCAAGCAGGCCATTGCCCTGATCATTGGCGAATACGATTTCATACTTATCGACTGTCCGCCGACACTCTCTTTGCTGACATTGAACGGGCTGGCATCGGCCCATGGCGTGATTATCCCGATGCAGTGTGAATATTTTGCGCTCGAAGGCCTGTCCGACCTGGTCAACACCGTCAAGCGCGTGCATCGCAATATCAACCCCGAACTGCATTTGATCGGTTTGTTAAGAGTCATGTTCGATCCGCGAGTCACGCTGCAGCAACAGGTCTCGGCGCAGATCGAAACGCATTTTGGCGACAAGGTGTTCAAGGCCATCGTGCCGCGCAATGTACGGCTGGCAGAGGCGCCCAGCCACGGTTTGCCGGGTACGGTGTATGACAAGAATTCGCGCGGCGCCAAAGCCTATATCGAATTCGGCAACGAGCTTATCAAGCGTGTCAAACAAGAGGCCAAGCTGCTTGGCGCCCAACAGACGGGCACAGGGAATTAAAGGAAAACACTATGGCAACAAAGAAACCAAAGGGCCTGGGCCGCGGCCTGGAAGCCTTGCTGGGCGAGGATGCAAGCGCGATCGGCGATCTGGGCAAGGCGGTTGAAAAAAAGAGCGCGCCGCCATCGGTCCTGGATGTGCGAAAAATGCGCGCCGGCAAATACCAGCCGCGCACCCGCATGGATGAAGGCGCCTTGAACGAACTCGCGGAATCCATCCGTACACAGGGCATCATGCAGCCTATTCTGGTGCGGCCTTTGGGTGGCAAAGAAGACGGACATTACGAAATCATCGCGGGTGAACGACGTTTCCGCGCGGCTCAATTGGCTGGCCTGGCCGAGGTGCCGGTGCTGGTGCGCGAGGTTCCCGACGAAAGCGCGGCGGTGATGGCGCTGATCGAAAATATCCAACGCGAAGATCTGAACCCGCTTGAAGAAGCCCACGGCGTGCGGCGCTTGCTCGATGAGTTCGGCCTGACCCATGAACAGGCGGCTCAGGCAATTGGACGCTCGCGTTCGGCCACCAGCAACTTGCTGCGCCTGCTCAACTTGACCAACCCGGTGCAGACCATGCTGCTGGCCGGCGACATCGACATGGGCCACGCGCGGGCGCTGTTGGCAACGGACTCCGCCTCGCAGATTCTGCTGGCCAACGAAATCATCGCCAAACGCCTGTCGGTGCGTGAAACTGAAAAGCTGGTGGCGCGTAGCATACGCGAAGCGGAGGAAGCCCAGACCAGGGCGCCGCGCAAATCCGTGGCACAGTCGGGCGATGTCAAGCGGCTTGAGCAGGCGCTGTCCGATCATCTCGGGACCCGGGTTACGCTCAAGGTCGGTGCCAAAAGCCGCGGCCAGCTCATGATCGATTTTCATGGCTGGGAGCATCTGAATTCCCTGCTTGAACGCCAGGGCTTGTCGGGCGTGGTCGAGGCCTGAAATCGGGGCCGCGGCGAGGCTTGCCGGCACGGTTTGGCGCCTTCGCCCAATTTGACAAGTTTTTAAAAACTCTGCATAATTCGCAGTTCTCTTTTGGTGGGGTGCCCGAGTGGTTAAAGGGGGCAGACTGTAAATCTGTTGACCTTGCGTCTACGTTGGTTCGAATCCAACCCCCACCACCAGAGTTTTATGGCCGTAGAGAATATGCGGGCTGTTGTAGGCAACGACGCGCTGGAACCGGCGCCGTGATGCGGGCGATTAATGGCAGGTAATTAATACGTGTTCGCACCGGGCGGTTACGGTAGTGCGGGGCAGCCACAGCGCCGGCCACATGTAAAACAGGTATGAACAGAATCCCCTGCGGGTGTAGCTCAATGGTAGAGCAGAAGCCTTCCAAGCTTACGACGAGGGTTCGATTCCCTTCACCCGCTCCAGTTTTTTGATTCTCGCCCGACAGGGTGGGTGCAACAAAAAGAAGTTGCCCATGTGGCTCAGTGGTAGAGCACTCCCTTGGTAAGGGAGAGGTCACGCGTTCGATCCGCGTCATGGGCACCAACCATTTTCATCATTATTTATAGCTTTATTCCATAGTCAGGAGTCAGCCATGGCAAAAGGTAAGTTTGAACGGACCAAACCGCACGTCAACGTAGGTACGATAGGTCACGTGGACCACGGCAAAACGACGTTAACGGCGGCGATCACGACGGTGCTGTCGGCGGCGTTTGGTGGCGAGGCGAAAGGGTACGATCAGATTGACGCGGCGCCCGAAGAGAAGGCGCGCGGCATCACGATCAACACCTCGCACGTGGAATACGAGACGAAGAACCGTCACTACGCGCACGTGGACTGCCCGGGTCACGCGGACTATGTGAAGAACATGATCACGGGCGCGGCGCAGATGGACGGAGCGATTTTGGTGGTGTCGGCCGCGGACGGCCCGATGCCGCAGACGCGCGAGCACATATTGCTGAGCCGCCAGGTGGGTGTGCCGTACATTATTGTGTTTTTGAACAAGGCCGACATGGTCGACGACGAGGAGTTGCTCGAGCTGGTGGAAATGGAAGTGCGCGAGTTGCTCTCGAAGTACGACTTTCCGGGCGACGACACGCCGATCATCAAGGGATCGGCCAAGCTGGCGCTGGAAGGCGACAAGGGTCCGTTGGGCGAGCAGGCGATTTTGGCGTTGGCCGAGGCGCTGGACACGTACATCCCGATGCCCGAGCGGGCGGTGGATGGGGCGTTCCTGATGCCGGTGGAAGATGTGTTCTCGATCTCGGGTCGTGGCACGGTGGTGACGGGCCGGATCGAGCGCGGCGTGGTGAAGGTGGGCGAGGAAATCGAGATTGTGGGCATCAAGGACACGGTCAAGACGACGTGCACGGGCGTGGAGATGTTCCGCAAGCTGCTGGACCAGGGCCAGGCGGGCGACAACGTGGGTATTTTGTTGCGCGGCACCAAGCGCGAAGACGTCGAGCGCGGCCAGGTGTTGTCCAAACCGGGTTCGATCAATCCGCACACGGAGTT
>NZ_BAAGUZ010000044.1:0-10160 GCF_054781135.1 Paralcaligenes ginsengisoli
TACCGCCGGACTACACAGCACCGCCCACCCTGCGGCTTGCGTTGAGGCAATGCATCGAGGTATACGTTGAAGCGTTGGGCGCTTAGTAAATCCAGGGTTTGGCACATCGTGGTGTAGTGGCCACGTGATAGAGGCATGGGTGCAGGCACGTAAATTCCAGGCATCCCGTGATGCAATTCCAGGCATGCCGTAACGTGAGCCGTCTATCGGGGCTTGGGGTCAGGGCCGGCGTAAGGCGTGCGCCGGATGCTACCGTAGGGAAGGCGGGGGCTTTCGGCGGGCCATGTTTGAGCGCAGCCGCGCCAGCGGCGTAGCGAGTTTGGCCCGACGCCCGCCTGGACGAGGTAGATCCGGATCAAGCACGCCGTGCCGGCCCTGACCCCAAGCCCCGATAGACGGCGTCTTTATATACCAATACCCCATCCATCGAAGAATCCCATAAACAACTCAACCCAAAAATGCTCTAGAAGCGCAAGCTATAAGAAAACAACGGCACCTACAAAGGATGCCGTTTCACTTCTCCTTGCGTCGGGCCGCGCACGGCCCACAGGATACCTATGTGTCATGCCACGGCTTCCTGCTGCCGCTGTTCCAGCCACGGCCCTATCTGGTCGGCCTGCATCGGCCTGGCAATGTGATAGCCCTGTACATAGTCGCAACCCAAATCGGTCAATTGCTTCAAGGCCCATTCGGTTTCTATTCCTTCAGCCGTGACGGACACCCCCAGGCTGTGTGCCAGGCCCACGATCGATCGCACGATTGTGTGCGCTTCAGCGTGTTTGCTCATGTCCATCACAAATGAACGATCGATTTTCAGATTGTCGACGGGAAGCTTCTGCAGATAGGCCAGCGACGAATAGCCGGTTCCAAAATCGTCTATGGCAATTCCTACGCCAATATTGTGAAGCCTGGTCAGGACATCCAGCGATCGGATCGTGTCGGCCATGATGGAGCTTTCGGTAATCTCCAGTTCAAGACAGTCGGCTTTCAGATCGTGGCGTTTGAGAATTTCCTGGATTTTCCCCGGAAGGCTGATGTCCAACAGATTTCGCGTCGAAATATTTACTGCAATGGTTATCGGATGCCCCTTTTTCCGCTCCTGGCTGCATTGCATGACGGCATTCTCGATGACCCACAGCGTCAGGGGGTGAATTAGGTCGCTGAGCTCGATCATCGGCATGAATTCGGCAGGATACAAAATTCCGCGTTCGACATTCTTCCAGCGGATGAGCGCCTCGAAACCAATCCTCTCCGCGCTGTTCAGCGAGAGCATGGGCTGGTAATACAGCACGAATTCTTCCTTGTCCAAGGCGTGTCGCAATTGGTTCATCAGCAACAGGCGATTCGGCGTTTGCTGGTCTTTGGACGGGTCGCTATAAGCGTAGCCCATGCCTTCCCGCTTGGCCTGGTACATGGCCTGGTCGGCATTGCGCATGAGGCTGTTCAGGTCTCTGCCGTTGTCGGGGTAGATAGCGACCCCGACACTGCCACTGATCTGGATCTCCATGCCATTCAGGACGAAGGGCGTTCTGATCTGCGTCAAGAGACTATTGACAAAGGTATCCAGTGAGGAGCGCTCGACCCATTGTTCAAGAAGAATGGCAAATTCGTCTCCGCCGATCCGGGCAATTGTGGCGCCGTTATTGAAAATTTGCTTCAGACGCTCGCTGACTTGCCTGAGCAGGACGTCGCCGGCGTGGTGGCCCAGGGAGTCGTTGATTTCTTTGAAGCCGTCCAGATCCAGCAGCAGAATGGCGAAGGGTGTTTTGGGCTGGCTGGTTCTGCGCAGCACCTGATTGATCCGGGATGCAAAGTGGGCGTGATTGAACAGACCAGTGAGCGAGTCGTGCGTGGCCTGGTATGTCAGGGCGTTGTTGTGGCGGCGGCGTTCGGTGATATCCAGGAAAGTGACGATTGATCCGACGACCTTGTCGCCGCGTCGCATGGGGTACGACCAGTACTCGACCGGCAGGGCGGTTCCGTCTTTGCGCCATAGCACTTCGTTTTCTATGTGGACATGGCGTTTGGTGGTCAATACGCGGTGTATCGGGCAGTCTTCCTGTGGGTAAGGACTGCCGTCTTCGTGTTTGCTGTGAATCAGGGAATGCAAGCGGTGGCCGATCAATTCGGAAGTGGTGTATCCGAGCAGTTTGGCGCAAGCCTGGTTGGCGAACGTGCAGCGCCCTTCCTGATCGATGCCGTAGATGGCTTCGGCTGTCGATTCCATCAGGAGCATGAACAATTCGTCGCGTTCGCGAATGTTCTGGGTGAGCGTCTTGCGTTCGGTAATGTCCTGTATAAGGGTCAGCCGCGCGTCGCGTTCGCCGAAGCTGAGAGGGAAGAACGACACTTCGACAGAAATGAGGCTGCCATCTTTTCTGCGATGCAGGCGGACCGCCTGGTTCAGGGAGTGGGCGCTCTGGGACTCGAGCTTCGAGATGTCGGCCGACGCCGGATCGTCGGCCTGCAGGTCATTGTCGGACATGGCAAGGAACTCGTGCCTGTCGAAGCCGTAGTGTTGTATGGCCTGGTCATTGACCGCCAGTATCCGGCCGCTTGCGGCGTCGCATACCCACATGGGATCGGGGTTGCTTTCGAAGAGAAGCCGGTACTCTGCTTCGGATTGTTCCAGCGCGGTTGCGATACGGCTGCGTTCAATGGCGACGGCCGCCAGTTCGGCGCCCATCTGGCCCATTTGCAGTTCTTCCAGCTTGGGAGAGCGCGGGCTTTGATAATACAGGGCAAATGAGCCCAGGATGCGCCCGCCGGACGAGATAATGGGATGCGACCAGCATGCGCGCAGGCCGTGGCCCAGAGCCAGTTCCCGATAATCTTCCCAGAGCGGGTCGCTGCTGATGTCTTCGGTAATGACGACCCGTTTTTCGCTGATGGCGGCACCGCAAGACCCGGCTTTGGCCCCGACGACGGCGCTGATCAGCGAGTCGCAGAAAGATGCCGGGAGCTTGGGTGCAATGCATGAACTCACCCGCGTTCCATCGACCGAGAGCAGCAGGATCGACGAGATGGTGCCGTCGATCTGGCCTTCGGCGAAGTGGGTCAGGGAGATTAGCGTGTCGTCAAGGCGTCCGTCTTGTGCAATTCTGCGCAAGATGTCGTTCTGGCCCTGCTGCCTTTGGAATGAGACTTGCCATTGTCGCTCGCTGGCGCCCAGTTCTTCCGCCATTTTGTCGAACTGGTTGGCGATTTCGGTGAATTCCTGGCCGAAGACCTGGTTTCCGATCCGGGTATCGAATTGACGCTTCCTGAGGCGTTTCGCTGCTTCTGTCAGTTTTCGAATATTGCGGCCCAGAATGGCCTGGGTTCCGGCCCAGCCGGCGAAGAGCGCCATCAGCATCAGAAGGGCGGTGACGGCGGTTCCTATCCAGAAGCTGCGCTGGATTTCGGACAACAGGCCGGACGCAGGGTTTCTATAGATAACGGCCAGGGCGCCGGGATCGTCCGGGGTTCCCGCTTTGGCATAGCTGACAAACCAATCCTTGTTGTCGCTGCCGCGTATCAGTTTGGCACCCTTGTTCTGGGGCGTTATGAGGTTCAGGATGTCTTTGTTTCTCAGGGCCTCGCCGGGTGTTCCCAGGTCTGTCGACGATGTGGTCAGGATGGTGCCGTGCCTGTCGAGGATAGTGAGATCGTCGCTGCGGCTTGGCAATGTGTGGTCTTGGATCTGCGACACGACCGCCATGTTCAGGGCGGCGAAGAGCACGGCGCGCGGCGCTCCCTCGTTGTTGCGCAATGCGGTTGCCACCGTGATGGTATGGGTGGCCGATATTCGGCCCATCAGGGAGTTGCTGACGACAAAGCCTGTACTACTCAGCGCGCGTTTGAAGTACGGGCGATCTCCAAGGTAGGGCATCTTCTCGACATTGGCCGAGACTCCGCTGCAAAGAACTTCGCCATTGGTGCCTATGACGCCAAAGTTCGTGTATCGGTTGCCGTGCTGGCGGAGCAGGTCCGAGAAATATTGATAACAAAGTTTCCAGTCGCTGTTTTGAATCAAAGGAGTTGAAGCGATTGCATTCAAGGTTTCCATGGAGCTCTTGAGCAGCCAGTTTTCGTTGCGGGCGGCCAGATCTACATAGCGCTGGGCGTTTTGCTGGCTGATGTCCTGCAGGCGGCTTCGTTGTTGGAGGACGTAATACGTCAGGCCGATAAAGGTGGGAATGGCGGCAACGCATATGACCAGAAACATTTGTGCATAGATACTTCGAAAATATCGTATGTTGAGCGTCATGTTTTATCCTCCCCGGCATTTCGCGCGCACTTCAGGCCTGTTCGCTGCATTATCGGATTTTGTCTGGATTACATCGGCGTCCTTGCTGGTTGCTCAATGGGTGCCGAACAAAATCGTTTTTTCAGGGTGCGCGGTGGCGCCAACAAACGCGGCCCGGAAAAATTCAGGGCGTGGCGGTTTTTTATTGGGCTTTTGGCGAATTGGCATTTCTACAAAACCTTGTTCTTTTATGGATCGGCTCTGTATAGGGATAATTTTTCATGATAATACCCTTCTTTTTGTTCAGTGGCTCACCCCTTGCATTAAATACGCGATAGCCGTTTTCTCGTCGGAAAAGAATGATCCTCCGATCCTGTACTCGCATCTCCAGGTTTTTCCTGTCTCGATGAACTTTTCGTTTCAGCTCAACTTCAACCAGCTCAGCTTCAACCGTATTTATATTTCCAAAAGTAATTAGTTTCTAATAAAAAAATAAATACGGTTATGTTAAATTATCGTTCCTCTTCTTCGCGCTTTATGCGTAGTTTTTTTGGTTGAAACCCGCACCTTGATACGCCTGGAAAATATACACAAAACTTATGTTTCGGCCGGTCGCGTTTCGCACGCACTGGCCGGTATCGATTTGCAAATTAGGCAGGGAGAGGTATTTGGCATCATCGGGCGTTCGGGGGCCGGTAAAAGCACCTTGATACGCATGCTCAATTTACTGGAGCGTCCTTCTCAGGGCAATGTCTGGGTGCGCGGGCAGGACA
Source organism: Paralcaligenes ginsengisoli (assembly GCF_054781135.1). Lineage (NCBI taxonomy): Bacteria > Pseudomonadati > Pseudomonadota > Betaproteobacteria > Burkholderiales > Alcaligenaceae > Paralcaligenes > Paralcaligenes ginsengisoli. The sequence goes on from NZ_BAAGUZ010000044.1 coordinate 5,002, forward strand.
TCACGACTTTTTCCGACTCGAAGCTGCGGGAATTCCGGCTGGGTGTGGGTATGGTGTTCCAGCATTTCAATCTGCTGCGTTCGCGCAGCGTGCTTGATAATGTCTGCTTTCCCCTGCGGCTGGCAGGCTTGCCGCGGTCGGAGCAGTTGGAGCGCGCGCACGAAGTCCTGGCTCTGGTCGGCTTGGCCGAGCATGCCAATAAGTATCCGCGCCAATTATCCGGGGGGCAGCAGCAGCGTGTAGGGATTGCGCGCGCGATTGCCAACAAGCCTGGGCTTTTGTTGTGCGACGAGGCGACTTCGGCATTGGACCCGGAAACCACTCAATCCATCTTGCGCCTGTTGCTGGACATCAACAAGAGCCTTGGCCTGACCATAGTCCTGATTACGCACGGCATGGATGTGATCCGCACGGTATGTGATCGTGTGGCGGTCATCGACGCCGGCTTGATTGTCGAGATGGGCGAAGTGCTGGATGTGTTCCTGCATCCCAGGCATCCTGTCACACAATCGCTCTTGTCTGAAAGCGGCGTTGATGCGGAGGGCTGGCGCGGCATGGCCAATGGCATTCAGGGGCATTTGATACGCCTGAGCTTTCGTGGCAATTCAACGGTGCAGCCGATTTTGAGCCGTATCAGCCGCGATTTGAACGTGAACCTGAGCATTCTTCAGGGGGCGGTCGGCCGCATCAAAGAAACGCCCTACGGACAGTTGGTGCTGGCTGTGGACGGAGAAGAGTCCTCATTGGCGCGGATCGCGGAATTTTTCGTGGCCGAAGGCCTTGAATGCGAGGTGTTGCGGCCATGATGTTTGCCAATATCGATTGGGCGCTGATTGCCGAAGCCACGGTTGACACCTTGCTCATGACGGGATTTTCCCTGCTGTTTACCGTACTGATAGGTTTGCCGCTGGGCATTGTTCTATTCCTGACCGGCGAGCGCCAGATGCTGGCGAACGGCCCTTTGTACCAGGTCTTGTCTTTTATCGTGAATGTCCTGCGGTCGGTGCCGTTCCTGATTTTGCTGATCGTGATGATTCCCCTGACGCGCGTCCTGGCCGGGACATCGCTCGGCGTGCAAGGGTCGATTCCGCCACTGGTGCTGAGCGCTGCGCCATTCTTTGCGCGCCTGGTCGAGAATGTGCTGCGCGAGCTGGATCCCGGCGTGACCGAGGCCTGTCGCGCAATGGGAGCAAATTCGCGTCAAACCGTGTTGATGGCCCTGATTCCAGAGGCGACGACCGGCATTGTCGCGTCGATTGTCGTCACGGCGATTGCGCTTGTCGGGTATTCGGCCATGTCGGGAGTGATTGGGGGCGGAGGGCTGGGCGATTTGGCCTTGCGCTTTGGCTATCAACGTTATCAAACCGATGTCATGATCGTGACGGTCGTGATTCTTGTTGTGTTGGTGCAGATTTTTCAGATGCTGGGCGATCGCCTGGTCTTGCGATTAAACCGGAAGTAATGTGTTCTATGGAGTTTTCGATGTTTTTGAAAAAATTCAGTACGGCAGTGGCCATTTCCGCCACCTTGTTTGCAGGTGCCGCGCAGGCTGAAAAGCTCAGTGTGGCCGCCACTCCGGTGCCCCACGCCGAGCTGCTCGAGTTCGTAAAGCCGGTTCTGGCCAAGGAAGGCGTGCAGTTGGACATCAAGGTATTTACCGATTACGTCCAGCCCAATCAGCAGGTGGCCGACGGCCATATCGACGCGAATTTCTTCCAGCACAAACCTTATCTGGACACATTCAATAAAGAGCACAACACCCATCTGGTTTCCGTAGGACTGGTGCATGTGGAGCCTTTTGGCGCGTATTCCCAGAAGATCAAGAAAATCGGCGACCTTAAAGACGGAGCCCTGGTGGCCGTGCCCAACGACCCTTCAAATGGTGCGCGTGCCTTGTTGCTGCTGCAAAAACAAGGTCTGATCAAGCTGAAAGATCCTAAGAACATCCTGGCTACCTCGCGCGATATCGTCGAAAATCCCAAGAAATTGAAATTCAAGGAACTCGAGGCGGCTACTTTGCCACGCGTGTTGCCCGATGTCGATCTGGCCTTGATCAATACCAACTACGCGCTTGAAGCCGGCCTCAATCCCATCAAGGATGCGCTGTTTATCGAAGGTTCCGATTCGCCTTACGCCAATATCGTGGTAACTACGCCGGCCAAGAAGGATTCGGCAGCCATCAAGAAGCTGATGGCTGCCTTGAATAGTCCAGCCACCCGAAACTTCATTCTTGAAAAATATAAAGGGGCGATTGTTCCGGCATTTTAGGGATAGGCCTCTTAGTAGAAACCCCAGGTTTTCTACCGCAATCGGGATTTAAAGAGTTCAGGCTTGCCTGAACTTTTGTTTTCCGGCCGAGTTGGCGTTATGCTAGCTCGCTCGGGGAATAGCGTGTCTGGGTTACCGATCCTGGGCACGGCCGATCATCACGAGTGGTCTGGAAATTGGTGCCTTCGGGCGCATCTTCATTTAACGGTGCAGCCCCCAAAATCAAGGAGTTTTTGAATGTTTAAAAACAAAGTTAAAGCGGCGCTGGCCGGTCTGGCGTTGGTAATGGTTTTGCCCGCAACCAGTGCGGTGGCGCAAAGCAAAGAACTCGTCGTGGCGACCGACACGGCGTTTGTGCCGTTCGAGTTCAAGCAGGGTGAAAAATACACAGGCTTCGATATCGAACTGTGGGCGGCCATCGCCAAACAGGCAGGCCTCAAATATCGTCTGCAGCCTATGGATTTCAACGGGATCATTCCTGGCTTGCAAACCCATAATATCGATGCGGCACTGGCCGGCATTACGATACGCGACGATCGCAAAAAAGTGATCGATTTTTCAGATCCTTATTATGAAAGCGGCCTGGCGATTCTGGTGGCCAGCAATAACGACACCATTAAAACCGCCAAAGACCTGGACGGCAAGACAGTGGCCGTCAAAATTGGCACGGCTACGGTCGACTACCTGAAAAAGAATGTGCCCGGGGCCAAGCTCAAGTTGTTCCCGAATATCGATAATGCTTTCCTGGAACTGGCTACGGGCCGCGTCGATGCTGTGGTGCACGACACTCCCAACGTTCAGTACTATGCGAAAACGGGCGGTCAAGGTAAAGTCAAGGTCGTCGGTGCGCTCAAGAGCGGCGACTACTACGGCATAGGCTTTCCCAAAGGCAGTGACTTGGTGCCCGTGGTCAACAAGGCGCTCAAGGCTGTCGAGGCCAGCGGCGAATACGATACTCTTTACGAAAAATGGTTTGGCAAAAAACCCTCTAAAACACAATAAATCGTGCTTTAGTCTGCGACGGCGATCAAGTGTCACCACCGGATCGCCGTTTTTCATTTGACGGCCGTTTCATGCATGCAGCGGCCAAATTTACGAGGCAAACAACGTGACTTTTGACTGGTCTGCGATTTGGGATGCACTGCCCAGCCTGTGGGACGGCACAAAAATGACGATTCAAATCACGGTGCTGGGTTTGGTCGGCGGCACCCTGATCGGCTTTTTAACCGGCGTAACCACGACATATATCAAGGTGCTGGTTACGTGGAAGAACACCGCGATCGCCATCGCCAGCCTGGTCGTTATTTATATTCTGGCAAAACTGGCCTCGTGGATTGCAAGCAGCTATTTGCCTGGTGTACCCGACTGGGGCTGGTGGCTGCTCAAGGCCATTATTCTTGTTGCCCTGATAGTGCGGTTTTTCTCGTATGTGCCGGTGGCCCTGTCGTTCCTGGCGCAGGTGTATGTGCTGGTCATTCGCGGCACGCCGATCGTTGTGCAGGTCATGTTCATCTATTTTGCGCTGCCGCTGATTTTCGGTTGGCGCATCGATGGTGTCTCGGCAGCGATCTTTACCCTGATGATCAATTCGGGCGCCTATATTTCCGAAATAGTCCGCGGCGGCCTTTTGGCGGTGCCCAAAGGGTTGAAAGAGGCCGGGCAGGCCATGGGCTTGCCGTTCTACAAGATCCTGCTTCATATCATCGGCCCTGTGGCCCTGCGCCGCATGATTCCCGCCATGGGCAACCAGTGCATCATCAGTCTTAAAGACTCATCGCTGTTTATTGTGATCGGCGTGGCCGAGCTTACCCGGCAAGGCCAGGAAATTATCGCCAGCAATTTTCGCTCCGTCGAGATTTGGGGCGCGGTGGCGGTCATCTACCTGATTCTTACGGGGATCATTGCGCTGACTCTTAAATTTGTCGAACACAGGACTCGCATCGTATGAGCATGGTCGAATTCAAAAATGTAATCAAGCGCTTTGGTTCGAGCACGGTGCTCAACGGTATAGATTTATGTATCGAGCAGGGCGAGGTCGTTGTGGTGGTCGGGCCTTCCGGGTCGGGAAAATCGACGTTCCTGCGCTGCATAAATGTGCTCGAAACCATTGAAGGCGGCGACATTGTCGTCAATGGCCTGAGCGTGCGTGGCAGCGGGGCGCAAATTCGCGAGCTGCGCCGCGAGGCCGGCATGGTGTTCCAGCAGTTCAATTTGTTTCCGCAACTGACTGCGCTCGAGAATGTGATGTTCGGCCCAGTTCATACGCGTGGCACGGGCCGCAAGCAGGCGCGGGCCGAAGCTATCGCCTTGCTGGACAAGGTGGGGCTGGCCGAGCGGGTCAATCATTATCCCGGCGAGCTTTCGGGAGGGCAGCAGCAGCGCGTGGCCATTGCCCGTGCCCTGGCCATCCGGCCGCATCTTATGTTGTTTGATGAGCCCACTTCGGCGCTCGACCCGGAGTTGCGTCACGAGGTATTGAAGGTTATGCAGGTGCTGGCTGAAGAGGGCATGACCATGATCGTGGTGACGCACGAAATGGAATTCGCCCGCAAGGTGGGCAGTCGTCTGATTTTCATCGATCAAGGCAAGGTTGCCGAAGATGGTCCTCCGGGCGAGTTGTTAAGCAATCCTCCCAGCCAGCGGCTGAAGGACTTCCTGCAGCATGTAGGCTAGAGGATTTTCGGCTCGGGTGTTTACAGGGCTGAACGTGTTTTAGTGGCTTTCGTTTTGAGCCGTTTTTAGGCATGGATCTGCACCTCCCGCCGGTCGCCGCAGGCGTATTGGCTTGAGCGATGACTTTGGGCTGTGCGTTGCGGTGTTGGTGACGGTTAATTCTATAAAGACGCCGCAGGGTGGGCGGTGCTGTGCAGTCCGGCACGTCCAGCGGTCGG
>NZ_BAAGUZ010000045.1:0-77965 GCF_054781135.1 Paralcaligenes ginsengisoli
ACCCATAGAACCGTTAACGTGCCCGCACTCATGCCTCCATCACGTCGCCACATCTACCTGGATTGACGACTGGGTGTACTAAAAGCACCCACCGCCTCAACGTAGCCTGTGATTGGCTAAACGCGGCTTCCCCAATGTATACCTCGAGGCATTTCCTCAACGTAAGCCGCAGGGTGGGCGGTGCTGTGCAGTCCGGCGGTAGTCCAGCGCCGGGTGCTGACGAAGGGAAGGCGGGGGCTTTCGGCGGGCGCTGTCTGAGCCCGGCCTCGCGAGGCCGGGCGAGTTCGCCCGACGCCCGCCTGGACGAGGCAGACCCGGGCAGTCGGGGCGCGCAGCGCCACGACCGCTGGACGTGCCGGACTGCACAGCACCGCCCACCCTGCGGCGTCTTTATAGAACTACCGTCCAAAGTAATAACCAAACCTGAACGGCGCAAAAAAATCGACCGAAACGCATTCAGCGCGGTAAACACTCGAACCAAAAATGCACCAGCAGGTGCAGCCCTGTCGGCCGCCCACAAGAGGAATCCCTACTTCATTTTTTTCTCGTCGCCCGCAATGGCGATGCTGAAATCACCAGGCTTCAATGCAGCACGCAAAGCCGCATTGACCTTTTCCGCGGTCAGAGCGGAAAGCGCCTGGTCGATCTTTTCCGACCAGGCGAAAGTGCGCCCCTGCTGCATATAGTTGATCCAGGCGCCGGCCAGGACATTGTCTTGCGCACGGGCCAGTTTCCGGTAGCTTAGCAAAGCCGCGATGCCTTCCCGCACTTCGTCGGCGCTGAAGCCATCGCGCAGCGCGCGCGCCAGCTCTTCCTGGACAGCCGTCTGCAGGCGATGGCTGTTTTGCGGAGCCTGTATCGCATAGATCGACCAGTCGCCGGACGGCTCATACGAGGACGCATTCAGGCTACTGCGCACATCGTAGGATAGCCCCTCTTTCACACGAATTCGATTCCATAGGCGCGACGTTTCCGATCCACCCAGGAGATAATTCGCCACATACAAAGCAGGAAAGTCGGGGTCGGTATCCTGGAGCTTGATCGGCAGGTCGGCGAGATAAAAGGCATTGGCCTTGTCCGGCGTATCGATCTTGAAGTCTTGCGGTGCCACCGCATGATACGGGTCGGGAATACGGGTATAGGCGGGAGCTTTCTTCCAGCCATCCAGGCCTTTGCCAAGAGAGGCCTTCACGGCATCGGGATCGAATGCGCCGACCGCTGCGAATTCGATCTGGCCCGCTCCATAGAATTTTTGATGGAAATCAAGAAGATCCTGTTGTTTCAGGGCCGCAATATGGTCGAGAGCTTCGGCAAAGGTTGGTGTATAGCGTATGTCGTCGCTGGGGTAGGGGTCTGTATGCCGCGCCAGGGCTCGCGACGCCAGCGCACCCGGTTCGGACATTGCATTTTTGATACTGGTCGTCAATTCCAGCTGGTACTCGGCAAGTTCCTTGGCCGGGAAGTTGGCATTGCGCACGATATCGATGACGAGATCGATCAGGGCCGGGAGATGCTGCTGCGTAGTCGACATGCTTACCGCCAGCGTTCCCGCCGAGCCTTCGAAATCGACGTTGGCTTGAAGGGCATCGAACTTGTCCTGGATCGCCTGGCGCGATAATTTATCCGTGCCGCGATTCAGCAGGGCCGCGACGGCCTTGGCAACGGTGCGCTGACCCTTGAGAGCGTCGACATTGCCGAATTGAATCAGCAGCCGGGCTTCGACGCGATCGCCTCGTGTCGGCTTGGGCAAGAGGGCCAGCTTGACTGTGCCATTGGGCAGCACCAAGGGCGTGCGCTGGGTGCTGGCATCGATATTGGCCGGGCTGGGATTGAAGGCCGCCGCCGCTTTTGGCGCCTCCTTGCCTTTGTAGCCATTGAGCAGGGCTGCCAGGTCGACAGATCCGGGCGCGGGGGCGCGCAGCGGCTTGTCGGTGGGTATGTACAAACCGTTGGTGCGATTGCTGCGTACCAGATAAGCCTGTGTTGCCTGTTGAACTTGAGATAGCGTGGCCTTTTCGGCTCGGTCGCGCTGCAAGAAGAACAAACGCCAGTCGCCGTCGGCGACCGCTTCGGACAGGGCGCCGGCCATGCTTTGAGGGTCGGCGTAGGTTTGCTGCCAGTCGGTGAGCCATTTGCTCTTGATGCGGTCGAGCTCAGCCTGGGTAAAGGGCTGTTTGGGCAAGGATGCCAGCGTGTCGTTGAGTGTTTGCAGGGCGCGCGTCTGGTCCATGCCGGGTTCCAGTTGGGCGCCGAAAAAGGCGTAGCCCGGTTGCCGCAGGCCGGCCGTGAATCCGAAAACGCTGGCGCTCAACTTGCTGTCGACCAAAGCGTGATAAAGCCGGCCCGACGGCGTGTCGCCGATGATGGCTACGCCCAGATCGACAGGTATGTAGTCGGGGCTCGCCGCTTCGGGAATATGGAACAGCGCCGCTATCAGGGGGCTGCCGCCATGGCGGCGCAGGACGACCTCGCGCTCGCCGTCCTGAACCGGTTCGACCGTATACTCGGCGGGCAGGTGACGAGTGGGTTTGGGAATTTTATCGAAAGCCTGCGCAATGGTATGCAGCGTGGCGGCGGGATCGAATTTACCGGATACGATCAGGACCGCATTATCGGGCTGGTAATACTCTTTATAGAAAGCCTTCAGTTGCCCCACGTCGACGTTTTCAACATCCGAGCGGGCGCCTATGGTGTTGTGGCCATAGTTGTGCCATTGATAGGCGGTAGCCTGCATTTTTTGCATCAGCACCTGGAATGGGCTGTTCTCGCCTCGCTCCATTTCATTGCGCACCACCGTCATTTCCGAGTCCAGATCGCTTTTGGCGATCAGCGAATTCACCATGGCATCGGCTTGCCAGCCCAGGAACCAGGACAGGGTGTCCGGATTGGCGGCAAAGCTGGCGTAGTAGTTGGTGCGGTCGCTGGTGGTCGAGCCATTGGCCTGCAGGCCCCGCTTGGAGAATTCGGCCAGGGCGTTATGCAGGGTCGGCGTGCCGCGGAACATCATGTGTTCCAGCAGGTGCGCCATACCGGTCTGGCCATAATTTTCGTTGCGGGATCCGACCAGGTAGGTCATGTTTACAGTGGTGGTCGGCTTGGAATCGTCGGGCGAGAGCAAAACGCGCAGGCCGTTGCTCAGGGTGTATTCGGTGGTTCCCTCTACGGAAGACCCCAGCGTGATGCCGTCGGGCAGAGCAAGGGCGCCGGCGGGGGCGGCCACGAGACTGCTCAGGAACAGGGTGCTCAGGTATCTGAGAACTTTGGAGGCGGTTGAATTCATGGTGTTTATCCGTATGGGCAGGACGCATTGTAGAGGAGCGGGGCGGTCGTTTACTTCGACAGGTACTGCATGGCTCGCTCCAGTCCGCCCACAGTCACCCCGTACATGCGATCGTGCACGATGTTCTTGATTATGGCGATGGATTGCCGGTACTGCCAGTAGCCTTCGGGCTCGGGGTTGAGCCACACCGATTTTGGCCAGTTATCGAGCAGGCGTTGCAGCCATGCGGCGCCGGTTTCCTTGTTGTTGTACTCGACCGAGCCGCCAGGCTGGAGAATTTCGTAGGGACTCATGGTGGCATCGCCTACGATGATCAGACGCCAGTCATCGTTGTATTTGCGCAGGATATCGAAGGTATCGACGCGTTCGCTGTAGCGCCGGCGGTTGTTTTGCCACAGGGATTCGTAAGGGCAGTTGTGGAAGTAGTACACCTCCAGGTGCTGGAATTCGCTGCGCGCCGCCGAAAACAATTCTTCGACGCGGGCGATGTGGTCGTCCATGCTGCCGCCGACGTCGAGCAGCATCAGTACCTTGACGGTATTGTGCCGTTCGGGAACCATTTGCAGATCGAGAAAGCCGGCGTTTTTTGCCGTGCTGAGTATCGTGTGGTCGAGGTCGAGTTCGAGCTCCGCGCCTTCGCGGGCGAAATGGCGCAGGCGCCGCAAGGCCATTTTGAAGTTGCGGGTGCCTAGTTCCTGCTGGTCGTCGTAATCGCGGAACTCGCGTTTTTCCCAAACCTTGACGGCGGTTCGGTTGCCTGCCGAAGGGCCTCCCATGCGTATGCCTTCGGGATGATAGCCGCCATGGCCGAATGCGGACGAACCGCCGGTGCCTATCCATTTATTGCCGCCGGCATGCCGTTCTTTCTGCTCTTCGAGCCTTTCCTTGAAAAGCTCCATGAGCTTGTCCCAGCCATGCTTTTCGATGGCGGCCTTGTCTTCGGGGCTGAGATGTTTCTGGAATTGCTTGATCAGCCAGTCGAGGGGAATTTCCTTGTCGGCCGGAAAGGCCGCTTCGACCTGCCTGTAGAAGCTGGCAAAGGCCAGGTCGTAGCGGTCGAAGAGGGTTTCGTCTTTGACCAGGGTCATGCGCGCCAGATGATAGAAATCGTCGAGCGTGGGCTCCATGACATTGCTGCGCAGTACGTCCAGCAGCGTCAGGTATTCCTGGACCGACACCGGCAGCTTGTGAGCGCGCAGATGGTAAAAGAAGTCAGTCAGCATGGTGCCGGGCGAACTGGTATTCGAGGTGTTTTTCGATTTCCGGCCATTCGCCCGCCAGCACGCTGTACATCACGGTATCGCGCACCGTGCCGTCCCGGCGCAAGGCGTGATGGCGCAGTACGCCGTCTTTATGGGCTCCGAGACGTTCGATGGCTCGTTGCGACGCATGATTGAAGTTGTCGGTGCGCCAGCCCACGATTTGCGCTCCCAGGGCAACGAACGCGTGCCGCAGCAGCAACAGCTTGCAGGCGGTATTGACATGGGTCTTCTGCCAACTGCGGGCATACCAGGTATAGCCGATTTCGAGCCGGGCAACAGCCGGCACGATGTCGTGGTAACGGGTGCTGCCTATGACCTTTCCGCTGCTTTCTTCGACGACGGCAAAGGGCAGCATATGGCCGTCCTGCCGGCCGCGCAGCGCGGTTTCGACATACGCCAGGGCCGCGCCGGGCTCGGGCACCGAGGTGACGCGCAGCTGCCACAGCTCGCCGTCGGCGGCGGCCCGTTCCAGCTCCGGCGCGTGGGCCGCTTCAAGAGGTATGAGGCGAACGCCGTATCCTTGCAGGGTTGTGGGAGTTGGGGTGTGACGAAATCCTTGATGCTGGTTCATGGGCAGACTCGCGGTAAAGGGCTGGCTAGCGGCGTTGGCCCGCACGGGTCATGGCTGCCAGGCGTTGCAGTAGTGAAAGGTCTTGTTCGTTTTTCAGCAGGGCGCCCGCCATAAGGGGCAAGTCGCCGGCTGTGCTGCCGAGCTCTTCGGCGCTGATGGATTCGTTCATGAGCAGGCGCAGCCAGTCCAGGAATTCGGACGTCGACGGCTTTTTTTTCAGGCCGGGCGCGTCGCGCAAGGCGAAGAATGTATTGAGCGCGGCGCCCAGGACGTCTTGTTTGATGCTGGGGTAGTGCACAGCCACGATGCTGCGCATGGTGTCCCGGTCGGGGAAGCTGATGTAGTGGAAAAAGCAGCGTCGCAGGAAAGCGTCGGGCAGGTCTTTTTCGTTGTTCGAGGTGATGATGATAAGAGGACGGTGCCGGGCCTGTATGGTTTGCCTGGTTTCGTAGACATGGAATTCCATGCGGTCGAGTTCGCGCAGCAGATCGTTGGGAAATTCGATGTCGGCCTTGTCGATTTCGTCGATCAGCACGACCACCGGCTCGTCGGCTTCGAACGCGCGCCATAGCACTCCCTTGACGATGTAGTGGCTGATGTCGCGTACTTTCTCGTCGCCCAGTTGCGAGTCGCGCAGCCGCGATACGGCATCGTACTCGTACAGGCCCTGGTGGGCCTTGGTGGTCGATTTGATGTGCCATTGCAGCAGAGGGCGGTTCAGCGCGGCGGCGACTTCTTCGGCCAACATGGTTTTGCCGGTTCCCGGCTCTCCCTTGATGAGCAGGGGGCGCTGCAGGGCCAGGGCGGCGTTGACGGCGAGTTTCAGGTCGTCGGTCGCCACATAACGTTCGGTGCCGGTGAAGCGCTCGGAGGGAAAGGCGGAAGCGGTCGAGGTCATTATTTGAGTCCGTATTCGTATGCAGTATTACAACGTAAACAGCGATTTCTAGATAGGGTCTTACAATTATCGTACAATCCAACGGTTTATCGATCAGTGTTTCATCGGTCGATTTTTATTTACTGCCAAAATCAAGAGCTATCATGAAGTTGCGAATTTCTATGACGCGCACTCTGTCTGCGCTAGCCGTAATGGCTTCCTGTGCGATCGCGGGCCAGGCCCAGGCCGCTGACGCTGCGCCTGTCGGCAACGCAAAGGCCGCCCTCGAAAAAACCTCTATGTGCATGGGCTGCCATGGTATCCCTGACTACAAGGCATCTTTCCCCGAGGTCTATCACGTCCCCATGATCGCGGGCCAGAGTGCGGAGTATATCGTTGCCGCGCTCAAGGAGTACGCCAGCGGTGCCCGGACGTTCCCAACCATGGAGGCCATTGCCAAGAGCTTGTCGCCTCAAGACATGGCTGATCTCGCAGCTCATTATTCCAGCTTTAAATAATCGGGGGCCCACATGAAAAAAATGACTATCGCCTTGGTGGGCGCTTTTCTGCTGGCAGCCGGTTCTATGGCGCAGGCAGCCGACTTGGTCGCCGGCCAGGCCGCGTTTAAAAAATTCAACTGTGCATCGTGCCACGGAGCGGACGCTAAAAGCCCGACCAGCCCGGCCTATCCGATTTTGGCCGGCCAGCATGCCGATTACCTCAGCCATGCCTTGCATGCCTACAAGCGCGGCCAAAGCGGCGCGCCTGCTTCGGCAAACTTGCGCAAGAACGCCATCATGGGCGCCATGGTGGCACAGTTGACCGATGCCGATATCGACAACATCACCGCCTGGCTCGCCCGCCAGCCTTCGCCCCTGTCGGTCCAGCAATAAGACGGCTTATCCCCCGGGCGACCACAAGGGTCGCCCCTACGCCACCATGCGCCCTGTAGGGGCGGGCCTCGTGTCCGCCCTTTCGGGGTGGCGCATTAATTAAGGGCGGCCACAAGGGCCACCCCTGTACATACTATTTGCGCGTGGCCCGCTGCTTGATGAGTTCAAGGTAGGTGTCGCTGCTGAACGGCGTACCCAGGCGCTGCGCTTCCCAGACGACTTGGCCCAGGCATTCCATGATTTGGTGCGCCGCCTCGTGCGCGTCGTGCGTGGCCAGCAGTTGTTGGTGCACGGCCTTGATGCCGGGAGGCTGGTCGATCGACAATTGTTCGGAAATGGCCAAGTGCATGGATAAGTGCAGGAACGGATTCGTCTTGCCTTGCTCTACGGCGTAGTCGGCCTCGACAGCCTCGGGACTTTCAAGGTCTTTATGGTATTCGGGGTGCTGCCGCATCCAGTCTATGGCCATGGCTTCGAGCGGGGTAAGCACTTCGGCGGCGCGGTGCTTGCGCCAGGCCTCGGTAAAAAACAGCCGTACCTGGTCGCGTGAAGGGTTGAACATGAAACGCTCTGAACCGATAAAAAATCCATTTTAACCGCCCACGCGTGCTTTTCGGCGCAAGGGCCGGCCAGCAATTTCGGCGCGCGCCTGCGCCGTGGCATTCATGCTGCGGCCGGCGCGTTTTTGATCCGCAGTTTCTGGGTATGCGGGCGCTGTAATTCTGCTGCTGGGGGCGCGCGATTTCAGACACGCCAATAGCTCGTTCAGCAAGTTTTGCGAGAAAAGCTAAAATTCTGGCTTAATTAGGCTAAACTACTCTTATATAAGACTGAGCTCGATGATCGGGCGCAACTCCATACCTGCCGTTAATCTGGGTTTCCAGATGGATGCGTGTTTGCGTTTTGTCGGAGCTTGCACTTTATATCTGTGGCTGTGCCTGCAAAACGGTGTTTTATCGCGGCAGCTTCGTTTTTACCGAATTTTCTCCTACCGGAGCCATTGGAGTATTCATGTCCTATCAGCACATCAAGGTCCCCGCAGCGGGCCAAAAAATTACGGTCAATGCCGATTTTTCGCTCAACGTTCCTGACGAGCCCATTTTGCCTTTTATCGAGGGCGACGGTACAGGCGCCGATATTACGCCGGTCATGCTCAAAGTGGTTGATGCCGCCGTTGCAAAGGCCTATGGCGGCAAACGCAAGATTCACTGGATGGAAGTGTATGCCGGTGAAAAATCCACCAAAATCTACGGCCCGGATGTCTGGCTGCCTGAAGAAACGCTGGAGGCTGTGAAAGACTATGTGGTGTCCATCAAGGGCCCGCTCACAACGCCGGTTGGCGGCGGCATCCGTTCCTTGAACGTTGCCCTGCGCCAGCAACTGGACTTGTATGTCTGCTTGCGCCCGATCCAGTATTTCAAGGGTGTTCCGTCGCCTGTGAAAGAACCGGAAAAAACCAATATGGTCATTTTCCGCGAAAACTCGGAAGACATTTACGCCGGCATCGAGTTCGAAGCGGAAAGCGTCAACGCCAAGAAGCTTATCGCCTTCCTGCAAAACGAACTGGGTGTGAAAAAGATCCGCTTCCCCGATACCTCGGGCATCGGCATCAAGCCGGTATCGCGCGAAGGCACGCAGCGCCTGGTGCGCAAGGCCATGCAGTACGCCATCGACAACGACCGCTCTTCGGTCACCTTGGTGCACAAGGGCAATATCATGAAGTTCACCGAAGGTGGCTTCCGTGACTGGGGCTACGAGCTGGCGCAGAAAGAGTTTGGTGCGCAGCCTATCGACGGCGGCCCATGGTGCAAATTCAAGAACCCGAAAACAGGGCGCGAAATTACGGTCAAGGACGTGATTGCCGATGCGTTCCTGCAGCAGATCCTGTTGCGCCCCGCCGAGTACGAAGTGATCGCCACGCTGAACCTCAACGGTGATTACGTGTCCGACGCCTTGGCAGCTCAAGTCGGCGGTATCGGCATTGCTCCGGGCGCCAATCTGTCCGACTCGGTGGCCATGTTTGAAGCCACTCACGGCACGGCTCCCAAATACGCAGGCAAGGATTACGTCAATCCAGGTTCCGAAATCCTGTCGGCCGAAATGATGCTGCGTCACATGGGCTGGACCGAAGCGGCCGACCTGATTATTTCCAGCATGGAAAAATCGATTCTGTCGAAAAAGGTCACGTATGATTTTGCCCGCCTGCTCGAAGGCGCCACGCAGGTTTCGTGCTCGGGCTTTGGCCAGGTCATGATCGACAATATGTAGTTTTTCGAACCAGCCGGCTTGGCGCGCAAGCGTGCAAGACGGCCAGATCCGAACCCCCGTCAGTCCTTGCGAATGACGGGGGTTTTTCATGCAGGATCGACAGGATCCGGGCCTTCCCGGCGATGTGCCTGTTCGTGGGAGGAGTCATCGGCGGTATTCAGAGCGGCGTAAGAGTTCAGGTATAAGATAAGCAGAGTTACTGATTGATACTGAACCGCGGCCGCGCAGTTTTTGCCGGCGCGGATGGCAACATGAATAATCGATTGCCGGGCAATGCGCCGCAGTAACCCAGGCCATTGTCCTTATAAAAAAGGAGACCTGTGATTATGTTACGCAAAGCTATTTCATCGGTGCTGGCGGGATCCCTGCTGGCATTTACCGCGCTGGCCAGTGCGGCCTCGGCGCCGTCAGAAATCAAGATCGGAACGCTTTATGCTTCGTCGGGGCCGTATGCGGCCATATCGATGCCTGTTTACCGCGGCTTGCAGCTCTGGGTTTCTCAGGAAAACGCGCAAGGCGGGGTCATGGTCAAGCCTTACGGCAAGCGGATTCCCATCAAGCTGGTTTCGTACGACGATCAAAGCAATACCGCCACGGCGGCCACGCTCTACAATCAATTGATTACGCAAGACAAGGTCGACCTTCTGGTGTCCGACAGCGGTTCGGTGCTGACCTCGGTGGCGGTGCCGATTGCACGCGAACACAAGAAACTGTTGTTCGATCAAACCGGCACGGGCGGCACTTTCTTCACCGACGATAATCCGTACATTGCGCTGATGTCCGATCCCGTGTCGACCATATGGCCCAAGTACATTGCCGATTTCCTGACCAAGGAAGGGCCGAAGCTCGGTATCAAGCGGATTGCATTGTTATATGCGACCAACGATTTCACCGGCACGCAGGCCAACGCGGTGCGCGATTTCATCAAGAAGTCGGGAGCGCCTGTTGAACTGGTCTACGACAAGGGCGTACCCACCAACACCACGAACTATACGGTGCTGATCAACAATATCCGCCTGGCCAAACCCGATGCGGTCATTGAAATGGGCTACCCCGGCAACGATATCGCCTTCCTGCGCAATCTGCACGATTCCGGAACCCAGTTCAAATGGCTGTTCGCCATCTACCCCGGGCTGGAAACCGAGCATATGGAAAAGACGGTGGGCATCGATGGCCTGAGCTACGTCTATACCTATACGCCCTCGTCGGTCGTCGAATACCATGCGGAATCCGGCATGTCGCTGCCGCAGTTCCGCGATGCATGGAACAAGATGTATACCGACAACAAAGTCGCCTTTGGATTCAATGCCGTGGCAGGCTACACAACAGGTCTGGTCATCCAGAACGCACTGGCCGTGACCGAGAGCATGGATCAACTGGCATTGCGCAAGGCCGTGTTCAGCCTGTCGGGCAAGCTCAAGACGATCGATGGCACCTTTGCCGTGGACAAGAACGGCGCGCAGATCGGCGAAATCACTCCGCTGGGCCAACTGGTTCCTGACGGCAAGAAGGGCCTGAAATTCGCGGTGGTCTATCCCCCCGATGTGGCGACTGCCAAGGCCGTCTATCCGGCACCGTCCAATTGACGTGTTGCCGTGGCATGCATGCCTTTCCGGGCTGGTTTTCTCCGGCTGGGCATGCATGAAGCGCGCTGCCTTCGTATCGTGTTGCTTTTCATAGCGAGCCCTTTGCGACATGCTTGAATATTCGATCCTGGCCGGCCTGCTGTTCGGTCTTTACTTCAGCCTGGTCGGGCTGGGGTTGAACCTGATCTTCGGTGTGATGCGTATCGTCAACCTGGCTCATGGCGACTTCGTCATGCTGGGGGCGCTTTCGGCATTCGGCCTGTATGGCGCCTATGCCGTCAATCCTGTGATTGCCGCGGTCCTGTGCCTGGTCGCTTTCATCATCATCGGCTTTCCCCTGTATTACGCGCTGGTGCCGCGGCTGCTGCGTTCGTCCGATCCCGAAATGCTGTCCATCATCTTGTTTTTCGGGTTTTCGCAGGTCATCGAGTCGTTGACCACCATTGCGTTCGGACCCACCGAACGCTCCATTCCAGGCCGCGCCCTGGGCCGGCATCCGGTAGAGGTATTGGGGCAGACATTTCCGTCGGCCTGGGTTGTCAGCGCCATCGCCAGTGCGGTGGCCGTGCTGCTGGTGTTCCTGTATCTGTATCGCACGCGTATCGGGCGACTGACCCGTGCCGTCATGGTTCATCGCGACGAAGCGCTGGCCACTGGCATCAATGTGGGCCGGGTGTCGGCGCTGGCCTTTGGCATAGGCCTGGGGCTGGCGGCCGTGGCGGGCTGCTTCGCGCCGTTCATGCTGGGCAGTGTCACGCCGGCCAGCGGCGTGAATCTGACGATACAGTCGTTTACCGTCATTATCGTGGGCTCCCTGGGCAGCCCGCTGGGCACGGTCCTGGGAGGCCTGATCTACGGAGTGTCGCTGATGCTCATGCAAACCTATTTCAGTTCATGGGCCGGCCTGTTGCCTTACTTGTTATTGATTGCCATTTTGCTGGTGCGGCCCAGCGGCTTGCTGGGCCGGAAGGTGCGTCATGCATAAGAAACCGCTGCGGCATTCGCTGCTGGTATTGATTCCCTTGATTGCGGCGGCCGCGCTCATGCCGTACGCCTATTCGAATCAGTTGCTGCTGTTCAATTTCATTGTGTTCCTGACCCTGGCGCAGGGCGTCAATATCATCTACGGCTTCACGGGCTATCTGCCTTTCGGGTATGTCGGATTCTTCGGTGCAGGGGCTTATGGCTTTGCGCTTGCCATTATGCATCTGCATGCAACGCCGTTGCTGGCGCTGGGAGCCGGAGCGGCGGCTTCGGTATTGTTCGGGCTGGTGCTGACTCCTTTGCTGCGCTTGTCGGGGCCGTATTTTGCCATTGCCAATTTGGCGGCGGCGCTGGCGATTTCCGAAATCGTTTCCAACCCGGATCTCGAATCGATCACCAAAGGGCCTTACGGGGTCTCCTTGTCGGGCATCTTCGATCCCGCCTTCAGCTATGCCACGGCCATTGTCATCATGGCGTTTGCGGTGGCTTGTGTGCTGTACTTGCGCTATTCGCGCTTCGGACTGGCCCTGCAAGCCATTAAAGACGATCCGATCAGCGCTGCCGCTGCCGGGATAAACGTAGTGCGGGCGCGTATCGTCGCCTGGCTGCTCTCGGCGCTGATCGCCGGCCTGATCGGCGCCAATTTTGCCTGGTATGTATCGGTGTTTTATCCCGACAATGTTTTCAGCCCCGATTTCAGTATTTTCGCCATTGTTTTCGCCTTGTTCGGCGGCGTGGCCACGGTAATGGGGCCGATACTGGGTGTGGTGCTGCTTTACGGCCTGTACAACTTTATCGGGATTTCGACACCGCAGTATTTCCAACTGATTTATGGTGTGCTGATCATGGCCCTGGTGCTGTTCTTGCCCAACGGGCTGGCGTCGCTGTTGCGCCGTTGGGGGATTCATGTTGTTTAAGCCGCTCGCTGTTTCGCCGGCCTCGGTGCCCTTGCTTACGGTCAACGGCCTGGCCAAGCGGTTTGGCGGATTTCAGGCGCTCGAAGGGGTCAGCTTCAACGTCATGCCCGGAGAGGTGCTTGGTCTGGTGGGCCCGAACGGATCGGGTAAAACCACCTGCATCAATGTGATCACCGGCTTGTACCGGCCCGATGGCGGGTCGATTCAGTATCAGGGGCGTTCAATCGGCGGCCTGGCCGCGCACCGTCTGGTGCATCTGGGGATCAATCGCAGCTTCCAGATCCCCAAACCGTTCAAGTCGCTGACGGTGCGCCAGAACATCGAAGTCGCCATGACGTACGGCCGCAACGATAAAGATTTGAGCGACATGGAACCCTTGATGCAGTTTCTCGAACTCGATCGGCATGCCGGCCGCATGGCGGGCGAATTGACCAGCGCGCAGCAGAAAATGCTCGATCTTGCGCGCGCCCTGGCGACCCGGCCCAAGTTGCTGTGCGTCGACGAACTGGGCGCCGGCTTAAATCCCAGTGAGCTTGCGCATGTGGCCGAACGCCTGCGCGAGGTGGCGCGCTCGGGCGTTGCCTTGCTGGTCGTCGAACACCTCATGGACTTTGTGGACCAAGTGACCGACCGGCTTATCGTACTCAGCGCCGGCAAGGATATTTTCTCGGGAACCTTGTCGCAGGCTGTGGGCAATGCGCAAGTCGTGGAAGTCTTTTTGGGAGCGCCCGATGAGCACTGATCTGCTGCGGGCCTCCGGGCTGGACGCCGGCTACGGAAAGGTGCAAGCCTTGTGGGGTGCGGGGCTGACTGTGCATGCAAAAGAAACCGTTGTGCTGATGGGGCCCAACGGCGCGGGAAAGACTACGCTCATCAAGACGATCATGGGATTGATCCCGAGCTGGCAGGGAGAAATCGTGTTCGAGAATCGCACGATTTCTCACGATCGCACCGATAAACGGGTTCGTGCCGGCATTGCCTATATGTCGGAAACCGGCTGCTTCCCCGATTTGAGCGTTCAGGATAATCTGCATATTGGTGGTCAGTTTCTTCCCGCCGCCGAATTCAAGCAGCATATCGACGATCTTTATCAGCGGTTTCCCATCCTTCAGCAAAAGCGCCGCGCGCTGGGCGGCAGCCTGTCGGGCGGGCAGCGCAAGATCCTGGGCGTCGCCAAGGCCCTGGCCGGCAAGCCCAAGCTGCTGGTCATGGATGAGCCGTCCTCGGGCCTGTCGCCCGTATTTGTCAAAGAGGTCATTCATGTTCTGGGCCAGTTCCGCGATATGGGGTTGGCGCTGCTGATCGCCGAGCAGAATGTCAAATTCCTGGATCTGGCCGATCGTGTCTACACGCTTGAAGGCGGCCGGATAGGCTTTGAAGGAACCGTGAGCGAATTGCATGCCGACGCGGCGCTGGAACGCGCCTACTTCGGCTTGACCAGGAGCTGAGTCCAAGAGAGGTATTGCCATGATCACACTTAGCCAGGCGGCAGGCGCCACAGAGCCTGCGTTGCGTACCGAAACCATCGGCCAGGCGCTGGAGCAGGCGGCGCGCTCGTGGCCCGATCAAGAGGCGCTGGTTTCCGTGCATCAGGGTATTCGCCTGACATACGCCCAGCTTGACGAGCAGGCGGATCGGATCGCTGCCGGCCTGCTGGCCCTGGGGCTTGTACCCGGCGACCGGGTTGGAATCTGGTCGCCCAACAAGGCCGAATGGGCCCTGATCCAGTTCGCCACCGCCAAGGTGGGCATGATACTTGTCAATATCAACCCGGCTTATCGTTCATCGGAACTCGAATACACGCTCAACAAGGTGCAGATAAGCGCGCTGGTGGCCGCCGAGCGTTTTAAAAGCAGCGATTACGTGGCCATGGTGGAAGGCCTGGTGCCTGAGCTTTGCAAATCACCGGAACCGCTTCAAGCGCCGGCGGCACCGCATCTCAGGCATCTGATCAAGATCGGCGGCGAGCCGCGGCCCGGGTGGCGGCGGTTCGACGAGATCGGAAAACTGGGAACCGACGGCTTGCGCACCGAGGCGGCGCGGATAGGCCGAGCATTGTCGTGTCACGATGCCATCAATATCCAGTTCACCAGCGGAACGACCGGCCTGCCGAAGGGGGCCACGCTGTCGCATCACAACATTCTTAACAATGGGTTCTTCGTGGGCGAGTGCGTGGGCCTGAGGCAGGGCGATCGGCTCTGCATCCCCGTGCCGCTTTATCATTGCTTTGGCATGGTCATGGGCAATCTGGGTTGCCTGACGCATGGCGCCACCATGGTTTACCCATCCGATGCCTTTGATCCTCTGTCCGTACTGCAGGCGGTCGCGGCGGAGCGCTGCACAGGGCTGTACGGCGTGCCCACGATGTTTATCGCCGAGCTCTCGCATCCCGAGTTCCGGAATTTCGATCTGTCCAGCCTGCGCGGTGGCTGCATGGCCGGGTCGCCGTGTCCGGTTGATGTCATGAACCAGGTGATCGAGAGCATGCATATGCGCGATGTCACGATTGCCTATGGCATGACCGAGACCAGCCCGGTCAGTTTCCAAACCGCGGCCGACGACGATCTGCAGAGCCGGGTATCGACGATAGGCCGCGTCCAGCCGCATCTGCAGTGCAAGGTGATTGACGCCTCGGGCGCCACGGTCGATCGAGGCGTGCCGGGCGAGCTTTGCACCAAAGGCTACTCGGTGATGCTGGGGTACTGGCAGGATCCCGAAAAAACCGCCGAAGCCATCGATGCCGAAGGCTGGATGCATACGGGCGATTTGATCGTCATGGACGAACGCGGATATGGAAACGTGGTTGGCCGCCTGAAAGACATGGTGATCCGCGGCGGCGAAAACATCTATCCGCGTGAGATCGAAGAGTTTTTGTACAAGCATCCCGCGGTCAAGGATGTTTCCGTGGTGGGCGTGCCGGATTTGAAGTTCGGCGAAGAGCTGTGCGCCTGGATTACCCTTAAGCCGGGCCAGGCGGCGACGGAAGAGGAGATCCGGGAATTTTGCGTCGGCAGGATTGCCCACTACAAAGTGCCTCGATATGTGCGCTTCGTCGACGAGTTTCCTCTGACCGTGACCGGCAAAGTGCAAAAATTCGAGATTCGCAAGAAAATGATTGCCGACTTGGGCTTGGGTGGCCAAGAAACCGCTTAAACCAAGTGTATTCCCTAAGTGTTACGAGTTAAAACTTCGTGCACAATTCGGTTCATGCAGGTGAGGAGACAAAGCCCTGCATGGGCAAACCGATAAAACGGTACATAAAAAAGCAGGTCCCATAAAAAATATAAATGCACAAAAGCCGACAGCTCAGCTGTCGGCTTTTGTCATTGATGCGGCTCCAAACCCGACGGGGGCCGAAGGCCCCGCCGCGACGAACAGGCACCGATGGTTTAGTTCGTTGCCGGGCCGGGGCGCAGCAACACCTGCACGGCGCCGGCGCCGCCATCCTGTTCCCGGCATTCAGCGTAGGCCTGGACGCAATCAAGCTGGGTCAGCCAGCGCCTGATGGTCTGCTTGAGCACCGGCGTGCCGTTTTTGGAGCCATAACCTTTGCCATGTACGACGCAGACGCAACGGATATGATGCGCGAGGCACGATTGCAGAAACTGGTCCAGGCGCGTGCGCGCCTCGTCCAGGGTGGCGCCGTGCAGATCCAGCGTGGCGCCTATGGGCCATTTGCCTCGCTTCAGGCCTTTGAGCAGGTCGGCGCTGCCGGGGTTGCGCACGAAACCCGGCTCGCTTTCAATCAGGCCGGCCGGCGCAAAATGATCGGAGGTTTGCGCCAAAGGCTTTTGCGTCGGGCCGGTTGCGGCCTCGCGGCGCTGCTGCAACTGATGCGAGGGCGCGGTCGGCATGGGCGGCAGGACAGCGCGCCGCGGGTCGCGCAGTCGTTCGACCCCTTTGACGGCCCGCAAAAACAGGGCCTTGTCGTCGATATCCAGCGAAGAGGGCTGCGTTTGCATAGCCTTGCGGACCTCGCGTGCGCCCTTGGGCGTGCTGGCAGGGGCCGTGGGTCGAATTGCCGGCTTGGGTGCTGCGGCTTCCTGCCGCAGGCGCTTCAGCTCACCCAGGCCGCCTTTATGCTCCCGCATTCTCCAGCCACCGCTGCGCGTCGAGTGCGGCCATGCAGCCCGTGCCGGCACTGGTAATCGCCTGGCGGTACACGTGATCCTGCACGTCGCCCGCGGCAAAAACGCCCGGTACGGAGGTCATGGTGGCCAGGCCTTTGAGGCCGCTCTGGGTGACGATATAGCCATTTTCCATGTCGAGCTGGCCGGCGAAGATATCCGTATTGGGTCGGTGGCCGATGGCGATGAAGGCGCCGGTAACGGCAAGGTCTTCGGTGGTTCCGGACTGATTGTTGCGCACGCGGGCGCCGGTCACGCCGGACTGGTCGCCCAGCACCTCTTCAAGCTCGCAAAACAGTTTGAGCCGCATATTTCCGTTATTGACTTTTTCCATCATTTTGTCGATGAGTATGGGTTCGGCACGGAATTTGTCGCGGCGATGCACCAGGGTGACGGTGCGGCAGATATTCGATAAATAAAGCGCTTCTTCGACGGCGGTATTGCCGCCGCCTACAACAATAACATCTTGATTTTTATAGAAAAAACCATCGCAAGTGGCGCAACCGGACACGCCGCGCCCCATGAATTCCTGTTCCGAGGGCAAGCCCAGGTATTGGGCCGAGGCGCCGGTGGCGATGATGAGCGCGTCGCAGGTATAAGGGGCTCCTGTATCGCCCGTCAGCGTGAAAGGGCGCCTGGACAGGTCGACGCTGGCGATGTGATCGAATACCATCTCGGTATTGAAGCGCTCGGCATGCGCCTGGAAGCGCTGCATCAGGTCCGGGCCCTGCACGCCCTGCACATCGGCTGGCCAGTTGTCGACGTCGGTGGTTGTCATGAGCTGTCCCCCTTGTTCCAAGCCTGTTACAAGTACGGGGGCAAGGTTGGCGCGAGCCGCATATACCGCGGCGCTATAGCCGGCCGGGCCCGAGCCCAGAATGAGAACCTTGGCGTGTTTGGGAGTGGTCATCACAGAAAATCCGAAAAAAGTGAACAGGCAATTATAATGAGTCTATGGCTAGAATACCTGCAACATCTCCCCGCTCTTCGCGCAACGTGCGCAATGGTCCTTCGCTTCTGCAAACCCGGGTCTCCGGCTTGCTCCGAGAGGCGCGCTGGATTGTATTTGCCGCCCTGGCGGCGTGGCTTGGCCTGGTCCTGGCAACTTGGCATGCCACCGATCCGGCCTGGTCGCATTCCCTGCATACCGGCGCGACGCTGAACCGCGGCGGCACCTTGGGGGCGTATGTCTCCGATCTGCTGCTGTTCCTGTTTGGCTATTCGGCCTGGCTGTGGGTCGTTTTGTTGCTGCAGCGCGTCATCGTCGGGTTTTATCGCCTGACCAGCATGTTGCTGCCCAAAGCCAATATCGAAGTCCTGCCCAGGGTTCACTGGGAAATCGGTATCGGGTTTTTCCTGCTTTTCATTGGCTCCATGGGAACCGAAGCGCTGCGGCTGAAGAATTTTGGCGCGCACTTGCCCAGCGGCGCCGGCGGCGAACTTGGCAAGCTGCTGGCTCACGCCCTGTCCCTGTCGGTGGGGACCACGGGTTGCACCTTGTTGCTGCTGGTCATGATGGCGGTAGGGGCCAGCCTGTTTTTTGGCTTTTCCTGGCTGCATCTGGCCGAACGTGTGGGTTTTGCCATCGAAAGATCGGTGCGGCGTGTATTTGAATTGAAGGCGGCGCGCGAAGACCGCAAGGTCGGCGAGGCAAAAAGCGCCGAGCGCAACGAGCTGGTCGAGGCCAAGCACGAGCAACTGGTGCACGAGCAGCCCGTACGCATCGAGCCGGCCATTACCAGCATACCCAAGTCCACCCGGGTGGAAAAGGAAAAGCAGAAAACCCTGTTTGTCGCGCCTATCGAATCGGGGGCGTCGGGCGATTTGCCGGCCATCAGCTTGCTGGATCCGCCGGTCGAGCAGCCCGAGACCGTGGCGCCCGAAACCATCGAGTTCACCTCGCGCCTCATCGAGAAGAAGCTTTCCGATTTCGGTGTCAAGGTCGTGGTGGTGGCCGCCCAGGCCGGCCCGGTAATTACCCGCTACGAGATCGAGCCGGCTACCGGCGTCAAAGGCAGCCAAATCGTCAACCTGGCCAAAGATCTGGCGCGGGCGCTCAGCCTGGTCAGCATTCGTGTGGTCGAGACCATACCGGGCAAGAACCTGATGGGGCTCGAGTTGCCCAATCCGCGGCGCCAAATAGTCAGGCTCTCTGAAATCATCGGTTCGCAAACCTATCACAGCAATCCGTCCGTACTGACCATGGCCCTGGGCAAGGATATTGCCGGCAATCCGGTCGTGGCCGATCTGGCCAAAATGCCGCACTTGCTGGTGGCGGGTACCACCGGCTCGGGCAAGTCGGTCGGGATCAACGCCATGATCCTGTCTTTGCTCTACAAGGCCGACGCAACACAGACACGCCTGATCCTCATCGATCCAAAAATGCTCGAAATGAGCATTTACGAGGGGATTCCGCATTTGCTGGCACCGGTCGTCACCGATATGCGGCATGCCGCCAACGCGCTGAACTGGTGTGTGGGCGAAATGGAGAAACGCTACAAGCTCATGAGCAAGATGGGGGTGCGCAACCTGGCGGGCTACAACAGCAAGATACGCGATGCCATCAAGCGCGAAGAACCCATCCCCAATCCGTTTTCGCTCACCCCCGATGCGCCCGAGCCACTGTCCACCCTGCCAACGATAGTCGTGGTCATCGACGAGCTGGCCGACTTGATGATGGTCGTGGGCAAGAAAATCGAAGAGCTCATCGCCCGCCTGGCGCAAAAAGCCCGGGCGGCTGGAATCCATCTTATTCTGGCGACGCAGCGCCCCAGCGTCGACGTCATCACCGGCCTGATCAAGGCCAATATCCCTACGCGGATAGCCTTCCAGGTGTCGTCCAAAATCGACTCGCGCACCATACTTGATCAGATGGGCGCCGAAGCCCTGCTGGGCCAGGGCGATATGCTGTACATGCCGCCCGGTTCGGGGCTGCCCACGCGGGTGCATGGCGCATTCGTCGGCGACGACGAAGTGCATCGGGTGGTCGATTCGCTGAAAGAACAGGGCGAGCCCAATTATGTCGAGGGCCTGCTCGAAGGGGCGCTCGAAGGCGAAACCGGCGATGGCGTGGGCGGCGTTACGGGCTTTGCCGACGCCGAGTCAGACCCTCTGTACGATCAGGCGGTCGAGGTCATTCTCAAGAACCGGCGGGCGTCCATTTCGTCGGTGCAGCGTCATTTGCGCATAGGCTATAACCGGGCGGCGCGCCTGCTCGAGCAAATGGAGCAGTCCGGCCTGGTGTCCGCCATGCAGTCCAACGGTAATCGCGAGATCCTGGTTCCGGCCGGAGAAGGTTCAAATGCAGAGTAAACATTTCTTCGCCGCTTTGGTATTGGCGGCCAGTCCTGTGTTGGCCTGGTCGGCCGATGCGCCGGCCCAGTTGCGGCAGTTCGTGGCCAAAGTGGCTTCGGCCACGGGTGAGTTCACCCAAAGTACCTCGGGGGCGCAGGGGCAACAGGCCAAGCCCGCGCAGTCGGGCCGGTTTTCGTTCCAGCGCCCGGGGCATTTCAAGTGGCAGGTCACCAAGCCCTACGCGCAACTGATCGTTTCGGACGGCACTACGGTTTATCAGTACGATCCCGATCTCAGCCAGGTTACCGAGCGTACTGTCGACAAGGCCATTGGCGCCTCGCCGGCTGCCATTCTGTTTGGCTCGGGTGCCCTCGACGAAGCTTTTACCATGAGCACCTTGCCCGACAAAAACGGGCTGGAATGGTTGCGGGCCAAGCCGCGCAAGGCCGACGCCGGCTTTGCCTATGTCGATATCGGCTTTAAAGACAATCTGCCGGCTCGCCTGGAACTTATGGACTCATTCGGCCAGACTACGCGCATCGACTTGAGCCACATTGTTTCCAATCCCAAGCTGCCGTCCGGCGAGTTCCAGTTTGTTCCACCGAAAGGCACCGACGTTGTCAAGATGTAATGGCCGGGCGTCGCAGCCGGCCTGATCCCGTTTATGGCCAATACCCCGGATCTGTTCAATACGCCTGCCGTGCTCGAAGCCAATGCGCCTCTGGCGGAACGCTTGCGCCCCAGGACATTGGACGACGTGGTGGGCCAGGCCCATCTGCTTGGACCGGGCAAGCCTTTGCGCGTGGCCTTTCAGTCGGGACGGCCTCACTCCATGATTTTCTGGGGGCCGCCAGGGGTAGGGAAAACCACGTTGGCGCGGCTCATGGCGGCCGGGTTCGAGGCGCAGTTCCTGGCGATTTCCGCGGTGCTGGGCGGCGTCAAGGACATACGCGAGGCGGTGGTGGCCGCGCAAGTGGCGCAAGGCCAGGGTCGGCGCACCATATTGTTCGTCGATGAGGTGCATCGCTTCAACAAGGCGCAACAAGATGCTTTCCTGCCTTACGTCGAAAGCGGCCTGTTCACTTTTATTGGCGCGACGACCGAGAACCCGTCCTTTGAAATGAATTCGGCCTTGCTGTCGCGGGCGCGGGTGTATGTGCTGGAATCCTTGAGCCCGGGCGAGCTCCTGACGCTGCTCGAGCGCGCCATGGCGGTGCTCAACGCAGGCCAGCCCGGAACCGATGCCGGATCAGCTGAATTGCTCTTCGACCCAGACGCGCAGGCCCAATTGGCCGGCTGGGCCGATGGCGACGCGCGCCGCCTCATCAATGCCGTTGAAGTCGTGGCGGAATCGGCTCGCAACGCCGGGCGGCAGTTGATCGACTCGGAATGGCTGGAAACATCCCTGTCGCAGAATCTGCGCCGTTTCGACAAGGGCGGCGATGCGTTTTACGATCAGATCAGCGCTTTGCATAAATCCGTGCGCGGCTCCGATCCGGATGCGGCGCTTTATTGGTTTACCCGCATGCTCGACGGTGGAGCCGATCCGCGCTATTTGTCGCGGCGCATTGTCCGGATGGCTGTCGAAGATATAGGCCTGGCTGATCCGCGGGCGACCGAAATTGCCTTGAATGGCGCCGATATCTACGAACGGCTGGGCTCTCCCGAGGGCGAGCTGGCTTTGGCGCAGGCCGTGGTGTACCTGGCCTGTGCGGCAAAATCCAATGCCCTGTACAACGCGTACAAGGCCGCGCGCAGCTACGCCCAGGAGCAGGGCAGCGCGCCGGTTCCCATGCACTTGCGCAATGCGCCCACAAAGCTCATGAAGCAGTTGGGCCACGGCCAGGCCTACCGTTATGCGCACGACGAACCGCACGGTTACGCGGCAGGCGAACAGTATTTTCCGGATGGCCTGAAAGCGACGTTCTATCGCCCGACCGATCGTGGATTGGAAGGTAAAATTGCCGAAAAACTCGCGTTTCTCAAAGCGCTGGACGATGCGGCGGATAAAAAAGCGTAGGAGCGTCCCTGGCGGGCACCCGGAATCGCCGCTTGCACACCCGAATCGTCTATTGCCCGGGGCGTTCAATATAATGATGCCCTCGCTCCTATTTACCTCGACACACTTTTATAGTTTGAATCAATTATGTTAGACCCCAATCAGTTGCGCAAAGACATGGCCACGGTAGTCGATCGGCTGGCGTTGCGCGGCATGCAGTTCGACACCGAGCGTTTCAACCGGCTCGAGGCCCGCCGCAAGGCGGTCCAGATCGAAACCGAAACCTTGCAGGCGCGGCGCAATGCGGTGTCCAAACTGATCGGCCAGTTGAAATCCAAAGGTGAAGATGCCAGCCGGGAAATGGCCGAATCGCAGGCCATACCGGCGCGCCTCAAAGAATTGGAATTCGACCTGGCCAATGTGCAGCACGAGTTGAATGAATGGCTCATGACCCTGCCGAACCTGCCGCATGCCAGTGTTCCGGCGGGTGCCTCCAGCGACGATAACGTCGAAGTGCGCCGCTGGCTTCCTCCGGGCAGCCGCGCCGATGCACAAGGCAATCCCCAACCTTTGGCATTCGAGCCCAAAGATCATGTCAGCCTGGGCGAACCCATAGGCCTGGATTTCGATACCGCGCGCAAACTGTCGGGAGCCCGGTTCATGATGCTGCGCGGCCAGATCGCGCGCCTGCATCGCGCCCTGGCGCAGTTCATGCTCGATCTGCAGACCACCGAGCACGGCTATACCGAGTGCTACACGCCTTATATCGTCAATAGCTCGACCCTGTTCGGCACCGGCCAACTGCCCAAATTCAAGGAAGATATGTTCTGGGTCACCAAGGGTGGGCAGGACGAGGAACCGAATCGCGACGAGCAGGGCAATGTGGTGGCGGGCGAAGATCTGTACCTCATATCCACATCCGAGATCACTCTGACCGGCTCCGTGCGCGACACGATCGTGCCTTTGCAGGATTTGCCGATCAGGCTTACCGCGCATACGCCATGCTTTCGCTCCGAGGCGGGCAGCGGTGGCCGCGATATGCGCGGCATGATACGCCAGCATCAGTTCGACAAGGTCGAGATGGTGCAGATCGTGCATCCCGACAGTTCCTACGATACGCTCGAGCACATGGTTGGACACGCGGAGGCGGTCCTGCAAAAGCTTGGAGTCCCGTACCGGGTCGTCTTGCTGTGCGGCGGCGATATGGGATTCGGCTCGACCAAGACCTACGATCTCGAGGTTTGGCTGCCGGCGCAAAATACCTGGCGCGAAATTTCCTCGGTATCCAACTGCGAAGCTTTCCAGGCGCGGCGCATGCAGGCTCGCTACCGTCCTGAAAAAGGCAAGCCCGAATACCTGCACACACTGAACGGTTCTGGCCTGGCTGTCGGGCGCGCCTTGGTGGCTGTGCTTGAAAACTACCAGCAGGAAGACGGCAGCGTTGTCATCCCCGATGTGTTGCGGCCTTATATGGGAGGGCTGGTTCGCCTGCAGGCTGCCTGAAAGGGGGGTGAACAGACGATGAAAGGGCACCCGCAAAGGGTGCCCTTATTAAGGGTTTCCACAAGAAACCCTTGCGGTGTCCGGATCGGTTAATCCCGATCGCCGTGCCCGCGATGGTGTTTCCAGTGGCCACGCCCACGACCGCGATCGCCATGCCAGCCGCGATCGCCGCGCCAGCCTCGATATTCAATAAAGCCGTCGCGATAGTAGCGCGGGCCATACACGGGTACCGGTGCGTACCGGGGCACGACCACCACCGGCGGCGGAGCCACATAGGCGACTGGCGGATAATAGGGTTCGCCATACACGATTCCGGGAATACCGATGGAAATCCCGACATCGACGCGAGCCATGGCGGCGCTTGAGCCGAGCAACGCTACTGCTGCAATACCCGCCAATAAGAGTCGTTTCATAAAAGCCCCGCTTGTTTAACTTGATGTAGTCATTGTCGGTGAATTTTCCCATGCAAACGTAAGTTGCCCTCTCCAAAGCGCATCAAAAAGCAACTTTTAGAGCTTTTAGGCCAAGATTTTTACATTTGTTTGCATCTGTTGTTTTTGTGGCGCGAAAATGGGCGAATCGGCCTCGGCGACTTGGCCGGCCAAGTGTCGCACGCCTTGTCACAATCCCGTGAGATAATCGCTCGAAATTCACCTTACCGCTACGTCAAGGCCTAGTATGGATCTTCTCCAAATCCTGATTCTCGCTATTGTGCAAGGGGCGGCGGAGCTTCTGCCGATTTCCAGTTCCGCCCATGTGATCGTGGCCGAAAAACTGATGGGGCTGGACCCCACCGCGCCGGACATGACGCTTCTGCTGGTCATGTTGCACACCGGCACCATGTTTGCGGTCATTGTTTATTTCTGGAAATCGTGGTGCGCAAGCTATTTCAGCTCGGCGCAGGCGTTTCGTTCCAACGCGGCCTATGTGGTGATTGCAACGGCCATTACAGGCGTGGTGGGCCTGGCGTTGATGGAAATAATCAAGCATGTCGTGGCCGGCAATGCGCCCGGTTTCGAAATCGAACATCTGTTTGGCAACTCCAGGCTGATGGCCGTCGCGCTGGCTGCGGCCGGCGTGCTGATCATTGTGTCGTCGCGCCTGCGCCAGGGCGACAAGGATTTGTCGGTGCGCAGCGCATTGTGGATCGGTGCCGTGCAGGGCCTGTGCCTGCCGTTCAGAGGGTTTTCACGTTCGGGCGCGACCATTTCGACAGGGCTTGCCCAGGGGATATCCCGGCGCCGGGCGGAAGAGTTCAGCTTCGCGCTGGCCGTGGTTCTGACTCCGCCTGTCATCGCCAGGGAGGTTCTCAGGCTTTACAAGGCCCAGGCCGCCGCTGTGCCGGCGCATTCGGGAGAGCTGTTTCACTTGTTCGGCCCGAGCCTGATCGGTATGGCGCTGAGTTTTCTGGCCGGGCTGGCGGCATTGCGTTGGCTCTCGCGCTGGCTGGAACAGGGACGCTGGCATATCTTCGGCGTGTATTGCATAGTGGCCTCGCTGGTTGTGCTTTGGGTGGGCTGACCCGCGCCGATACCCATGCCGGAGCCATTTCATGCGTTTGAATATTCTTGGCCCATCATTTAACGCCTCTGCGTGGCGGCTTTTGCCCAATCGCTGGGATTTCATTGCTTTTCCGCTGATTATCTGCCTGATTGCCATGGCGGCAGTCGGTTATCACCAGACCATGGCGCCGATCTCGGTGCTTAAAACCCAGGCGATTTCGCTGTCGCCTTCGATGCTGCCCGAGTATGCGCTGCGCACCACCTTGCGCATGCTCGCGGCGATGGTTGCCTCGCTGGTGTTTACGCTAATCTACGGCACGCTGGCCGCCAAGAGCCGGCGCGCCGAGAAAGTCCTGGTGCCGATTCTGGATATTCTGCAGTCGGTGCCGGTGCTCGGCTATATTTCCTTCACCGTGACCTTTTTTATCGCCTTGTTTCCGGATCGGGTGGCAGGGGCGGAATGCGCCGCGATCTTCGCGATTTTCACCAGCCAGGCATGGAACATGACGTTCAGCTTCTATCAGTCGCTGCGCACCGTGCCGCGCGATTTACAGGAAGTGTCGCGCAGTTTCCATCTGACCGGCTGGCAGCGCTTCTGGAAGCTCGAGGTGCCGTTTTCCCTGCCGGGCCTGATCTGGAACATGATGATGTCCATGTCGGGCGGCTGGTTTTTCGTGGTTGCGTCGGAAGCGATCACCGTGGGCAGCCGCACCATCACGCTGCCGGGTATCGGCTCTTATCTGGCGGCAGCCATCGATCAGCGTAATCTGGGCGCAGTCGGCTATGTGATCCTGGTCATGTCGCTGGTCATCCTCGCTTACGACCAGTTGCTGTTTCGTCCGCTGGTGGCATGGGCCGACAAGTTTCGCATGGAAAACACCATGTCGGCGAATGCGCCCAAGTCGTGGCTGCTCGACCTGATCCGGCGCACCCGCCTGATTACCCAGTTGCTCAGGCCTATGGCTTGGGTGCTGGCCACGCTGGCGCGCATTCCCGTGCGCGTGTTCTCGCACCCGGCCGATGGCAAGGCCGGTGTCATGCGGACAGAGCGCAAGCCGTCGAAAACAATAGACGCAGTCTGGACGATTCTGGTCCTGCTGATAACGGTATATGTTGTGTTCCGTGTCATCGCCTATGTGCGAACCGGCGTGGGGCTGGCGGAAGTAGGGCATGTTTTCGTGCTGGGCCTGGTGACGCTGCTGCGCGTGCTGGCGCTGATTGCCGTGGCTTCGGTGGTCTGGGTGCCTTTGGGGGTAATGATAGGCTTGCGGCCGGCACTGGCCGCAAAGGTCCAGCCTATTGCGCAGTTCCTGGCGGCCTTTCCCGCCAATCTGCTGTTCCCGGTGTTTGTCGTGCTGATTGTCAGGTTCCACCTGAATCCCGATATCTGGCTCTCGCCCCTGATCGTGCTTGGCACGCAGTGGTACATCCTGTTCAATGTCATTGCCGGCGCCACCGCCTTCCCGAACGATTTCAAAGAGGCCGCCGCCAATTTCCGGATTCGCGGCTGGCAATGGTGGAAGAAAATCATTCTGCCGGGGATCTTTCCGTACTATATTACAGGCGCCATTACCGCTTCGGGTGGAGCCTGGAATGCCAGTATCGTTTCGGAGTTCGTATCCTGGGGCAACGACAAGGTCGTCGCGCACGGCTTGGGTGCGTATATCGCTCAAACCACGGCCGCCGGGGATTTTCCAAAAATCATTCTCGGCATTGCCGTCATGTCGCTGTTCGTGACCTTGTTCAACCGCCTGTTGTGGCGGCCTCTGTATGCTTACGCGGATTCGCGGCTGCGCATGGATTAGGCCGCCAGATGCCCGGCAGCTTGTTTTTCTTTGGCAATTACTGAAACATCTCATGCAAAATCCAGAAGCCCTTGCGAACGAAATATTGCGTGTCGAGCATGTGCGGCGCGGCTTTAACAAGTCGCAAGATGAGCTGCTGGTGCTCGACGATGTGAACCTGACCCTCAAGAGCGGCGAGATCGTTGGGCTGCTGGGCCGTTCGGGTTCCGGAAAATCGACCTTGTTGCGCATTATCGCGGGTCTGATCAAGCCCAGTGGCGGCGCCGTCACTTACAGGGGAGAGCCGCTGAACGGCCCGGCCGAAGGCGTGGCGATGGTATTCCAGACCTTTGCGCTGTTTCCGTGGCTGACTGTGCTGCAAAACGTCGAGGCCGGTCTGGAGGCGCTTGGCGTCAATCCGCGCGAGCGCCGCGAGCGCTCGCTCGCCGCCATTGACCTGATCGGGCTGGACGGGTTCGAAAACGCCTATCCACGCGAGTTGTCGGGCGGAATGCGCCAGCGTGTCGGTTTTGCCCGTGCGCTGGTGGTCGACCCAACCCTGTTGCTGATGGATGAGCCCTTTTCGGCGCTCGACGTGCTGACCGCCGAAACCCTGCGCACCGATTTGCTCGATCTTTGGAACGAAAAGCAGTTAAAGATCAAATCGGTGCTGATCGTTACCCACAACATCGAAGAGGCGGTGTTCATGTGCGACCGGATCCTGGTCCTGTCGTCCAATCCCGGCCGCGTGATTGCCGAAATACAGGTACCGTTCGTGCATCCGCGCAATCGGCTCGATCCGGCATTTCGCCGTCTGGTCGACGATATCTACGCTCGCATGACGGCGCGGGTAAGCGCCGAAGGAACCCGCAAAGAACTGGAGCTGGGCACGTGGTTGCCGCAGGTTTCAACCAATCTGATGGCCGGCCTGATCGAAACCCTGGCGATGGCGCCCTATAACGGCAAGGCCGATTTGCCGGAGATTGCACGCACTTTGCATCTGGAGGTCGACGACCTTTTCCCGGTTGCCGAAATGCTGCAGCACTTGGGTTTTGCGGATGTGCAGGAAGGCGATATCTTGCTGACCCAGGCAGGCAAGGTCTTTGCCGATTACGGCACCCAGGAACGCAAGCTGATGTTCGCCGATCATCTGGTGCGCTCGGTGCCGATGGCGGCGCGCATCCGCCATGTGCTCAACGAGCGGCCCGGGCATCGCGCGCCCCGCGTGCGTTTCGAACAGGAACTCGAAGATTTCCTCTCCGACAGCGCGGCGCAAGAGACTCTGGATGCGGTCATCAACTGGGGGCGGTATGCCGAAATTTTTTCTTATGACGACCAGGCCGAAACCTTCAGTCTGGAAGATATCGGGTCCTGATACCCGGGGTGGTGCACTGCAACCGACTGATACATGTGTGCCAGCGCTATAAGTTAATGACCGTATTGCGCAAAAAAAGCGGCCTCGCCGGACCGAGTTTCCGGCAGTATATACACAACGCCGTTGGTTTTGCGAAACGTGGGGCTGACTATGTTTTCATAGAACGTGACGGGAACGTTTATACAGCCATACGAAATACGTTTATCCAACACCGTCGGGCTTGCCAGGCGTTGTGCGCGGTGTTCCTTGACATTGCTTGTTACCACACGATGTATGGCGATTCCGGCATCGTAATCGACCCAGAGAACTTCCTGTCCACTGAGAATGTGCCCCAGCCCCGCCACAAAGCGGCCTGACGGCGTAATGCGCTCATCGGGGCGAATGGTAGACAATTTTTGATTGCCAATTCCGGGGACGATATCGTCACCGCGCGCGAGTCCAAGCAGCGCCGGCGCCGAGCCGCGCAGTTGGCCCTGGGCATTAAACACCAGTACTCTGGCGTTTTTTTTGTCGACAATCACAAACGGCATTTTGCCGTTGTCGCCCGAGTCGATGACCCAGTTTGCCAGATGTTTGGCTTCTGGGGACTCGCTCTCGGTCTGGTTCTGAACGCCCGCTGCGAATGCTTGCGGCAAGCTCAGGCACATGGCCAGGAGTCCAAAGCAAACTCCTTTGGCCACTGTTGCCGTCATTGTGCGTCTCAATTAAGGTACCGCCTGCGTTTAGGGTAGAGAGGCACATAGATGCTCGGATGCTCTGGAGTCTGCACCAGAGTGAGTAGCTGGGGAGGCGTTTCGGTCAGCGTGACAGTGGGCAACACCGATGGCCTGAACGGCAGCGTTGAAAGTGGCGCAATGACCGGGATCACACCCAGCATCTCCCCAGGCGAGACAGGTTGACCACTGGGCAGGACAACGACACCGCCCGGTAGAACAACAATACCGCTGGGCAGAACGGTACTACCATTGGGCAGAACGGTACTGCCGGGTGGAACTGTGCCGGCTGTGATGTTGGCAGTTGTTCTCCCCAATTGGGGTGAACAACAAGAAATTGCCAGAGCGAAATTGCCTGCATTCACACCGCCAAGGCTATAGCCGTTAAACGTGATTGTCTTATCCGTTCCTACGGACGCGGTATCGAATGTGGCCGTGCTGCCTGGGCCCTGAATCAGGGTCACGCCGGCGGGATTCCCCTTCAATGATGAAAAGGTCGCTGTGGTCGTTCCGTCGTAGGCGCGATCGGCACCATCTGGGAATACCAACATTTTTTGAGTCAATGTGGCGCCGTTGGTTAACGTGAAGTGGGTGGAATAGTCCGTCGGCGATGTGTATGACACCGGATTGTAATAAATAGTGACCGGTGCGTTCGGTCCTGTCACTGCGACGGGAGGAGTGCCGGAAGCGAAGGTGACCGTGCCGCCCGCCGACCCCGGTCCTGTGCCGCCGTAACCGCTGTTTAGCACCAGACCAAGAGGCAGTCCCAGACTTTGACTGGGGATGCTGCTGCCTCTGGTCAATGTGATGGCCCCACTCACGTTTACGTCCTGCGCCGCGCAAATCATGATGTTGCCATCGGTCGTTGTCATGGCCGCGTCGATGTTTGCATTGCGCCCAGCGCTTAACAGGACGCTTCCATTGGTCGTCGTAATCGCTGCTTTCACATTGACATCGCGTCCGCAGCAGACCACGAAATTACCGTTGACGGCAGTGACCGCGCGGTTCACGTTCACATCACGCGCGGCATTCAATGTCAAGGTCGTTGGGCTGGAGGATGCGGTCCAGCTGACTGCGTCATTGACGAAGATATCTCCATTTCCAGCTGTTGCTGCATACAGACTGGTCACCGGGGGGGTTCCGGCTACCGCAGCAGTCGATCCCGTGTTCGTACTGATGATGACGCTGTTAGTGACCAGCAGGTTGGAAAGCGTCGCGCCTGAAATATCGCCGCCCGTCGCAGCAATATTGAAGTCCTGCGGGTCGATCAGCCAGGTGCCTGTCAGTCCGGAGGGTGCGGCAGTAGTGATATTCGCGTTGCCCGCAATCTTTACATGAGCTGCGGATGTTTCAATAAAACCGCCATTGCCGCCATTGGGCGCGCTGGCATCCAGCGTGCCCCCCACGTTGGTGACACCGTTTTGCATATCCCCAAGCAGCGTGATCGTGCCACTGTGGTTCTGAATAGTCTGCGCCTCGATCACGCCGCTGTTGTTGACCGCCGTTGTGAACAAGCCCTCGGCTGTCTGGGTAGTCATGAGCACCCGCCCGCCGTCAGCCTTGATGAGGCCGCCGTTTTGAACCAGCGCATTGATTGCGCCCTGGTCGACGTTCACGTTAAGCAGTTTGTCACCACTGATGTCCAGTGTGACAGCCGTGCCGGCGGCAAGCGCAATTGTTCCCAGCCGGGCTGAAATAACGCCATTGTTGCTGACATTACGGCCCAACAGCGCGACATAGCCTGCGTCTGCGTTAATCGACCCGTCATTGTTCAGAGCGCCATTGCCGGCTCCAGTAAATTTGTAGGAGCCCTTCATGAAATCGCTATCGGAGATGTTTAGGGTGGAGGCAACCAACCCGCCGACATTGATAGATGCTCCCGAGCCAAACAGAATGCCATTGGGATTGACCAGAAATACTTTGCCGTTGGCGGTGATGCTCCCGAGAATACTGGAAGGGTCCGGGCCTACTACGCGGTTAAGCGTCACCGAGCCGCTGCCGGGCTGCACGAACTGCACGGCCTGCGCCGGCCCAACATTGAAGCCTTGCCAGTTGATCACCGCATTCGGTGTCGATTGCGTAATGGTTGTGCTGGTCGGGCTGCTGCTGATGCTGGCGTTGCCCGCCGTTACGACGCCCCCCGTCGGGAGTGCGTGGACAGTGACACAGAATGACATCAGCAGTGAAATTGTCAGCGCTTTTCGCGTAGTTGCGCGATACCAGGTTCTCTGGTTCACGGCCGGTCGATGGATACAGTTCATTTTGCTACTCTCTATTATTCTCAAAAGCTCGTGAAGCGGGTGATCGTTTCCGTTTTCTATTCTCAGAAATATTTCACCATCTGTATCCAGAATCTGCCCGATTTGTCTGGCGCCGATTGTGCTTGCGCGTTGCCCAGCTTGTGGGCGTAGTAGGCAGTCACTGAAAAGTTGTTGACGACAGCCCAATTGATTCCTACGCCCGCACCGCTTAGCGTTCGGCGATTGGAGCCACTCGTCCAGTTACTCTTGTTGGTCATCACCGTGCCGGTGTCGACGAAGCCTATCAACTGGACCTGTCCGGGCATCTGGGGCGCTAATTTCGGCAGTCGCCATCTAGCTTCCAGATTCAATATGTAGCCCTGATCGCCAAAGGCTTCACCTTCCGGATAGGCCCGCACGCCGTACATGCCGCCCAACTCCATCTTCTCTGATATGTCCAGATTCTTCGAGGCCCATTGCCCTCGGATTCCCGCGTAAAGCGAGACTGAATCGGTTATATGCTGCAGCCGCGAGGCGCTAAACCCAATTTTATTGTAGGAGCCGTTGCTACGTGCGTATTGGTTATCGTAAGCCCGAACTTCTGGAGTCTGTATGTTCAGATCTCCGAAGGACCAGGTAAGCGAATAACGATTCAATCCGCCGCCGCCGAAATTGTCGCGGTAATCGCCGTACAGACTGGCCATCAGCACGTGCGCCTTCTTGTCGGTGGCGGATCCGGTT
Source organism: Paralcaligenes ginsengisoli (assembly GCF_054781135.1). Taxonomy (NCBI): domain Bacteria; kingdom Pseudomonadati; phylum Pseudomonadota; class Betaproteobacteria; order Burkholderiales; family Alcaligenaceae; genus Paralcaligenes; species Paralcaligenes ginsengisoli. The sequence continues at coordinate 31,917 of NZ_BAAGUZ010000045.1, forward strand.
GCGTCTTGCCTGTCTTTAAAGGTTCTGTCCTCATAGGCAAGTTGGGCATACAGATTGTTGTTGCGGGATCGTATCAGGGGATAGCTGCCATATATGCTGGCGACTTCCGCAGTACCGTGGGCGTCAAGATCCGCAAATTCTTTACCCAGCCTGTAACCCAGACGACTGTAGGCGACTCCGACAGTGGCCTTGCCAAATTGCATTTGGTAAGAGGCACGGCCATAATTCATGCCACGGCCCGAAGTCACGGCACGCACGCTGGCGACGTCCCCGCGGCCTAACAGATCATTGAAGTTGACGGTTGCGCCAAGACGATACTCGCCGGTATAGCGGTTGCCCGCATTGTCCGCATCAATACTTCCCGTTATGCGCCGACCGGGAGCGACGTCAACGATTAGGTCGGAGGCTCCCGGCGAAGCGCTGGGCGTCAGGGTGGACGTGGTAATCACGCCGGGTATATCGGAGAGCAGCAAAAGGCGGCTATCGAGCGGGTCGATCGCGATCGTGTCTCCGGTGTTGATGCCGCTTAGCTGGCTAAGGGCGAGACTATCCGAGAGATTCGTATGATTACGCAATATGACCTTTCCGTACCGGCCTTCGGCCACCGCGATTGTCACCACCCCGCCCTTGATGTCCTGCGCGGGCAAGTAGGCACGGGCAACGAAGTAACCATTTTTGTGATACCAATCCGTGATCTTCGCCGTCATCGCGCGAAGCTCGGTGAGCGTCAACTGGCTTGCGGGCTTGAAACCCGTCAGCGCCACCAGGTTCGCCTCGGTATAGACAGTGGCGCCGGTGACGCGCAAACGATTGACGAGAATTTTTACGGTGTCGGGCACCACAACGGCCGAGGCTTTTTTTTGCTTTATTTGGATCTCGGGCGCCACTTTTTCCGGGGTAGGAGACGGAGGAATTTGCTGGATTTGGCTACCCGCGCTGGGAAGATCTGCAGCAAAAGCGCTTTGACCCAAGACCAGGATCGCCAGCGGCAGTAGTTTATTACGTAACATAGTATTCACTTTTTACAAGATGTTGTTATATGAAAACATTAGTTACATGTTTGTTAGGTGTAAACAAATCCTCGATATTCATTGATACATCGAACGCTCACGTAAAACCGATGCTAGTTTAAGTAACTAGGGCGGTCTGTGCGGTAGCACACATTAGACCTGCTTTCCTCAGTTGAGCCATGCAATTCGGGGCAAAATCGGTGTTCGTGCCGGTTTTCGGCGGATTGGAGAGGTAACCATTATACGACTTATGAGGTGCCGTAAATGGGGCAGATCTATCGGGTGAGGCTGGCGCATCCAAAAGCCAGGCTGGGGGCGATCACGAGCAGACTCCTATTGCGGTACCGTGTTGGTCTTTAGCGGTCTGCTGCCACAAGTGAAAATTGATTCTATTAGTGTTCTGGCGGACAGGGTGAGATTCGAACTCACGGTACGCCTAAACGTACACCGGATTTCGAGTCCGGCGCATTCGACCACTCTGCCACCTGTCCGTGCGCGTCGATTTAGCGAGTCCGCTATTCTAGCAAGGAAATTGAAAACCTGCACAAAGCCCCGGGGCAGGCGATTGGCATGCCCGGGGCGTTACACTGATGCGGCAGTAATGAACAAGTTTTAGATAATACTCAGGAAAAAAGGAACGATATGCTTACAGGTAAACATGCGGTCATTACCGGTTCTACAAGTGGTATTGGCCTGGCTATTGCGCGCGAGCTGGCGTCCAACGGCGCGAATGTGGTGATCAATGGCTTCGGCGACGCCGCGGCAATCGAAAAAGAACGTGTCGGTCTTGAGCTCGAGTTCAATGTGAAGGCCTACTACATCAATGCCGATTTGTCGAAGGCGGCCGATACGCGAGACTTCATCAACAAGGCGGTGCAGGCCCTGGGCGGTATTGATATCCTGGTAAATAACGCCGGTATCCAGCACACCGACTTGATCGAGGATTTTCCGGTCGAGCGCTGGGATGCGATTATTGCCCTGAATCTGTCGGCGGTGTTCCACGGCACGGCGGCTGCCTTGCCTCATATGAAAAAGCAGGGTTGGGGGCGCATTATCAATATTGCCTCGGCGCATGGCCTGGTTGCTTCCGCGAACAAATCGGCCTATGTGGCCGCCAAGCACGGGGTGGTTGGCCTCACCAAGGTGACGGCTCTGGAAAATGCCGGCAATGGCGTGACCTGCAATGCCATTTGTCCCGGGTGGGTACGCACGCCCCTGGTCGAGAAGCAGATCGACGCCCTGGCGCAAAAAGAAGGTATCGACGTCGAAGCGGCCGCCAAAAAACTGCTGGCTGAAAAGCAGCCTTCATTGCAGTTTGTCACGCCCAAGCAGTTGGGCGGCGCGGCTGTATTCCTGGCTTCCGACGCGGCGGAACAAATGACCGGCACAACCCTGTCGCTCGATGGCGGCTGGACCGCCCAGTAGGGGGAGCTCTTGTGGCCACCCCGCTCGGCAGGCCGGAACATTGCGGGTGCCCACACGGGGCGCCCCTACGAACGGGGCGCCACAACATCACGCGTACGAATGAGGGTGCCGGCAGCCATACGAATGGCGGCACCCATGCTGTTCAATCTCCCATCGACGATTTTCAAACATAAAGGGTTGAAGACTTATATGTTGCTGGTTTTATCTCCGGCCAAGAAGCTGGACTACGATTCAACGGTGCGTACGACGCTGCATACCAAGCCTTTGTTCGTGAAGCAGGCATCGGCATTGATCGATGTGTTGAAAACAAAACCGGCGCACGAAATAGCCGGGCTGATGAGCCTGAGCGATTCGCTGGCGCAGCTTAATGTCGATCGCTATGCCAGTTGGGAACCGCGTTTCACGCGTGCCAATTCCCGCCAGGCTGTGCTGGCGTTCAATGGCGATGTCTACGAGGGCCTGCAGGCGGCGACGCTGTCGGATGCGCAGCTCGAATGGGCGCAAGAGCATGTGGCGATCTTGAGCGGCCTGTACGGGGTGCTGCGCCCGCTGGACTTGATGCGGCCTTATCGCCTTGAAATGGGCACGCGCTTGCCGACCGACAAGGGCACTACTTTGTACAGCTATTGGGGCGCTTCGATTGCCGAGTACCTGAACAAGCGCCTTGTGGCACAGCAGGATGCGGAAGCAGCGCAGGGCAAGGCGGCGGTGCTGTTGAACCTGGCTTCGGAAGAATATTTCAAATCGATCGACCTGAAAGTCTTGAAGGCCACTGTCGTACAGTGCGTTTTTCAGGATTATAAAAACGATGCCTGGAAAGTCATCAGTTTCCATGCCAAGCGCGCACGTGGCTTGATGGCTCGTTACGTCATCGAGCACAAAATTACAAAACCCGCTGCGCTGCAGAAATTTGCCAGCGAAGGTTATGCTTACGCGGCAAAAGAATCGAGTCCGGTCCGCCTGGTATTCAGGCGCCGTGCCTGAGATTGGTTTTATGAGGCTGCCTTGACATTCCAAGGCGGGTATTTACGCCGGACCCAGGCCGTGCATTTCCTGGCGGATCAATTGGGCGGCCTTGACCATTTGCCGCAAGGGGTAGGCCAGGGTAGCCAATTCGCCTTCGGTTTCGATGGAGATCGGTGGGGTGGCATCCTGGTCTTGCAACAGGGCCTCGATCGCATCGAGCGATTTTTGTATGCCTTCGGGTACGGTTTGAAGTTTTGCCAGAATGGGGATGGCGGCGCTGATTTGCGATGCCAGCACGTGGTTCTGAATAAGCAGGTGATTCAATTCCGGTACATTCTTCTGGCGCTTGGCGGGTTCGTCCATCATGCGGTAGAAGGCCGCCGCGAAGTTGCTGAAGGCAATGTGCACATTTTTCCGGGCCAGGCGCCAGGCGACTTCCGCTTCGTGTCTCTGCGCTTCCAGAGAGGCCTGATCGTCCGGCTGGCTGGGCTGCGTCTCCTCGCTGGGCTGTAGCGCTCGGCTCAGGCAGGCATACTGCAGGCCGGTTTTCAGATATTCCTGGTTCGCGGCCTTGGCGGCTTTGGATAGCGACCCCATGACGCTGTATTCCCACCAGGGAAAGATATAGCTGCACAAGAGGGCCAGGCCACAGCCTATGACCGTGTCGACCAGGCGTTCGCCCACCACGAAATTGGCGCTGGGCGTAAGAAAATGGAACACCATCAGCACGAACAAGGTATTGAAGATGGCGGCCAGCATATAGTTCACCTGAATCAGGGAATAGCCCAGGACGCTGGTAATGACCAGTGCGGCGAAATAGATGTCGGGGTTTTGGGTGACATTGAATAGAATCATACCCAGGCCGCAGCCTATCAGGGTGCCCGTAAGACGCCAGCCATTGCGCTGCCTGGTGAGCGCAAACCCCGGTTTCATGACGATGATGATCGTCAGGATGATCCAGTAACTGTGCCCGGTCAGATCGGCCTTCACCCCTTCCATGTCGAGCACGAGCGACAGCACCAGGGTGGCGGTCATGGCCAGCAGGGTGGCTATCGACACGCGCAAGGCATAACGGAAGTGCGAGGAGTCCAGGCGCAGGTTGCTGGTCAGCATGCCGAACCGCAATTCCTGGCGCGACAGGAAGCGGCTCAGGGATTTATCCAGGCGGGTTTCGTTCGAGGTATCGTTGCCGTCACCGCGGGTGCGCGCAGCCATGTGCTCCACCACGCGCGTCGCGTTGCGCAGGCGGCGCAGTATTTGCACCAGCAAGGCGTAGACTTCAGGCTCGTTCTGGGCCAGCCCCTTTTCCCGGTATTGTTCGATTTCGTATTCGATGGCCCGCAATTCGGCCTTGACGCTGCTGCGTGTGCGGGCGCTTTTGTTGCGCGCGATATTCAAGGCCAGGCGTCCGACATTGACCGAAAGCTTGTACAGGGCGTCGCGGGCGAACAGCAGCACGTCGCTGTCCGGCAGGCGGCGGCGCAGCGTTGCATAGTCGGTGTGTGTGGCAACGAGGCTGTCCAGCAGATCGACCATGTCGATAAAAATGTTCAGCAGCATGACGCGATGGCGATCACCGCGCCCGCGCCCCTTGGGCAGTTCGCGCAGTACCAGGTCGCGCGCCGCCTGGTGTTTTTCGGTCATGATGGACTGAAAGTGGATCATTCGCCGGTAGCAGGCGTCCAGGTCGACATGGGCGTCGTAAAACTGTGAGCGGGCCGCCATATAGTCGGCCGTGGCGAACAGGGCGACGGACAGGCCCTGCTGCTCTTCGCGGTACCATAGTACGCGGCTGATCAGGAAGCTGAAGCTGAAATAAAACAGCCCGCCCAGGAATGAGTACAGCGTGTGCAGCAGCACCTGGCTTTCGTCCAGCGGGATGCGCATGGTCAGCGTCATGATCAGCAGGCAGGCAAAACCGATCAGGCCGCCTCGTTTGCCGAACACCGTGAGCATCGAAAATCCGAAACACAGGGCGGGGACGACCAGCCACAGCAGGACGGGATACGGTGATGCCAGGCCGGTAACGGCGGCGGTCAGGGATACCAGCAGGATGCCGCCCAGCATTTCGTTGCGGCGGTTGCTGCGCGGGCCGCCGGGCTGGTCGATGACGGCGACGCAGGCGGCGCCAATGGCCGCAATGACACCCACCGCATACAGCTGAAATATTCCGCCCAGTACCAGGGCCGGCAACAAGACCCCAATCGATTGCCGCAGCCCGCCAAAAAAATAGTGGCTATAGAAAAAACGCTGCAGTTGGGGTACGGGTGACGCCATGAGCACGGTGCTGTGGTGGGAACAAAGCAAGTATAGAGGGAGAATGGCTTGTGTTTTTTATCTTTTGCCTGAAGCGTGGTTCCCATTCATGTCAATGTGTTTCGGGCTGGGCCCGCTTGCGGTCCGAGTTGATTCTGATGGTGCAACGCGGTAAAGTAGCTCTCCTCGACTCGCTCATTTATCCAGTGCGGGCCGTCAAAGGCTCTGTCGCCCGGGCTATCCGCCCGGTTTTTTGCGCCTGCATTACCTGCTGTTGGCCGCGTCACAAGCGTGTGTTGCCAAAGCGTCCGTTTCTACCTCCCGCGTTCATGAAGAACGCTCGTACTGCGTTTCGACGAGTGCGTGTCGGGACGGCAAGGTGTCTGGGTGGCGTGGCTCTGTGAGCCATAAAGCGCCGGATCATGTTGCCGCGACTGGCCCGGCTCAGGCTTTTCCTGGCCAATCGGAATGTCAGTGCTGGTTACGAAAGGAATACAACATGGAACTCAATGGCGCCGATATCGTCGTGCATTGTCTGGCCGAAGAGGGCGTTGACCACGTATTTGGTTACCCCGGTGGTGCGGTCCTGTACATTTACGACGCAATTTACAAACAAGACAAATTCCAGCACATCCTGGTGCGTCACGAGCAGGCCGCCGTGCATGCCGCCGATGCTTATTCACGCTCGTCCGACAAGGTCGGAGTAGCGCTGGTCACCAGCGGTCCGGGCGTTACCAATGCGGTGACCGGCATTGCCACCGCCTATATGGATTCAATCCCCCTGGTAATCATCAGCGGCCAGGTGCCTAGCCACGCCATAGGCGAAGATGCATTCCAGGAATGCGATACCGTGGGCATTACGCGTCCCTGCGTCAAACACAATTTCCTTGTGCGCGATGTCAAGGATCTGGCCGAAACCATGCGCCGCGCTTTTTATATCGCCAAAACGGGCCGGCCGGGTCCGGTACTGGTCGATATCCCCAAAGACATCAGCATGGCCACCTGCAAGTACACGCCCAAAAAGGGCGAGGTGCACATGCGTTCCTATGCGCCCGTGGTCAAGGGGCATCAGGGGCAAATCAAAAAAGCGGTGCAAATGCTGCTGGCCGCCGAGCGGCCCATGGTCTATTCGGGGGGCGGCGTGGTGCTGTCGGATGCGGCTCCCGAACTGCGCCAGCTGGTGGACTTGCTGGGCGCGCCCTGCACCAATACCTTGATGGGCCTGGGGGCTTTCCCGGCCAGCGACGACAAGTTTGTCGGCATGCCGGGGATGCACGGCACCTACGAAGCCAATATGGCCATGCAGCATTGTGATGTCCTGCTGGCGGTGGGAGCCCGCTTCGATGACCGGGTGATCGGCAATCCCAAGCATTTTGCGCAAAATCCGCGCAAGATCATTCATATCGACATCGATCCTTCTTCGATTTCCAAACGTGTGCGCGTCGATGTTCCCATCGTGGGCAATGTCAAAGACGTGCTGCAGGAACTCAACAGCTTCTATGCGCAAGCGGTGGCCGATACGCCGCCCAACCAGGCGGCTGTGGCCAAGTGGTGGCAGCAAATCAATACTTGGCGCGGCAAGGAGTGTCTTAAATACGAGGGCTCCGATACGCTGATCAAGCCGCAGTTTGTGGTTCAGAAGCTGTGGGAAGTCACGGGCGGCGATGCCTTCGTGACCTCGGATGTGGGCCAGCACCAAATGTGGGCGGCGCAGTATTACCGCTTCGACCAACCCCGCCGCTGGATCAATTCGGGAGGCCTGGGAACGATGGGGGTAGGCTTGCCTTTTGCCATGGGCGTGCAAATGGCCAATCCCGACCGCGATGTGGCGGTCATTACGGGTGAAGCCTCGATTCAAATGAACATCCAGGAACTCTCCACCTGCAAACAGTATCACCTGACGCCCAAGATACTGTGTCTGAACAATCGCTATCTTGGCATGGTGCGGCAATGGCAGCAGATCGATTATGGCTCGCGCTATTCGGAGTCGTATGTCGATGCCTTGCCCGATTTCGTCAAGCTGGTCGAAAGCTATGGCCACGTCGGCCTGCAGATCGACAAGCCCGCCGATGTCGAGCCGGCCATACGCGAAGCCTTCAGCAAGCACAAGAAGCGGCTGGTATTCCTCGACTTCATTACCGACCAGACTGAAAATGTGTGGCCCATGGTGAAGGCCGGCCGCGGCCTGACCGATATGCTGCTTGGTTCAGAAGACCTGTAAGGAGAGAAAAAAATGAAACATGTAATTTCTATCCTTCTGGAAAATGAGCCCGGTGCCCTGTCGCGCGTGGTTGGCCTGTTCTCGGCGCGCGGGTACAACATCGAAACCCTGACGGTTGCGCCTACCGAAGACTCGACGCTGTCGCGCATGACGATTGTCACCAACGGTTCCGACGAAATCATCGAGCAGATCACCAAGCACTTGAATCGCCTGGTCGATGTCGTCAAGGTGGTAGATTTGTCGGAAGGGCCGCACATCGAGCGCGAGCTCATGCTGATCAAGGTGCGGGCTGTAGGCAAAGAGCGCGAAGAAATGAAACGCATGGCGGATATCTTCCGCGGGCGCATCATCGACGTTACCGATAAGGTCTACACCATCGAGTTGACCGGTGTGCAAGAAAAAATCGAAGCCTTTATCGGAGCGCTGGACCGCAGCGCGATTCTTGAAACCGTTCGCACCGGAGTATCGGGCATAGGCCGAGGAGAACGCGTCCTTAAACTGTAAAGAAGGGGCGGGCTGACGCGCATCGCGCTTGAGCCCGCGTCCTATTGAATTGCCGCATTACCGCCGACGCCCGGAATCGGGCCGGATGCACCAAAATCCATTAAGCAGCAACGATTTCCCGAATCTGAAGCAATACTATTTTCTTAAATCCTGGAGTTTTATAAATGAAAGTTTTTTACGACAAAGATTGTGACCTTTCCCTCATCAAAGGCAAGAAAGTCGCTATTATCGGCTACGGTTCCCAAGGGCATGCGCACGCCCTGAACCTGCATGAGTCGGGCGTGAAGGTGGTGGTGGGCCTGCGCAAGGGCGGAGCCTCCTGGAGCAAGGCCGAGAACGCAGGCCTGGCTGTGCAGGAAGTGGATCAGGCAGTCAAAGGGGCCGATCTGGTGATGATGCTGTTGCCCGACGAAAATATCGCCGAAGTCTATCGCAATCACGTTGCCGCCAATATCAAGGCCGGCGCCGCTCTGGCTTTCGCCCACGGCTTCAATGTGCATTACGGCCAGGTCGTGCCGCGCAATGATATCGACGTCATCATGATTGCCCCCAAAGCGCCGGGCCACACCGTGCGCGGCACGTATCGCCAGGGTGGCGGCGTACCGTCGCTGGTCGCCGTGCATCAGGATAAATCGGGCGCCGCCCGCGATGTCGCCCTGTCGTATGCCTGCGCTATCGGCAGCGGCCGTGCCGGCGTGATCGAAACCAACTTCCGCGAAGAAACCGAAACCGATCTGTTCGGTGAACAGGCCGTGCTGTGCGGCGGTACGGTCGAGCTGATCAAAGCGGGCTTCGAGACCCTGGTCGAAGCCGGCTACGCGCCGGAAATGGCTTATTTTGAGTGTCTGCACGAGCTCAAGCTGATCGTCGACCTGATCTACGAAGGCGGTATCGCCAATATGAACTACTCCATTTCCAACAATGCCGAGTATGGCGAATATGAAACCGGCCCCAAGATCGTTACGGAAGAAACCAAAAAGGCCATGCGTCAATGCCTGACCGATATCCAGACCGGCGCCTACGCCAAGAATTTCATTCTGGAAAATGCTGCTGGCGCACCTGCCCTGATTTCGCGCCGTCGCATCAACGCCGAATCGCAAATCGAGCAAGTGGGCGGCAAATTGCGCGCCATGATGCCCTGGATCGCGGCGAACAAGCTGGTAGATCAAACCAAGAACTAAACGCCTTTTGAATTGACCGGCGCGGGCGGCCCCAGTGGCCGCCCGCCAGGGGCGGAGGCGGTAGTTGTAGTGAGGGGCGGGCCTTGTGTCCGCCCTGATTCATTGTGGCTGCCTGCATTTGTCATAAGCGCACGCGACTACGCAAAACTTGATCCATTTCGGTTATTCTTCGTCTTACGATGAATAAACCTTCTTATCCGCATCCTGTCATTGCACGCGAAGGCTGGCCCTTTCTGGCAGCCGTCGTGCTTGTTTCCCTGCTTGTCACCTTCTGGTCGCCCTGGGCCTCGCTGCCCTTGTGGCTGATCTCGCTGTTTGTCCTGCAGTTTTTCCGCGACCCGGCGCGTGTCGCGCCCGACGGCGAGCTCTATGTGCTGTCCCCGGCCGACGGCCGTATTGTTTCCGTCGAAGAGGTCAAAGATCCCTACGCCCAACGCGACGCGCTGAAGATCAGCGTGTTCATGAACGTGTTCAATGTTCATTCGAATCGCGCCCCGGTCAATGGCGAAGTGTTGTCGGTCGATTATTTCGCCGGGCAATTTTTCAATGCCGCGCTCGACAAGGCATCGCTGCAAAACGAGCGCAACGCTACGGTGCTGCGCACCAGCCAGGGCCATGTCGTCACCGCGGTACAGGTCGCCGGCCTGATCGCCAAGCGCATACTTTGCTACATCAAGCCGGGCGATCAGCTCTATCGCGGGCAACGCTACGGTTTTATCCGTTTCGGCTCGCGTGTCGATGTCTATTTGCCCCTGGGTTCGCGCCCGCGGGTATCCATAGGCGACAAGGTGCAGGCCACCAGCACGGTGCTGGCTGAACTGCCTGCGGCCGCCAGCGAGCAAGCGCATGCCTAATTTCCCTCTCGACGAACATACGCGCAGGCGCAGTATCTACCTGCTGCCCAACGCGTTTACCACCGCGAATCTTTTCGCCGGATTCTATGCTGTGGTCCAGGCCATGAACGGCCGGTTCGAAATCGCCGCCATCGCAATTTTCGCGGCCATGGTGTTCGACGGCATGGATGGCCGCGTGGCACGCCTGACCAACACGCAATCGGCTTTTGGCGAGCAATACGATTCCTTGTCGGACATGGCCTCGTTCGGCATTGCGCCCGCCCTGGTCATGTATGAATGGACCTTGCACGACCTGGGCCGCTGGGGTTGGCTGGCGGCGTTTATCTATGTCGTGGGTGCCGCGTTGCGCCTGGCGCGTTTCAATACAAATATTGCTGTGATCGACAAGCGTTTCTTCCAGGGGCTGCCCAGCCCGGCCGCCGCGGCGCTGGTGGCCGGCTTTGTCTGGCTGGCTGTCGATAATAAATTTCTGCTGCGAGACGGCACCATCGCGTGGCTGGCCTTTGCGTTCACGGTTTACGCCGGCGTTGCCATGGTATCGAATGCGCCGTTCTACAGCGGGAAAACCTTCGCGCTGGGGCGCAGCGTGCCCTTTTGGGTCATTCTGGTGCTGGTCGCCGTATTCGTGTTCGTATCCAGCGATCCCCCTGTTGTACTGTTCGGGCTTTTCGTCATCTACGGCCTATCCGGCTGGGCAACCATGTTCTGGCGCTGGCGCCGGGCACGCAAATTAAGAAACCGATCGCGCCATTTCAACACGGAAGGTTTGGCGGGCGACGAGGCCAAGCACGACTTGTAGAACAGGGCAGGGCGCGCGCTCCTGAGCCTGCCGTGCCGCACCTCACAGGCGGCCGCAGGGGCCGCCTGTATGCAAGCGATACATCCCGCTCGCTTTACCGCTCGGTGCTTATCGGAACGACGACCGGTCGTTGTCGTCAAACATGGGGTCGGGCCCGGGATGGAAGCGTGTGACGTGCGAACCATCGTGGCCGAAATACACATACATCAGCGAATTCCACGATTTGGCCTGGCGGTATCGATAGCTCCAGATCAACTGGTCGGACGAGGGCAGGCCTACCCTGTCTTTTAACGCGGGTGGCCCGAATTCACAAAGAACTTGCTGCTGGGTCCAGGTGCCTTTGCCCAGAAGCTGGAAGTGCTCATCGGTCAGCAAGGACTGGACCTGATCGGTCTGGCCCGCGCTATTGACGTGCACGCCCCAGGCATACTGCCCAAAGGGTTGCTGGGACCAGACAAGATGCTGGCCGCCGTCGGGTTCGGGGCAGGAAAAGTTGGGCCGCCCGTATTTGGCCTGGATCTGGGCCAGCGGAGTGCCGGCGGGGAGGTCGCTCATACTGGAGCAGGCGGCCAGCACGCCCAGCGTGGCAACAGCCAGGCCGGCACGCAACCAGCGGCCCGGTGTGGCATGACGAATATTCGAGACCATGAAGAGCTCCTGAGTAGCGATGTATGCGCATAAGGCCAAGCCAATGCTGAAAACCTGGCTGGTGCGGAAAAGCCCAGACAGGACATTTGGCCGAAGAAAGTCATTACTGTAGCTCAAAAGTCTCTGGAGCTAAGACAGCGGGATGAGTGCCAGGGTTCCTTGGCGATTCCGCTCCTCAGGGGCCGCCCCTGGCACGCCGTACTGCCCATGGATGCCCCGTACCCCGCAAACATCTTGCCAATCCGCTATAATGCGACAGCTTTCCGGTGGAGCGGTATCTTCGTTACCGTGGATTTCGCCGAAGCCCAATCCTATTTTCATAAACATCACGTCAGGGCACCTCGGCTCTGTCGCTCGTTAAAGAGGCTTGATAATGTCTGTTGCTGACATCAAAAAAACCGATATCGTTGCACAATACCAACGTGCCCAAGGCGATACGGGTTCCCCCGAAGTACAAGTGGCGCTGCTTACGGCCCGCATCAATGAATTGACTGGCCACTTCAAGGCTCACATGAAAGACCACCACTCGCGTCGTGGTCTGCTGCGCATGGTCAGCCGCCGTCGCAAATTGCTCGATTACCTCAAAGGCCGCAGTCCTGAGTCGTATCGTTCGCTGATCGAAAAGCTCGGTCTGCGTAAGTGATACTCGGGGCTGGCTCCCCATGATGCAACCGTGGGCGCTGCGATGACAATTCGCGGTGGCCACGGTTTTTTTATTGTAAGGATATTCCGTAATGTTTAATAAAGTGACGAAATCGTTTCAGTACGGCCAGCACACCGTCGTGCTTGAAACAGGCGAGATTGCTCGCCAGGCTGGGGGCGCTGTGCTGGTTTCCATTGAAGATACGGTCGTGCTGGCGACGGTTGTTGCGGCAAAAAAAGCCAAGTCTGGCCAGGATTTTTTCCCCCTGACCGTCGATTACATTGAAAAAACCTATGCCGCCGGCCGCATTCCGGGTGGGTTTTTCAAACGCGAAGGCAAGCCTTCCGAAAAAGAGACCCTCACTTCACGCCTGATCGACCGGCCTTTGCGCCCTCTGTTTCCCGAAGGGTTCTACAACGACGTTCAGGTCATCATTCATACTTTGTCGGTCAACCCCGAAATCGACCCCGACATCGCCGCCATGATCGGCGCGTCGGCCGCGCTGGCAATTTCCGGCATCCCCTTCAATGGCCCCATTGGCGCAGCACGGGTGGGCTACATCGACAATCAGTACATCACCAATCCCACGACTTCGCAATTGAAAGAGTCGCAGATGAATCTGGTGGTGGCCGGTACCGAAGCCGCTGTGCTCATGGTCGAATCCGAAGCACGACAATTGTCCGAAGAAATCATGTTGGGCGGGGTCGTATATGGCCACGAACAAATGCAGACGGTCATCAATGCCATCCACGATCTGGTCGGCGAAGCCGGCAAGCCCGAATGGGACTGGCAAGCGGCGCCCAAGAACGAAGCGCTGATTACCGCCGTAAGCGCCGCCGCCCAGGCCGGCCTGCAGGCCGCTTATCAGGTGCGCGACAAACAAGGCCGCACTACCCAGTTGCGCGATGTATACGCCAGCGTCAAGGCCAAACTGCTGGAACACGCCACAGCCAAAGGCGAAGCCCAGCCCGACAGCGTTGAAGTCGACAATATCCTGTTCGACCTCGAAGCTAAAATCGTGCGCGGCCAGATCCTGAACGGCGAAGCCCGTATCGACGGTCGCGATACCCGTACCGTGCGTCCCATCAGCATTCGTCTGGGCGTGCTGCCTCGTGCGCACGGCAGCGCCTTGTTCACTCGCGGTGAAACACAAGCTTTGGTGGTGGCCACTTTGGGCACCAAGCAAGACGAGCAAATCATCGATTCGATCATGGGAGAATCCCGCGACCGTTTCATGATGCACTACAACATGCCTCCGTTTGCCACGGGCGAAACCGGCCGTTTCGGTGTGCCCAAGCGCCGTGAAATCGGCCACGGCCGCCTGGCCAAGCGTTCGCTGATCTCCCTGTTGCCCGACGCTCCCGACTTCCAGTACACGATCCGCCTGGTTTCCGAAATTACCGAGTCCAATGGTTCGTCTTCCATGGCGTCGGTATGCGGCGGTTCGCTTGCCATGATGGATGCCGGTGTTCCCGTCAAGGATCACGTGGCCGGCGTAGCCATGGGCCTGATCAAGGACGGCGGCAAATTCGCCGTGCTTACCGATATCCTGGGCGATGAAGATCATCTGGGCGATATGGACTTCAAAGTGGCCGGTACCGTGCAAGGCATTACCGCCCTGCAAATGGATATCAAGATCCAGGGTATTACCAAGGAAATCATGCAGGTCGCGCTGGCCCAGGCCCGCGAAGGCCGTTTGCATATCCTTGAAAAGATGAAGGCTGCCCTCGAAGGTTCGCGCACCGAGCTGTCGGAGTTCGCTCCACGCATGCTGACGGTCAAGATCAATCCCGAGAAAATCCGCGACGTAATCGGCAAGGGCGGTGCGACCATTCGTGCGCTGACCGAAGAAACCGGCACGCAAATCGATATCGGCGACGACGGCACCATTACCATTTCCAGCGCCGATCTCGATCGCGCCAGGGATGCCGAGCGCCGCATCAAGGAACTGACTGCCGATGTCGAAGTCGGTCAGGAATACGAAGGCCCTGTGCTGCGTCTGCTGGATTTCGGCGCGATTGTCCAGGTTCTGCCTGGTCGCGACGGCTTGCTGCATATCTCTGAAATCGCCAACTATCGCATCGCCAATATCAATGACGTGCTGAAAGTCGGCCAGACCGTGCGTATCAAGGTTATCGAAGCCGATGACAAGGGTAGGCTGCGTCTGTCCATGAAGGCTATTGGCGGTATCGAAGCCCAAGGCGGCCCGCAAGGTCCGGTGGCTGCTCCTGAAACCGCGGCCTGATTACGCCGGCGCAATACGCCGTGGCGCCAGTATTGCTTATCTGGCGCCGCGGTTATTGCAGTGGGTGGCGGCCTTCGGCCCCGCCTGACTGCAATCGGTGCTTTGTAATATGAAAAACGACATCCGTGGATGTCGTTTTTTTATGGTGCACCCAGCCGGAATCGAACCGGCACGATCAATGATCGAGAGATTTTAAGTCTCTTGCGTCTACCAATTCCGCCATGGGTGCGCGGACGTGATTGTTACATGAACTGCTGTTTCCTGCTGTGGGTTTTGAAATTTTATTTCAAATAACAGGGGGATTTGCGATGGACGGCCGCTACAGCGGCATGTATCGCTTGCGTAGGGGGGAGGCTTGTTGTCACCCGAGGTTTATGCCTTGGCCTGGACGAGCGGGCACAAGGCTTGCCCCTACGGCAGCGGTTCGACGACGAGTTCGAAGGTGACGAGCACCGCATTGGCGCCGCGGAGCAGGCGCCCTTGCGTGGTGGCTCCGGTGTAGTCGACCATCACAACATCGACAGTGGCTTGCGCCGCACCGTCGGCGCCAGGTTCGACTATGCCCCGCTGGATGAATACTTCGGTGGCAATGGGGGCAACCGTGCGTCCATCGTCGAATGCGGCTCCAACCAGGCTGCCTACGCCTCCGCGCACAATGGCGCGCCGGATGCCGCGCTCCGTACATATGGTTTCCAGAGCGGTGCAGAAATCCTGGTTTGGCCGGACACGCAGCACGAATGCGCTTACGCCGTTTGCCGACGAACCGGGCATAAGCTCCGGTTCGGGCGCCGGCAAGCCCTGTGGCTGCGCCTGCAACTGCGGCTGGAACAGCGAAAAATTTGTTTCGGCATCGGCCGCCACGACAAAATCCACGCCGCGTATCAGTGCGGCCGTGGCGTGCAATGGGGTCGAGAGAATAGCGTCGTCGGGCAGAATATGGCCGCAGCGCTGTGTCCCGTCCGCCTCGTTCCAGAGGGCATGGCAATGCAGCCATGGGGCGTGATCGCGCAGGCCATAGGTTATGCAGCCGGCCTGGATATGCGTTTGACCCGGTGGCGCATCGTAGCGTTTGCTGTAATAGACCGCGTGTTCGGGCGAGTCGGACATGGCGGGCAGCACATAGGCGAAAGGATCCAGGGCGCCGTCATGAAGCGTCAGCACGGCGCTGCTTGCCCCGAGCGCGGACAGGGCCTGCGTGGCAGCGGCCATCAATGGCTGGCCCGCGCCGAGTACGAGTTCCACGATATCGACCTTGCCGTCTATGCACTGCAGCCGCTCGGCCGCGACCGGGCCTGGGTGCTCAATATGACGCATGCGCCGCATCCCGGTCTACCCGCCTTGAAATCGTGTCGTGCTGCATGCCTCGTCCGTTTGATTGTTGGTTCATAATATGAACCTTTTGGCGGTTAAACCCGCTTGATTGTTGCTGGAACCAGTTTAGGGAGCAAGGTGTATTCTTGTCAATATGCTCCTTGTTTTTGTCCATATTATGGAACTTGAATATCGGCCGGGATGGTGCGCGCCGTTTGGTGGGGTTTTCGCCAGGGCGACCATAGGAAAAGAGGTTTGTCCACGCGACACTCTTGGTGCAACTGATTGTTTTTCGAGACGGGGTGTGGGGGTATAACATAAAAGACCAGGCGGCGCGGCGCCAAAAGGCGCCATGACCTGTCTAAAAGGTTCCTCTGAAGGAGTTGCCCAATGTCACTCATCTACAGGCCCGCCCAGGCGCAAGATTTGGCGACGACCGAGGCGCTGGTTGTTGCCAGTATCAACGACCTTACCGAGCGTCATGGCTTTGGCTCGATGGCGACTCCGAGCCCGCCCAACTTTCAGCTGTTCTCGCTCAAGGACGACCCCGGCGGCCTATGGATCGCGCAGGACGGCGGCGACATTCTCGGTTTTGCCTGGAGTTGGGTGTGCGGAAATGTCTGGTTTCTCGCTCAGCTATTCGTCGATCCCTCCCAACAGGGTCGCGGCATCGGGAACGAGCTATTGAAACTGAGCTTGGAGCACGCCCGGAAATCAAGAGCGGATCACAAGGCATTGATTACTTTTGCCTTCAACCGTGTGTCGCAGGGCCTCTACATCCGGCACGGCTTCTTCCCCAGGATGCCGGTTTATTTTTTCGGCGCCGCGCGTGAGCGGGTGAAGGCCGGTTTGCCGGGATTGCCATTGCGCAGCATGGCAATCGACGACACAGACCAGCACATGCAAAGGCTTGCCGAGATCGACGTTCGCGCTGTGGGCGTCGCGCGCGAGAAGCATCACCGCTACCTGCTCAATGACCCGGGGACCACAGGTGTCATGCTCTGCGCCGGCGGCGAGTGCGTTGGCTACGCTTACATTGGTCCCAGCGGGCATGTCGGGCCCCTCGCGGTCACGCGGGCTGACGTCCTTGCGAGCGCCTTCGCAACGGCGTTGAAAATAGCGGCCGACAAGCCCTCGGAGAAAATATCGGCGTTCGTGCCGGGCACATGCGACAGCGCACTGCGCCTTGCGGTCGATTGCGGCATGCGCATCACCGTTCCGATGCTGCTGATGGCGTCGCCTGGCTATGGCGCCTGGACGCAATATCTGCCGCGCAATCCGGGCTTTATGTGATCATAAATGTTCTTGGCGGAAGCGGTGAGATTCGAACTCACGGACGGGTTGCCCCGTCGCTGGTTTTCAAGACCAGTCCATTCAACCGCTCTGGCACGCTTCCATTGAGATGTTCATCCGCAAGGCGCTTGAGGCTTGGGAGTGCCAGGCCGACCTTTCAGAAGGACGTGAGTTTAGCCGATGCGTACCCGCTTGTGGGCGGAATTGGCGTTTTTGTCGCAAAAAGTATGGGAAATCGCCGGCTTTTATCGTTCGTCCGGCAAGTCCCAGGCCGCGGACTGAAGTTATTGCCGCATAGGCGATAATGCCGTTTTTGCCAAGCATACAAGGAGTTGTCATGAAAGCCGTGGAAATTTCGCATCCAGGGGGGCCCGAGGTTTTGGTCCTGGTTGATCGCCCTGTGCCCGAGCCCAAGGCCGGTGAGGTGCTGATCAAGGTTGCCGCTGCCGGAGTCAACCGTCCCGACGTGTTCCAGCGCAAGGGCAATTATGCGCCGCCGCCGGGCGCGTCCGATTTGCCTGGGCTGGAGATCGTGGGCGAGATTACCGGAGGCGACGCCGCTGCAGGCGGCTTTAAGCTGGGCGACAAGGTGTGCGCACTGATTGCCGGAGGCGGCTACGCGGAATATTGCACGGCCCCCGCAGCCCAGTGCCTGCCGGTTCCCGCGGGATTGAGCGACATCGAGGCGGCCGGCTTGCCCGAAACGTATTTCACTGTCTGGAGCAATGTTTTCGACCGCGGCCAATTGTCGGCCGGCGAAACCTTGTTGGTGCATGGCGGAGCCAGCGGTATAGGCACCACGGCCATTCAATTGGCCACTGCCCTGGGTAATAAGGTATACGCTACGGTGGGCAGCGATCAGCGCGCACGCGCCGTTGAAGCTCTGGGCGCTGTCCTGGGCATCAATTACCGTACCCAGGATTATGTCGAGGAAATCAAAAAGGCGACTGGCGGCAAGGGTGTCGATGTCGTGCTGGATATGGTGGCGGGCGACTACATCAACCGCAACCTGGGCTGCCTGGCCGACGACGGCCGCATTGTGATTATTGCGCTGCTGGGCGGCAACAAGGCCACCATCGATTGCGGACAGGTGTTGCGCCGGCGCCTGACCGTTACAGGCTCTACGCTGCGCCCGCGCCCGGTCGCCTTCAAGGCGGCCATTGCGCAATCCTTGAGGCAGCGGGTCTGGCCATTGCTGGAAGCCGGGAAAATCAAGCCTATTGTGCACGCCACGTTTCCTTTGGCAAAAGCGTGCGATGCGCACGCCATGATGGAAGCCGGGGAGCAGATCGGCAAGATCATCCTGACGGTATAGGTGGCGCGGGCGTTCGTGGGGGAGGGGGCGGGCAGCCCGGGCCGCTCCTTTGCGACGGTATCGCGCCTGCTGTTTCCAAGCCTGCCGCTGCTTGCTAAAATGGAACGATTAGGCAATTGGGTTCGCGGCAGGATACAATGCCGGGTTTACCCGATTTTTTGGATTGGCCTTGGGGCCTGTCCGCGTATTTGGACGACATGGCTACAGCACCTTCTCGAGCGCGCCTTGTAATAGGCAACTGGAAAATGCACGGCAACCTGGCGGCAAACGCCTCTTTGCTGGCCGATTTGCGGGCGGGCGTTGCTTCTGTTGCCCTCAAGGGCGAAATCGCCGTATGTGTGCCCTTTCCGTATTTGGCCCAAACCAGCGTGGCGTTGGCAAGCAGCCCTGTTTCCTGGGGTGCGCAAGACCTCAGCGCTCAGGCGCAGGGTGCATTTACCGGTGAAGTATCGGCCGTCATGCTGAACGATTTTGGATGCCGGTGGGTTCTGGCCGGGCACTCCGAGCGCCGTTCCCTGCACGGCGAAACCGATCAGCAGGTTGCCGACAAGGCGTCTGCGGCGGTCAAGGCCGGCCTGACGCCCGTGGTGTGCGTAGGTGAAACTCTGTCTGAGCATCAGTCGGGGCAAACGCAGGCAGTCATTGCCCGCCAGTTGGCACCGGTGCTGGCGCTGGGCGCCCAGGCCATTGCCAAAATCGTACTGGCTTACGAACCCGTGTGGGCAATAGGAACCGGCCGTACCGCTACGCCCGAGCAGGCCCAGGAAGTGCATGCGGCCATACGTGCCAGCCTGGTCGCGGCAGGGGCGGGGCAGAACCCTATTTTGTACGGCGGCAGCGTCAAGGCATCCAATGCCGCCAGCCTGTTTGCCATGAGTGATATCGATGGCGCCCTGGTGGGCGGCGCGTCACTGGTGGCGGAAGAATTTTTACGTATTGCGGCCGCATAGGCTTCGGAGTTTTTTAAATGCAATGGTTGTCACCCGCTCTTCTGGCGATTCAAGTTATTACGTCGCTGGCTATTATCGTGCTGGTCTTGCTGCAGCAAGGCAAAGGCGCCGACATGGGCTCCGCATTTGGCGGCGGCTCCGCTGGCAGCCTGTTTGGGGCAACCGGCGCGGCCAACTTCCTGTCGCGCACTACCAAATGGGCCGCGATTGTCTTCTTTGCATCGACGGCCGGCCTGGCTTATGTTGCCCATCATCCCGCTTCGTCGATTCTTGAGGGCGGCGTAATGCAAGGCTTCAAGCAGGCTCCCGCTCCGGCGGCTCCTGTGGGCTCGGCTGTGCCTTCGGTTCCGGGCAGCAGCGTGCCAGCGGCGAAACCCGCTGCGGGCGGCACATCGCCTGCCGTGCCGGGCGCCAGCGCCATACCCACTGTTCCCAGCACGTCTTCGGCGGTGCCGGCAGCGGCCGAGGGCGCAAAGCCGGCAAGCTCCTCGGACAAGCCGGCGGGTCAGTCCAAGTAAGGGTCTCAAGAGGGGCGGGATCGGCCCCGCAATGCCTTGTAAGCATGCTTGAAAAGCACCGGCAGGTGCGTCCGGGAAGTAGCCGGAAATCATGCTAGAATACCGCTCTTTGCACAGGGCGCAAGCCAGGAATCGCGCCCTGCAAGCAGAATTAGCCGACGTGGTGAAATTGGTAGACACGCTATCTTGAGGGGGTAGTGGCGAAAGCTGTGCGAGTTCGAGTCTCGCCGTCGGCACCAAATATCTAATAAGTAGCTTATCTAATAAGTAGCTTTAGTAAGTCGATCAACCCGCATCTTCACAGGAAGGCGCGGGTTTTTTTATTGCGCTGCGGCCTTGCGACGTTTGTCTTGTGCGTTCTTGCACGTTTGACTTCGCGTGCCTGGCTCACTTCGTCTTGGCCTTTGCTCGTTGCGCTGATTGAGACTCCAGGAATAGACTCCGAGACGCCAGGTCTAACGTCGGCATTCCATCTGCACATATACTTTCGACTCAATGACGGGGCTCCCGACCCTAAGCTATGGCTTTTTAGATCAACCAGCAGGGGTGCGCCGCGCACCCCTGCGCATTTTATAAATAAAGGGGTTCCTAATGCATGTCGCAGCCATCAAGGATCTAGCCAGGATGTTGCGCCTGTCGGCACTGACGGTAGCCCTCACCGTGGCGGCACCTGTCCTGGCGCATCAAACCCTGGTCGACGTAGGCAAGACGCCGGGGCAGGATGTCGTTGCAATGGCAGACAAGGGCCTGGACAAGGCGATTGCCGCGCTCCCTGAAATCGTGGCAAGCATTCTGAAGCGTAGCGGGGTTCCGGGTGCGGCAGTGGCGGTGGTGCACGGCGGCAAGACTATCTTTGCGCAAGGATTTGGCGTCCGCCAGTTGGGCAAGCCCACGCCTGTCGACCCCGGCACGGTGTTCCAGATTGCCTCGGTCTCCAAATCGCTCACCGCTTCGGTCATCGCCGTCGAGGTCAGTAAAGGGGTCGTGGCCTGGGATGATCCCGTCGCCCGTTATCTGCCCGATTTCAAGCTTAGCGACCCTTATGTCGCCAAGCACGCGACGATAGGCGACTTCATGGCGCACCGTACCGGGCTGCCCTTCGCCGCCGGTGACGAGCTCGAGGACCTTGGCTATGATCGCACGCAGATCATCCAGCGGCTCAGTCATTTGCCGCTCGATCCGTTCCGCGCGTCCTATCACTATGCCAATTTTGGCACGACGATCGCCGCCGAAGCCGTTGCGGTGGCCGCCGGCAAAAAATGGGAAGACCTGGCCGCGCAAGCGCTGTTCAAACCCCTGGGCATGACCTCCACCAGCTCGCGCCACGCCGATTACCTTGCACGCGACGATCGCGCGGTGTTGCATGCGCTGGAAGGCGGCAAGTTCCAGCCGCTGTTCGATCGCAATCCGGATGAACAGTCTCCGGCGGGCGGCGTATCCTCCACCGTGCTGGATCTGGCGAAATGGCTCGAGTTCCTGCTGGCCAACGGGCAGCATGACGGCCGGCAACTTGCGACGCCCGACGCCCTGCGAGCCGCAATGAGCCCGCATTCTTTCAGTGCGCCGGCGCACAGCCTGGATGCCCGGCCCGGATTCTATGGCTACGGCTTCAATACCGGCATCAACGCCAACGGACGCACGAGCTTCAGCCATTCCGGCGCCTTCCTGCTGGGGGCGGCCACGTCCTACCTGATCATCCCTTCGGCGGACATCGGTATTGTGGTACTGACCAACGGCAGCCCGGTCGGCGCAGCCGAAAGCATAGGTATGCAATTCATGGACATTGTGCAATACGGCGAGCCCCTGCGCGACTGGTATGCCGCCTACAACGGCCTGATGCGTCCGTTTTTCAATCCGGTGGGCGATCTGGCCGGCAAGAGGCCCCCGGCCCAAGCTCAGGCTCCGGGGGCGCTGGAGAGCTATACCGGCCATTATAAGAATGCCTATTTCGGTGCGGCGGACATCAAGATCGACAAGCAACAGTTAGTACTGACGCTGGGGCCCAGGCACGAACGTATCGTCATGGCGCACTGGGACGGGGATACCTTCGCCGTCGCTCCCCGTAGTGAAAACGCGCCGGAAGGTTCCCGTTCGTCCGTACGTTTCTTGATGAAAGATGGCAAAGCCCGTGGTTTCACCATTGAATATCTGAATCAGAACGGTATGGCCACCTGGCGGCGCTAGGGCGTTAATGGGGGAGGGTGGCTGCAAGCGCCTCCCCTGGGAAATCGCCTTCCAGTAAGTCGCATTACGGCAAATCCGAGTTATGGCAAATCGGCTTTTTTGGCTTTAAAAACTTCCATGGAAACCTCAATGGAAACAAATATTTATTTCGATAAGCTCGAATAAATCTAGATAGAAATAAATCCCGCTGATATGGGAAAAAATGTGGCTGGGATGCCACATAATAACAAGGGTAAACCCTTATGTTTTTAGGGTCAAAAAGCGGGTTTGTTGTGTGAATCCAACGATTATCAGGAAAAGTTAAGCTTTTGCCCTCAGGACAATAGCCAGCGGCCCCGAATTTTGATGCAATAGCACCAACTTCCCATCGCGGAGTTAGAAAGAGTGGCAGGACATAAGATTGATCGCTGCTCTCGTTACTCAAATCTACGGAGATTTCATAAATGAAAAAGACTCTGCTCGCTGCTGCTCTAATCGCTGGCTTTGCTGGCGTTGCTCAAGCAGAAACGTCGGTTACCCTTTACGGGATCATCGACACAGGTATCGGCTACAACCAAGTCAAAGGCACTGTTGACGGCGCTGACTACAAATCCAGCAAATTCGGCGTGATCAACGGCGTTCAGTCCGGCAGCCGTTGGGGCCTGAAAGGTTCCGAAGACCTGGGTGACGGCCTGCGCGCTGTGTTCCAATTGGAAAGCGGTTTCGACAGCTCGACTGGTAAGAGCGCTCAAGGTGGCCGTTTGTTCGGTCGTCAAGCTACTATCGGTCTGGCCGGCGACAGCTGGGGTCAATTGGATTTCGGTCGTCAAACCAATATCGCCTCCAAGTACTTGGCTGGTATTGTTGATCCGTTCAACAACGGTTTCGGTCAAGCCAACGTCGGTACGTCGTTCAGCTCGGCCAACACCCTGCGTCTGGACAACATGGTCTTGTACCAAACCCCGAACTTCTCTGGCTTCCAGTTCGGCGTAGGCTATTCGTTCAATGCTGACGGTGCTCAAAACTGGAACACCACCACTGGTGCCGGTGGTCTTAATCCTAACGACAGCAACAAACGTGTCGTGACCACTGGTCTGCGTTATGCCAACGGCCCCATCGGCGTTGCCCTTACGTATGACAACATGCACGTAGGCAGCAATGTTGCCGCCAACGGCGGCAGCAGCGTGAATGTTTCCGAGTGGAACTTGGGCGCCAGCTACGACTTTGAAATCGTCAAGGCTAGCCTGGCTTTCGGTCAAACGCGTAACGGCTGGTTCCAAGGCACAACCTACGACAGCAACATCGCCACCCCGACTCTCGGCGCCGCACAAGGCCTGAAAGTTAATTCGTACTTGGTTGGCTTGAGCGCTCCCGTTGGTAACGGCCGCGTGTTGGCATCCTGGCAAATGGCTGATCCTCGCAACGCTCCCGACTCGGCGAACGGTACCAGCCTGAGCAAAATGCAAACATACAGCTTGGGTTACACCTACAATCTGTCCAAGCGCACCAACCTGTATGCAATCGGTTCGTACTCCAGGCACGTTGCATTTGCAGACGACCTGAAATCGACCGTTCTTGGTGTCGGTATCCGTCACCAGTTCTAATCGGCCGGCATAGCTTGTCTATGCACCGAGGCAGCCCAGCTCATCGGGCTGCCAACAGAACTGGCATGGGCTTCGGTTCATGCATGAAAGCCACCCTTCGGGGTGGCTTTTTGCTGGGTACTGTTTTTATCGAAAACTGATCCCGCCTGTGTGGCGGCGGTAGCGGCAATCGGGCCAGGGCGGGTGCGTTTTTGACGCTGCGGCAAAAAAATAACATCGATGTCCGCATTTGTTTCAAAGCCGTGTTTGTTCAGCCGAATGACACACTCAAAATGCTACAATCTATAAGTTTACATATTGCCATTGGATGCTTTGCATGAATCTGCAAGAGTATTTTCCTGTACTGCTGTTTATTATCTTTGCAACCTTGGTGGGCATGGCGCTGTTATCGGGCGGCCGCCTGCTTGGGCCGCACCGCCCCGACGCGCAAAAGCTCTCGCCCTACGAGTGCGGTTTCGATGCATTTGGCGATTCGCGCATGAAGTTCGATGTGCGGTATTACCTGGTGGCCATTTTATTCATTTTGTTCGATCTGGAAATCGCGTTCCTGTTTCCCTGGGCGATCGCCTCCGGTGCGGTAGGCATGGTGGGTTTCTGGACCGTTATTGTGTTTCTTGCGGTGTTGACGGTGGGCTTCATCTACGAGTGGAAACGAGGCGCCCTCGATTGGGAATAAGGTCTTTCGTTCGACGGCGGCGCCGCGTGCCGCACCTCACACCGATTACGAGTAATTAGGCAACAATCATGGCTATCGACGGCATTCTCAAAGAAGGTTTCATCACCACCAGCGCAGATAAATTCCTGAACTGGGCCAAAACAGGGTCCTTATGGCCCATGACCTTCGGCTTGGCCTGTTGCGCGGTCGAAATGATGCACGCCGGCGCGGCGCGCTACGACCTGGACCAGTTCGGCATTATTTTTCGTCCCAGCCCGCGCCAGTCCGACCTGATGATCGTGGCGGGAACCTTGTGCAATAAAATGGCACCGGCCCTGCGCAAGGTCTACGATCAAATGCCCGAGCCGCGCTGGGTTCTGTCCATGGGCTCGTGCGCCAATGGCGGCGGCTATTACCATTATTCGTATTCGGTGGTGCGGGGCTGCGACCGTATCGTTCCGGTCGATGTCTACGTGCCGGGCTGTCCCCCCACGGCCGAGGCGCTGGTCTATGGCTTGCTGCAAATGCAGAACAAAATCCGCCTGACCAATACGATTGCTCGCTAGGCTGCTTCGGCGAGCCTCTTATTCACGTTCATAAGCTAGTAAGTAACTATGACTCGGCTTGATACGCTAAAAACACATTTGCTGGCCCAGTTTGGCGACGGCATTGCGCTTAAAGGCGCCTTGAACGAGCTTACGCTCGAAGTCGCCGCCGATCAGTGGGTAGACACGTGCAAGACTTTGCGTGACGCACCCGCGCTGCATTTCGAAACCTGCATGGACCTGTGCGGGGTCGATTATTCCGCATGGGGGGCACCCACTTTTGCTGTCGATCCCGGCCGGCATCCGCAGCGCTTCGCCGTCACCATCCACCTGCTGTCCATTGAGCACAACTGGCGCCTGCGGGTGCGCACCTGGGTGCCGAACGACGAATTTCCCCTGCTGGATTCGCTGGTCGAGGTTTGGCCCTGTCTCAACTGGTACGAGCGCGAAGCGTTTGATTTGTACGGTATTGTGTTCGAAGGGCACCCTGATTTGCGCCGCATCCTGACCGATTACGGCTTTATCGGGCATCCTTTCCGCAAGGATTTCCCCCTGTCCGGCACGGTTGAAATGCGCTACGACCCTGAACAGCAGCGCGTGGTGTATCAGCCCGTCACCATCGAGCCGCGTGAAATCACGCCGCGGGTGGTGCGCGAGGAAGGTTACGGAATAGGGCGTTAAGACATGGCTGAAATAAAAAACTACACCCTTAACTTCGGGCCGCAGCACCCCGCGGCGCATGGCGTGCTGCGCCTGGTGCTCGAGCTGGACGGCGAAGTCATTGAACGCGCCGATCCGCACATAGGCTTGCTGCATCGGGCCACCGAAAAGCTGGCCGAGCATAAAACCTATTTGCAGGCCTTGCCGTACATGGACCGCCTCGATTACGTGTCCATGATGTGCAACGAGCACGCGTATGTCATGGCGATCGAAAAGCTCATGGGCATACAAGTGCCATTGCGCGCGCAATACATACGCGTCATGTTCGACGAGATTACGCGCCTGCTCAATCATTTAATGTCGCTGGGTTCGCATGCGCTCGACGTCGGCGCCATGGCGGTTTTCCTATATGCGTTCCGCGAGCGCGAAGACCTGATGGATTGCTACGAGGCCGCCTCGGGCGCCCGCATGCATGCGGCCTATTATCGTCCGGGCGGTGTGTACCGCGATTTGCCGGACTCCATGCCGAATTACGGGCAGAGCAGCAAGTACCGCGGCGAAAAAGAAGTCCGCGCCATGAACGAGGCCCGTTCGGGCTCGCTGCTCGATTTCATCGAAGATTTCACCAATCGTTTCCCCGCCTGCGTCGACGAATACGAAACGCTGCTGACCGATAACCGCATCTGGAAGCAGCGCCTGGTCGGCATCGGCGTGGTAAGCCCCGAACGCGCCAAGGCCTTGGGCTTTACCGGCCCCATGCTGCGCGGCTCGGGTGTGGTCTGGGATTTGCGCAAAATGCAGCCCTACGAAGTCTACGACAGGCTCGATTTCGATATTGCCGTCGGCGTCAATGGCGACTGCTACGACCGCTATCTGGTGCGCATCGCCGAAATGCGTGAAAGCAATCGCATTATCCGCCAGTGTGTTGAATGGCTGCGCAACAATCCCGGCCCGGTCATTGTCGACAACCACAAGGTGGCGCCGCCATCGCGCGAGCGCATGAAAACCGGCATGGAAGACCTCATCCACCATTTCAAGCTCTTCACCGAAGGCTTCCATGTGCCCGAAGGCGAAGCCTACTCGGCCGTGGAGCATCCCAAGGGCGAGTTCGGGATTTATCTGATTTCCGATGGCGCCAACAAGCCTTATCGCCTGAAAATACGTGCGCCGGGTTTTGCGCACCTGGAATCTCTCGACGAAATGGCGCGCGGCCACATGATTGCCGATGCCGTAACCATTATTGGGACTCAAGATATTGTGTTTGGCGAAATCGACCGCTAGCCGCTCGATCGTTAACAGCCTGATCGTTAACTGTTTAGCAGTAAGTCGTTAGCAGCCTGATCGTTAACTATTTAGCAGTATGCTGCTAAAAGTCGTTTTGCCAAGGAACAACCGGATTCAAACTATGCTTCTTTCCGAACAAGCCTACCAGAAAATCGATAGGGAACTGACCAAGTACCCCGGCGACCAAAAGCAATCCGCCATCATGGCGGCGCTCACCATTGCACAGGACGAAAAAGACTGGGTGTCGACCGAGGTGATTGAAGATGTGGCGAGCTATCTGGGTGTAGCCCCCATCGCGGTGCAGGAAGTCGCCACCTTCTACAATATGTTCAATACCAAGCCGGCGGGGCGCTTCAAGCTGTCGGTGTGCACCAATCTGCCCTGTGCCTTGCGCGACGGCGTCAAGACCGCCGATTATCTGAAGCAGAAGCTGGGCATCGATTTCCAGGAAACCTCGGCCGATGGCCTGTTCACCCTGGTGGAAGGCGAGTGCATGGGCGCTTGCGGCGATTCGCCGGTGCTGCTGGTCAACAACAAGCATATGTGTGTGCGCATGTCGCAAGACAAGATCGATGCCATGATTCAAGAACTTACACAGCACGGAGAATCGGCATGAGTGCGCCGGAGCTATTGCAGAAATTCTCCCAGGGCCTGGTGGCTGACCCGGGCAACGACTTGTCGCGCAGCATGCTTTTCCACGATCGCCATATCAAGCCGCAAATCGTGGCCGGCCTCGACGGCAGCAATTGGCGGCTCGACGACTACGTCAAGCGCGGCGGCTACGAGGCCTTGCGCAAGATCCTGACCACCGGCATGAAGCCCGAGGATGTCATCGCCGAAGTCAAGGCGTCGGGTTTGCGCGGCCGCGGCGGCGCGGGTTTTCCGACCGGCCTGAAATGGAGCTTCATGCCGCGTACCTTCCCCGGCCAGAAGTACCTGGTCTGCAACTCCGACGAGGGCGAGCCCGGCACATTCAAGGATCGCGACATCCTGCGTTTCAATCCGCATATCGTCATCGAAGGCATGGCGATTGGGGCGTATGCGATGGGCATCAGCGTTGGCTACAACTACATTCACGGCGAAATCTTCGAGGTCTACGACCGCTTCGAAGAGGCGCTGGCCGAGGCGCGCGCGGCGGGCTTCCTGGGCGACAAGATCCTTGGTTCCGATTTCAATTTCCAGCTGCATGCCTTTCATGGCTATGGGGCTTATATCTGTGGTGAAGAAACGGCCTTGCTGGAATCGCTCGAAGGCAAGAAAGGCCAGCCGCGCTTCAAGCCGCCATTTCCGGCCAGTTTCGGCCTGTATGGCAAGCCCACCACCATCAACAATACCGAGACCTTTGCCGCGGTACCCTGGATCATTCGCAACAGCGCCCAGGAATACCTTGAAATCGGCCTGCCCAACAATGGCGGCACCAAGCTGTTTTCCATCACCGGCGATGTCGAGCGTCCGGGCAATTATGAAATTCCCCTGGGCACGCCGTTTTCGACGCTGCTCGAGCTGGCCGGCGGCATGCGCGGCGGCCGTGCCCTGAAAGCCGTGATTCCAGGCGGTTCGAGCGCGCCGGTACTGCCGGCGAGCATCATGATGGACACCACCATGGATTACGACTCGATCTCCAAGGCCGGCTCCATGCTCGGTTCGGGGGCGGTCATCGTCATGGACGACACTCGCTGCATGGTCAAGTCGCTGCTGCGCTTGTCGTATTTTTATTTCGAAGAAAGCTGCGGTCAATGCACCCCATGCCGCGAGGGTACGGGGTGGCTTTATCGCATGGTCAACCGGATCGAGCATGGGCAGGGCCGGCCCGAAGACCTCGAGGTTCTCGACTCGGTGGCCCTGAACATCATGGGGCGTACCATTTGCGCGCTGGGTGATGCGGCAGCCATGCCGGTACGCAGCTTTATCAAGCACTTTCGCGACGAGTTCGCACACCACATCGAGCATAAAAGCTGTGTGGTGCCTAAATATTTGTAGGGTCAGGACACGCTAATGGTTGAACTCACCATCGACGGCAACAAGGTTGAAGTCCCCGAGGGCAGCATGGTCATGCATGCCGCCAATAAACTCGGCTTGTACGTGCCGCATTTCTGTTATCACAAAAAGCTTTCGATTGCGGCCAATTGCCGCATGTGCCTGGTCGAAGTCGAGAAAGCGCCCAAGGCCATGCCGGCCTGCGCCACGCCCGTCACCAACGGCATGGTGGTGCATACCGCCTCCGACAAAGCCGTGGCGGCGCAAAAAAGCGTCATGGAATTCCTCCTGATCAACCATCCCCTGGATTGCCCCGTCTGCGATCAGGGCGGCGAGTGCCAGTTGCAGGATCTGGCCGTGGGCTATGGTTCCTCGGCTTCGCGCTACAAAGAAGAGAAGCGGGTAGTCTTCCACAAGGAAATGGGGCCTCTGGTATCGGCCGAGGAAATGCAGCGCTGCATACACTGCACCCGCTGTGTGCGCTTCGGCCAGGAAATCGGCGGAGTCATGGAACTGGGCATGGTCAATCGCGGCGAGCACTCCGAGATCACGTCTTTCGTGGGCCGTGCGGTCGAGTCCGAGTTGTCGGGCAATATGATCGACATCTGTCCGGTGGGCGCGCTGACCTCCAAGCCGTTCCGCTATACCGCGCGTACCTGGGAATTGGCGCGCCGCCGTTCGGTCAGCCCGCACGATAGCCTGGGTGCGAACCTGGTCGTGCAGGTCAAGGGCGATCGCGTCATGCGTGTCGTGCCTTTTGAAAACGAAGAAATCAACGAATGCTGGATCAGCGATCGCGACCGCTGGGCCTATGAAGGCCTGTATACCGAAGATCGTCTGAAACATCCCATGATCAAGGGTGCCGATGGCCAGTGGCGTGAAGCATCCTGGAGCGATGCCTTGCAGGCGGCCGTCAAGGGGCTTGGCCAGGTGCGCGATCAGCACGGCGCGAGCCAGATCGGCGCATTGGGTTCCCAATACGCCACGACTGAAGAACTTGCCTTGCTGGCGCGCCTGACTCGCGCCCTGGGCTCGGAGAACGTCGATTTCCGTTTACGCAATATCGATCCCGACCTCGATCATGCCCTGACCGGCGTACCGTGGCTGGGCATGCCCATCGCCGAAATTGGCCAGCTCGACCGGGTCCTGGTCGTGGGCTCGTTCCTGCGCAAGGACCATCCCCTCATCGCTCAGCGCCTGCGCCAGGCCGCCAAGCACGGCACGCAGATTTCCTTTATCGATGGCGCCGCCGACGATCCCCTGTTCCCCGTGACCGCGCGCCTGACTGTCGCGCCCAGCCTGATCGCGAACGCCGTGGCCGAGGTGCTGGTCGCCGCGGCGCAGGCCACCGGCCAGGCCATTGCGACCGAGCTCGACTCAGTCCAGCCGTCCGAGGCCGCGCGCAGCATCGCTGCCAGCCTGGCATCGGGCCAGAAAGTGGCGGTGCTGGTGGGCAATCTCGCGGTCGCCTCCGACCGGGCCACCTTGATTGCGGCGAATACGGCGGCCTTGGCCCGGGCGGTCAAGGGCAAGTTCGGTTTCCTGATTCCCGGCGGCAATACGGTGGGCGGTTATCTGGCGGGCGCCACCCCCGGGCCTGGCGGCCTGAGCGCGACGCAGATGCTCACGCAGCCGCTCAAGGCTTACCTGGTAGTGCATGCCGAGCCGGAATTCGATGCCGACAACGGCGCTCGCGCGGTCGAGGTTCTGAAGGCGGCGGAGTTTGCCGTGGCGCTTACTTCATACCGTTCGACGGCCCAGGAATGGGCTCATATCATGCTGCCGATTTCACCTTTTACCGAAACCTCGGGCAGCTTCGTCAATGCCGAAGGGCGCGTGCAGAGCTTCAAGGGGGCGACCGCTCCCTACGCCGATACGCGGCCGGGTTGGAAGGTTTTGCGGGTTTTGGGCAATGTGTTCCAGTTGCCGGGCTTCGACGACGAGACCTCCGAAACAGTGCGCGATACCGTCATGGTGGGCGGTGTGGACAGTCGCCTGGGCAACGAGGTTCGCGGCGAAGTCGGCCTGGGTGCCAAGCTTCCCGGCCTGGAGCGTCTGGCCGATGTGCCCATTTACCGCAGCGACGCCATGGTGCGCCGCTCCGGGCCCTTGCAGGCTACGGCCGCTTCGCAGGCACCCTCCGCCCGCATGAGCTCGAGCACCCTGGCAAGCCTGGGCGTGCAATCGGGCGATGCGGTGCGCATCCGTTCCGCGCAAGGTGAAATCACCTTGCCGGCGCTGCTCGATGATGCGGTCGCCGAAGGGGCGGTGCGAGTGGCGGCGGCGTTTGCCGAGACGACAGCCCTGGGCAGCGCCTTCGGCCAACTTTCCGTGGAGCGTGCATAAATGGAATGGCTACAGATTGTTGAAAGCTACGGAACCGGCCTGATCGGGCCGACTGCCTGGCTGGTGGTCTGGACACTGGTCAAGATTATCGTGATCGCCGTACCCATTATTTTGTGCGTGGCCTATCTGACCTACTGGGAGCGCAAGCTGATCGGCGCCATGCACGTACGCCTGGGGCCCACGCGCGTGGGCTACAAGGGTTTGCTGCAGCCCTTTGCCGACGTGTTCAAGCTGCTCACCAAAGAGCTCATTGTTCCGAGCAAGGCCAACAAGGTGCTGTATGTGCTGGCCCCTGTGGTCACTCTTATGCCGGCGCTGGCCGCCTGGGCGGTGATTCCCTTCGGCCCCGATCTGGTCCTGTCCAATGTCAATGCCGGTTTGCTGTATGTCATGGCGATTACCTCGGTCGGGGTGTATGGCGTGATTGTGGCCGGCTGGGCGTCCAATTCCAAATACGCGCTGCTGGGCGCCATGCGCGCTGCCGCACAGATGGTGTCTTACGAATTGGCGATTGGTTTTGTCATGATCACCGTGCTGCTGGTGTCGGGTACGCTCAATGTCAGCGGCATCGTGGTTGGGCAGACACACGGCTGGTTCGCCGATAAAGGCCTCAACTTCCTGTCCTGGAACTGGCTGCCCCTGTTGCCGCTGTTCGTGATTTACGTGGTTTCCGCGGTGGCTGAAACCAACCGCCATCCCTTCGACGTGGTCGAGGGCGAATCGGAAATCGTGGCCGGCCACATGGTTGAATATTCGGGCATGGGTTTTGCCCTGTTCTTCCTGGGCGAATACGCCAACATGATTCTGTTGTCATGCCTGGCATCCATCATGTTTCTGGGCGGCTGGACGCCACCCATAGAAGTCGCGCCCTTTACCTGGGTGCCGGGCTGGCTGTGGCTGGGCCTTAAAACGTTTTTTGTGGTTTCGCAATTCATTTGGTTTCGTGCGACGTTTCCCCGCTACCGCTACGATCAGATCATGCGCCTGGGCTGGAAGGTATTCATACCTCTGACCGGCGTGTGGCTGCTGATTGTGGCGATCTGGATGCAGACGCCCTGGAATATTTGGCATTAATGCTGCCGGAGGCTTGATATGGAAGCAATTAAGGATTTTTTCGGCAGCCTGATGCTGTCGGAAATGCTCAAAGGGATGCGCTTGACGGGCAAGTACTTGTTCAAGCGCAAGATCACCTTGCGCTACCCGCAGGAAAAAACGCCGGCGTCGCCGCGCTTCCGCGGCCTGCACGCTTTGCGCCGCTACCCCAACGGAGAAGAGCGCTGTATTGCGTGCAAGCTGTGCGAGGCGGTTTGTCCGGCCCTGGCCATTACGATCGAGTCCGAAGAGCGCGATGACGGGTCGCGGCGCACCACGCGCTACGATATCGATCTTGCCAAGTGTATTTTCTGCGGTTTCTGCGAAGAAAGCTGCCCGGTGGATTCCATCGTCGAAACCCATATACACGAATATCACGGCGAAAAACGGGGCGACCTGTATTTCACCAAAGATATGCTGCTGGCGGTTGGCGACCGCTACGAGTCCGAAATCGCGCGTCGCCGTGCCGAAGACGCCCCTTATCGTTGAACGTCGGGACCCCGCTCCATGATTTTTACTTCTGTCCTGTTTTACTTATTGTCCCTGGTGCTGGTGATTGCGGCCTTTCGCGTCATCACGGCTACCAGCCCTGTTACGGCGGTGCTGCACCTGATCCTGGTGTTCTTTACCGCGTCGATGCTCTGGATTCTCCTCGGCGCAGAGTTCCTGGCCTTGCTGCTGGTGCTGGTTTATGTCGGCGCCGTGATGGTGCTGTTCCTGTTTGTGGTGATGATGCTCGATATACGCATGGCCGCCTTGCGCGAAGGGATCAAAACCTATCTGCCGGTGGGCCTGGTCATCGGCCTGGTCATGGTGCTCGAAATGGCTTTCGTGCTGGGCCGTTCATGGTTCGGCGCGGGCGCCGCGGCGCCGGCGGCGGCCGATTACAACAATACGCATGCCCTGGGCGTGGTGATGTACACCAATTATGTATACGCCGTCGAGATCGGCGCCGTGATTCTGCTGGTGGGCATGATCGCCGCCATTGCGCTGACCATGCGCGAACGCCGCGATGTCAAGTACAACAGGCCGGGCGATCAGGTGCGCGTGCGCGCCCAGGATCGTTTCCGCATGGTCAGCATGCCGGCGCAGGTCGAACCTGGTGAGCAGCCGCAGGCTGGCGCCGACGAACAGGGGAAATCAAAATGACAATTACTCTGGCTCATTACCTGATACTGGGCGCAATTTTGTTTGCGATCGGCATCTTCGGTTTTTTTCTGAACCGCCGCAATCTGATCATCTTGCTGATGTCGATCGAGCTCATGCTCTTGGCGGTAAACATCAATTTCGTGGCATTTTCCAGTTGGTTCGGGGATCCCGCAGGTCAGGTGTTTGTCTTTTTCATCCTGACCGTGGCGGCCGCCGAAGCGGCCATCGGCCTGGCTATTCTGGTGTTGCTGTTCCGCAATCTGAATACGATCAATGTCGAAGAACTCGATCATCTCAAGGGTTGATGGGACTGCATAGAATATGAATTCACCTACTCTATATCTTGTTATCGCCCTGGCGCCGCTCGTTGGCGCCTTGCTGGCCGGCTTGTTCGGCACCAATTTTCTGGGGCGTCAGGTAGGCCGCGCGGCCTCCCACTACATCACGATCGTCGGCGTTGCCATTTCCTTCATAGGTTCGGTGGTCGTGCTGTTCCAGGTGCTGGCCGGCCACACGTTCGACGGGACTATCTACACCTGGAGCGTTATCGGCCACGCCCAGCTGAACATCGGCTTCCTGATCGACCCCTTGTCGGCACTGATGATGACGGTGGTGACCTTCGTATCGCTGATGGTGCACATCTATACCATCGGCTATATGGCGGACGATCCCGGTTACCAGCGTTTCTTTTCGTATATATCGCTGTTTACCTTCTCCATGCTGATGCTGGTCATGTCCAATAACATGCTGCAGCTGTTCTTTGGCTGGGAGGCGGTAGGCCTGGTGTCTTATTTGCTGATCGGCTTCTGGTATACCCGGCCAACCGCCATTTTCGCCAGCCTGAAGGCGTTCCTGGTCAACCGCGTGGGCGACTTCGGTTTTATATTGGGCATAGGCTTGCTGTTTGCCTATACGGGCAGCATGCACTACGGCGATATTTTCGGCCAGGCCGACAAGCTGGCCGGCGTCGCCTTTCCCGGGACGGATTGGCAATTGCTTACCGTGGCGTGTATTTCATTGTTCGTCGGCGCCATGGGCAAATCGGCGCAAGTGCCTTTGCATACCTGGCTGCCCGATTCCATGGAAGGCCCCACGCCGATCTCGGCTTTGATCCACGCCGCCACCATGGTCACGGCGGGCATCTTCATGGTGGCCCGTTTTTCGCCGGTTTTCGAGCATTCTTCAACGGCCCTGTCGTTCATGATCATCATTGGTGCGATTGGCGCCTTGTTCATGGGCATATTGGGCATTGTTCAAACGGACATCAAGCGCGTCATTGCCTATTCGACTCTGTCGCAGCTGGGCTATATGACCGTGGCGCTGGGCGCCTCGGCGTATTCGGTCGCCATCTTCCACCTGATGACGCACGCTTTTTTCAAGGCGCTGCTGTTCCTGGCGGCAGGTTCGGTCATTATCGGCATGCATCACGATCAGGACATCCGCAATATGGGCGGCCTGCGCAAATACATGCCGGTTACCGCGATTACCTTTCTGCTGGGCACCCTGGCGCTGGTGGGTACGCCGTTCTTCGCCGGGTTCTATTCCAAAGAACACATCATTGAAGCCGCCGGCGCGGCGAACGTCTGGGGAGCGGGCTTTGCCTATTACGCCACACTGATCGGCGTCTTCGTGACGTCCTTGTATTCGTTCCGTGTGTACTTCGTGGTTTTTCACGGCAAGGAACGCTTCGATACCAGCGGCCATGGGCACGAGGCGCATGCGGACGGGCATGGAGACTCCGACGGGCACGACGGGCATCACGGCGGAATACCGCACGAGTCGCCCTGGGTCGTTACCTTGCCTTTGATTTTGCTGGCCATCCCATCGATCGTTGCGGGGGCGCTGTTCATCGACCCCTTGTTATTCGGCGGCTACTTCAAGAACGCGATCGCGGTCTTGCCGCAACATCCGGCGATGGCCGATCTGGCCGAACATTGGCACGGCTGGGTGGCTTATGCCTTGCACGGCTTCACATCGACCGCATTCTGGCTGATGATCGCGGGTCTGGTCGTGGCGTGGTACTGCTATCTGGTCAATCTCAAGGTGCCGGCAGCCATCCAGAGCAAACTGGCCGGGCTCAATACTGTGCTCAATAACAAATATTATGCGGACTGGTTCAACGAACAGATCGTGGCGCGCGGCGCCCGCTGCCTGGGGCGCGGCCTCTGGCAGGGCGGCGATCGCGCGATGATCGACGGCTTTATCAACGGTAGTGCCCGTGTAGTGGGCTGGACCGCGGCGATCGGCCGCCTGGTCCAGTCCGGGTTCATTTATCACTACGCCTTTGCGATGAT
The DNA here is from genome assembly GCF_054781135.1 of Paralcaligenes ginsengisoli. Taxonomy (NCBI): domain Bacteria; kingdom Pseudomonadati; phylum Pseudomonadota; class Betaproteobacteria; order Burkholderiales; family Alcaligenaceae; genus Paralcaligenes; species Paralcaligenes ginsengisoli. The sequence continues at coordinate 67,825 of NZ_BAAGUZ010000045.1, forward strand.
CATCGGCATCATGGCTCTTATAACCTTTTTCGTGCTGACGGTTCACTGATGGCTGGCGATATGGCATCTTCTACTATTCCTTGGCTGACGCTTTCAATTTTCGTACCGATTGTGGCGGGCTTGTTTGTATTGCTGCTGGGCAGCGACGACCGGCCTCAGTTCACGCGCAAGCTTGCGCTGGCGGGGGCGGTGCTGGGCTTTCTGGTTACGCTGCCGCTTTATACCGGGTTCAATTCGGCAACCGCCGATATGCAGTTCGTCGAGAACGTTCCCTGGATCGCGACTTTCGCCATCAATTACCACTTGGGCGTAGACGGCATTTCCTTGTGGTTCGTTTTGCTGACTTCGTTCATCACGGTGATCGTGGTGCTGGCGGGTTGGGAATCGGTGACTCAGCGTGTGGCGCAATATATGGCCGCCTTCCTGATTCTGTCGGGATTCATGGTCGGTGTATTCGCGGCGCTCGACGGCATGCTGTTCTACGTGTTCTTTGAAGCCACGCTGATACCGATGTACATCATCATCGGGGCGTGGGGCGGTCCGAACCGCGTGTACGCCGCCTTCAAGTTCTTTTTGTACACCTTGCTGGGTTCCTTGCTGACACTGATCGCGTTCCTGTATTTGTGGCATGCATCGGGCGGTTCGTTCGATATCCTCACCTGGCAGCAGACCAAGCTGGGTTATACGCCGCAGATCCTCGTATTCATTGCCCTGCTGGCGTCGTTCGCCGTCAAGATACCGATGTGGCCGGTGCATACCTGGCTGCCCGACGCGCACGTTGAAGCGCCAACGGGCGGTTCGGTCGTGCTGGCGGCCATCATGCTGAAGCTGGGTGCCTACGGGTTCATGCGGTTTTCCCTGCCGATCGCGCCCGACGCTTCGCATAGCCTGGCGGGGCTGATGATTGCCTTGTCCATCATTGCGGTGATATACATCGGCCTGGTGGCCATAGTGCAAGACGACATGAAAAAGCTGGTTGCTTATTCGTCGGTCGCGCACATGGGCTTCGTCACCCTGGGTTTCTTTATATTCAATACCGCCGGCCTCGAGGGTGCGATTGTGCAAATGATCTCGCACGGCTTCGTATCGGCCGCCATGTTCCTGTGCATAGGCGTGCTGTACGATCGGATGCACACGCGCCGCATTGCCGATTACGGCGGTGTCATCAACACCATGCCGCGTTTCGTGGCGTTCTTTGTGCTGTTTTCCATGGCCAATTGCGGCTTGCCCGCCACCAGCGGGTTCGTTGGCGAGTTCACGGTCATCATGGGGGCGGTCGAACATAATTTCTGGATCGGGCTTCTGGCGGCTACCGCCTTGATCTGGGGGGCTTCCTACTCCTTGTGGATGCTCAAGCGCGTGGCTTTCGGAGGAATTGCAAACGAGCGTGTCAAAGCCATGACTGACTTGAGCAAGCGCGAGTTTTTCATAATGGGCATTATGGCGATATTGGTATTGTTTATGGGGATCTATCCCAAACCATTCACAGATGTCATGCACGTGTCGGTTCAGGCCTTGTTGCAACACGTCTCCATTTCGAAACTGTAGGCCTAGATCACTATGCAAAATCCATTTCAATTAGCCTTGGCGACTCCCGAGATTCTGCTACTGGTGCTGGCGGCAGTGGTATTGATGTTCGATGCCTTCAACAAGTCGAAAGAGCGTCACCTGACCTTTCTGCTGACCATCGGCTCCCTGATCGTCATGACGGCGGTTTCATTGTGGCAATGGCACGAGGGCGTTTCGGGCCACGCGTTCCACGGCTTGTATGTGGCCGATTCCTTATCTCATCTTCTTAAAATAGCGTCGTACCTTGCGGTGGCGGCGGTGCTCATATATGGCCGCGATTATGCCGAACAGAATGATGTACTGCGCAGCGGCGGCGAGTTCTATTGCCTGAGCCTGCTGACCCTGCTCGGGCAGATGGTCATGATTTCGGCCGGGAGCATGCTCACGATTTATCTGGGCATCGAACTGATGTCCTTTGCCCTGTATGCCTTGATTGCCCTGCGCCGCGACAATACCGCTGCCATTGAAGCCGCCATGAAGTATTTTGTGCTGGGCGCATTGGCATCGGGCATTTTGCTCTACGGCATATCGATGATATACGGAGCAACGGGGCACCTCGACCTGGAGCAAGTCGCGCAAGTCATCAGCAGCGGCAAAGCCCAGCGCCTGCCCCTGGTTTTCGGGGTGGTATTCATTGTTGCGGCCTTTGCCTTCAAGATGGGGGTGGTGCCGTTTCATATGTGGGTGCCCGATGTCTACGATGGCTCGCCCACCGCGGTCACTCTTGTTCTGGGAACCACTCCCTACCTGGCGGCATTTGCCGTAATGCTGCGCTTTCTTATCCAGGGCCTGCATGGCATTGCGCTCGACTGGCAGCCGATGTTGCTGATCCTGGCTGTGCTGTCTCTGGGGGTCGGCAATATCGTGGCCATTGCCCAAACGAACTTCAAGCGCATGCTGGCCTATTCCATGATTTCACACATGGGCTATGTGTTCCTGGGTTTGCTGTCGGGGGTCGTGCCTGGCCACTCGCAGGTCATTGAGACGGCCTATGGCGCCTCGCTGTTTTATCTGCTCATTTATGTCTTTTCAACGTCGATCACCTTCGGCCTTATTGTGCTGTTAAGCGGCAAGGGCTTCGAATGCGCTGAAATCGCTGATCTCAAAGGCTTGAACCGGCGCAGTCCCGTGTTGGCCGGTGCCTTGCTGGCATCGATGTTTTCCCTGGCGGGGATTCCGCCTTTTGCCGGATTCTATGCGAAACTCAGCGTGCTGCAAGTGCTGATCGGTGCCAACCATGTGGCGATTGCCGTCGTGGCCGTCATGTTTTCCCTGATTGGCGCATTTTTCTACTTGCGTGTCGTCAAGGTGGCTTATTTCGACGAACCCGATAGCGATGCCGTCGAGATCCAGAGCGGCAATGGCGTGATCCCTCGAGGTTTGATGTCTCTGAACGGTTTGCTGCTATTGCTGTTCGGTATCCTGCCTGGTGGCTTGATGGCCTTATGCATCAAGGTGGTTGAAAGTTCATTGAAGTTTTGAATGTTTCATTTCAGTAGGGGTGGGCCTTGTGCCCGTCCATGAGCAGAGGTTTCAAGGAAGGGCATGGATCAGTCGTCGGCCGTTTGGATATTAATAGCGCTTGCACTCGTGACGGCCAATCTGCCCTTTGTGGTGGAGCGGTCTTTTCTCGTACTGCCCTGGGTGCAGATTGGCGAACACAAGCGCCCGGCCTGGCTGCGCTGGATCGAATCCCTGGTTTTCTTTTTGCTGTTGGTGGCGCTGGGTTACGCCGCCCTGGCGCTGATTGGCCGGACCTTTGTCAGCGGCTCCGACGTGGCCTCGGCTGCGCTGTTCCTGCTGAAAGTAATTGGGGTGTTTGCGGTGGTGGCCTTGTTGCTGGCGTATTCGGGCTGGCGCAATAAAGGGCATGAACTCAATAAGTCCTTTTTCGTGCGTCTTATCGAAGTGCTGGTTTTCTACGCCCTGGTAGGCACGCTGGGTTTTGCCTTCGAGGCAAACATAGGCAACGCATTTCAACAGACCTGGGAGTTCTATGTGGTGACGCTCAGCCTGTTCCTGGTGCTGGGTTATCCGGGTTTTGTCTACCGCTATCTGCTGCATCGCCGCAAGAAATCGTAAGGGCGGGTACCCGCAAGAGGTGCCTCCCGGCGTCATTCAGTTCGCGGGGCCTTACTGACCACGCCGGCCGGTCACAACACACTTATGGTTTATGCATTGAACCAGTTCAACACGGCATCCAGGCCGCTGAAGTTGAGAGCGAAATTGGTTTGCTGGCGAACTACCGGCTTGGCGCGGTATGCGACCGAATAGTGTGCCAGGGCCAGCATTTTCAGGTCGTTGGCGCCATCGCCGAGCGCTATGATCTGGCCGGCGCTTGCTCCGGTGTCTTGCGCCAGCGCCCGCAAATGATCGGCTTTGGCCTGGGCGTCGACGATGTCTCCGAGCACTTTGCCGGTGAGCGCGCCATTTTCGATTTCCAGTACATTCGCATGGGTGGCATCCAGGCCCAGTCGCTGTTGCAGGCGCTCGGTAAAAAAGGTGAAGCCGCCCGATACCAACATGGTTTTCAAACCGGCTGCCTTGGCTGATGCGATCAGCTTTTCGGCTCCCGCGTTCAAGCGCAGCCGTTCGGTGTAGACGCGCTCCAGGGCGGCTGCGGGCACGCCGGCAAGCAGGCCGACCCTGCGCCTGAGGCTTTCCGAAAAATCGCTGATTTCACCGCGCATGGCCGCTTCGGTAATGGCGGCCACCTCGGCCTTGCGGCCCACCATATCGGCAATCTCGTCGATGCATTCGATATTGATCAGGGTGGAGTCCATATCGGTGGCCAGCACCTTGCAATCGCTCAGTCGTGCCGGACGGTCGATATAGGCATAGTCAATTCCCAGCGTGGCGCAGCATTGCGCGACCTCGGCTTGTTCGCCTGGATCGACGTCCAGCAGGCGTACTGCCGTGTTGTCGATATTCTGAAGCCCGCCTGCCTGCGCGATGGCGGCGATTTTTTCGGTGTCGGCAGCGTTGAGGTTCGGTGCTTGTAGTATCAGATGCGTCATGAGATCAGGTGATGTGGTGGTAGGGGCTGCTTTTGCGCAATGTCATGCCAGGGCTCGAAGGACGTTGCGCACTGCGTCGATGCGGGCGGAGATTTGCTGGTCTTCCTTGATTTCGATCCTGAGCTTGTCCTGTCCGGCCAATTTTACTTGCCTTTGTTTTTGGACGAGTTCGATAATGCGCAGAGGGTCGACATTAGGTTTGGCCGAGAACTGGATCAGCGCCTGTGTTTCGCTGGCATCGATTTTTATGACGCCGAGCGGTTCCGCATTCAGGCGCAGGCGGTGAGTGGCCAGCAAGGTTTGCGCGGCTTCGGGCAGCTTGCCGTAGCGGTCTATCAGTTCTTCCTGGATGGTGATCAGCTCGTCGTCGTGGCTTGCGTGCGCGAGCTTCTTGTACAGGCCCAGGCGGGCATGCACGTCCGGGCAATAGTCGGCCGGCAGCAGGGCGGAGGCATGCAGATTGACTTCGCATGACACGGCAAACGGAGATTCCAGGTCCGGCTCTTCGCCCGCTTTGAGGGCGCGCACGGCGGTATTGAGCATTTCCGAATACATGGAAAAGCCGATTTCATGAATATTGCCGGATTGGGATTCTCCCAGTACCTCACCCGTGCCGCGTATTTCAAGATCGTGCATGGCCAGGTAGAAGCCCGAACCGAGCTCTTCCATGGCCTGTATGGCTTCGAGGCGTTTCTTGGCGCCGCTGGTCATGGCATCTTCGCCGGGAGTGAGCAGGTAGGCATACGCCTGATGGTGCGAACGGCCTACGCGGCCGCGCAGCTGATGCAGTTGCGCCAGTCCGAGGCGGTCGGCGCGATGGATCACGATGGTGTTGGCGGTGGGCACATCGATACCGGTTTCGATAATCGTGGTGCAGAGCAGGACATTGAAGCGCTGCTGATAGAACCCCTTCATCACATCTTCGAGTTCGCGCTCCGGCATCTGGCCGTGAGCCACTGCGATACGCGCCTCGGGCACCAGCTCTTCGAGCTTGGCGCGCCGGTTGTGAATGGTTTCGACCTCGTTGTGCAGGAAATAGACCTGGCCTCCGCGCTTGAGCTCGCGCAGCAGGGCTTCGCGTATGGTGCTGCCGTCTTCGCGACGGACAAAAGTCTTGATGGCCAGGCGCTTTTGCGGCGCGGTGGCGATGACCGAAAAATCGCGAATGCCTTCCAGCGACATGCCCAGGGTGCGGGGTATGGGGGTGGCGGTGAGGGTCAGCACATCGACTTCGGCGCGCAAGGCCTTGAGCGCTTCTTTTTGACGCACACCGAAACGATGTTCCTCGTCGATGATCACCAGTCCAAGGCGCTTGAATTTAATGTCTTTGGAAAGAATCTTGTGGGTGCCGATGACGATATCGACATGGCCGGTATTCAATCCTTCAATCGTGGCGCCGACTTCTTTGGGCGAACGGAAACGCGACAGCTCGGCCAGTTTGACGGGCCAGTCCGCGAACCGGTCGGCAAAGGTTTGAGCGTGCTGTTCGGCCAGCAGTGTCGTGGGGCACAAGATAGCGACCTGCTTGCCGTTGAGCACGGCCAGGAACGCGGCTCGCAGCGCCACTTCGGTTTTGCCGAAGCCCACGTCGCCGCATACCAGGCGGTCCATGGGACGGCCTGAAGTCATGTCTCCGATGACCGCTTCGATGGCCGCGGCCTGGTCGGGAGTTTCTTCGAAACCGAAGCCCTCGACAAACGCCTGATAGTCATGGGCAGGCATTGTGAACGCGTAGCCTTCCCGCGCGGCACGCAGCGCATATAGCGCAAGCAGCTCGGCGGCCGCGTCGCGTACCTGCTTTGCGGCCTTGCGGCGCGCCTTGTCCCATTGGCCCGAGCCCAACTGGTGCAAAGGGGCATGGTCGGGATCGGCGCCGCTGTATCGGGAAATAACGTGGAGCTGGGCCACGGGAACATACAAGGTGCTGCCGTTGGCATACTGGAGATGCAGGAACTCCATTTCGCCTTCGCCCAGATCCATGTTCACCAGGCCATGATACCGGCCGATGCCATGCTGCGCGTGAACCACGGGATTGCCTTCGCGCAATTCCGACAGATCGCGCACCATGGCTTCGACGTTGCTGCTGCGCTCCTGCGCCCGCCGTCCGCGCCGCGTGCCGTGCGCCTGGCTGGGATAAAGGTCGTTCTCGGTCAGTAGCGTGATGGATTCGGCAACCAGGCCAAAACCGGTGCTCAGAGGCGCCACCGTCAGCCCAAAGCGGCTTGTGGATTGCAAGAAATCCTGCAGCGATTCGGGCTGGGTTTCCGGCGCGATGCCGAATTCCGCCAGCATTTGCAGCAAAGTTTCGCGGCGGCCGGCCGAGTCGGCGCACAACGCGACGCGGCCCTGGTTCTGGGCCAGCAGCGCGCGCAGGCGGGCAAGCGGATCGTCGGCTCGCCGTGCGACCGCCACATTGGGAGCCGCGGTGAAATCGGGATGTGCCGAATCGGCTACCAGGGCCAGGCGCGCAAAGGACTTGAGCCGCATGTACAGCCCTTCGCCGTCCAGGAAAAGTTCCTTGGGCGCGAGTACCGGCCGTTCACGATCGCTTTTCAGGAACTGATAGCGGCTATGCGTATCCTGGTGAAAGCGTCGTATTGCCTCATCGATATCGCCCAGCGTGACCGTGAGCGTATTCGCCGACAGATAATCGAACAGGGTTGCCGTTTCGTCGAAAAACAAAGGCAGGTAATACTCGACGCCCGCGAAAGGAATGCCATTGCCTATATCTTTATAAGGCGTGGCACGTGAAGGGTCGCCTTCGAACACTTCGCGAAACCGGGCGCGGAAGTTGTTCCGTGCCGTTTCATCCATAGGAAATTCACGCCCCGGAAGAAGCTGCACTTCCTTGACCGGATAGACGCTGCGCTGCGTATCGATGTCGAAGCTGCGTATGGATTCGATCTGGTCGTCGAACAGGTCGATGCGATACGGCAGCACCGATCCCATGGGGAACAGGTCGATCAGGCCGCCGCGTATGCAGAACTCGCCTGGCGCCGTGACCTGGGTGACGTGGGTATAGTTGGCCAGCGTCAGTTGGCGGCGCAGGCCCTCTTCGTTCAAGCGGTCGCCCTGTTTGAACGAGAAGGTATACGCGGCCAGGAAGGCCGGCGGAGGCAGGCGGTAAAGCGCGGTGGTGACCGGTACCGTCAGAATATCGACAGTTTCCTGCATCAGGGCATGCAGGGTATGCAGGCGCTCGGAAATCAAGTCCTGGTGCGGTGAAAAGCTGTCGTAGGGCAGTGTCTCCCAGTCGGGTAACTGGCGGATTCGCAGCTCTGGAGCAAAGAGCAGAGTTTCTTCCGCCAGGCGCTGGGCTGCCAGAGGGTTTGCGCACAGGATCACCAGGGTTTGGCGGGAGGCGCGGGCGAGGTCGGCCAGCAGCCAGGCGTCGCCGGATCCCGGCGGTGTCGGATGGGCATGCCGCAGCCCCGGCTTCAAGGCCGTGAGCAGTGTTTGGGTGGAGGAAAGCCGGGGAGTAGGGGTAGTATGAGTCGCCATTAGGCTTTCGATTATAAAATCTCTTTCATGACAAAAAAAATTATTGCGATTGTGCCTGCCGCCGGAGTTGGGATGCGGGCGGCCACGGCATCTTCGGCCGAGCCGACGCTTGCCGCCCGAGAGCTACCCAAGCAGTATCGCTTGCTGAAAGGCGAGCCCATGCTGCGCTGGGCGGTCAAGGCCCTGCTGGCGGATCCGCGCATCGAGCAAGTCCGGGTGGCTGTGGCGCCTCATGATACATGGGTGGCGCAAGCTTTGTCGGGCCTGGAGCGTACGGTCTGGCGGCCGTGCGGCGGCCCGAGTCGCGCGGCAACGGTTACAGCGGCTTTGCTTGATGCGGGGCTGGATGATGAGGATTGGGTGCTGGTGCACGATGCGGCGCGCCCCGGCTTGCCCCCCGGGGCGCTGGCCCGCCTGATCGATAGCTGTCTGTCGCAAGGCATGGGGGGGCTTTTGGCGCAGCCTGTTGCCGATACGGTCAAGCAGGGCGGCAGGGTGGTCGAGGCCACTTTGTCGCGCGAGGCTTTGTGGTTGGCCCAGACGCCGCAAATGTTTCAGGCGGCTGGCCTGCGCGAGGCCCTGCTCGCCGCAGACGCCGCGGGCGAGACCATCACCGACGAAGCCTCGGCGCTGGAGCGCATGGGCTATAAGCCGTGCCTGGTGCCAGGTTCGGTGCGCAATTTCAAGGTAACCTGGCCCGAGGATTTTGAATTGATGGAAAAATGGCTGTGAAGGCGGGGCTGTATGCCTTTCGGTTCGGCCGTAGGAGGGCTCTCGTGGCCGTCCGTTTGAGCCGCACTTTAATGGCGGGCTCCAGCAAGAGGAGTCCCTGCGCAGCGGTCAATTGAAGCGGTGAATCGAAGCGATGACAGATTAGATAGCGACATACCCAATGAGGTATCTGCGCCGAGCGCGCTGGAGAGTAATTGATGAATGTTCCGTTCCGAGTAGGCCAGGGGTTCGATGTCCATGCCCTGGTGCCTGATCGCCACCTGATTATCGGCGGGGTGACGATTCCGCATACGCATGGCTTGCTGGGTCATTCCGATGCCGACGTGTTGCTGCATGCGCTGACCGACGCCTTGCTGGGCGCCGCCGGGCTGGGAGATATCGGGCGTCATTTCCCCGACACGGATCCGGCCTACAAAGGGGCCGACAGCCGTGCTCTGCTGCGGGCGGCGATGGCCAAGGTGCGGGAGGCGGGCTGGGATGTGGTCAATATCGATGCCACCATTCATGCCCAGGCGCCCAAGATGGGTCCGCATGTGGCGGCTATGGCAGCCAATATTGCGGCCGACTTGCAGGCCTCGCCGCAAGTGATCAATATCAAGGCCAAGACCAACGAAGGCCTGGGGCATCTGGGACGCCAGGAGGGAATAGCGGCAACAGTGGTGGTTTTGCTGGCGCAGACTTGAGGCTGCTGGCCTGCGGAGCGATGCGTCAATAGCGGTGCGGCCCTTTTGGCCGTGCGCTTGGGCAATTCATTAGCGCATTTTTGGTTTGCGTTGTTTATGGCATTCGATGGATGGGGTATTGGTATTTAAAGACGCCGTCTATCGGGGCTTGGGGTCAGGCCCGGCACGGCGTGCTTCATCCGGATTTAGCTCGGCAAGGCGGGCGTCGGGCGAACTCACTGCGCCTCGCAAACTGCGCGAGGCTCCGTTCAGACAGCGCCCGACGACTTCCCCCGCCTTGACGAGCTAAATCCGGCGCACGCCTTACGCCGGTCCTGACCCCAAGCCCCGATAGACGGCTCGCGTAATGGCATGCCTGGAATGAACTTGCTTGCACCTACCGTTAATGGGCCTGCACCCCTAGAACCGTTAACGTGCCTGCACTTATGTTTCTTTACGTGGCCACTACACCACGATGTACCAAACCCTGGATTTACTATGCGCCCGACGCTTCAACGTAGCCTGTGATTGGCTAAACGGGGCTTCCCCAATGTATACCTCGGTGCATTGCCTCAACGCAAGCCGCAGGGTGGGCGGTGCTGTGTAGTCCGGCGGTAGTCCAGCGCCGGGTGCTGACGAAGGGAAGGCGGGGGCTTTCGG
>NZ_BAAGUZ010000046.1:0-4883 GCF_054781135.1 Paralcaligenes ginsengisoli
CCGACCGCTGGACGTGCCGGACTACACAGCACCGCCCACCCTGCGGCGTCTTAATAGAATTAACCGCCGCCAAGACAACCAACACAGGCAACACAGCCCAAAGCCACAGATCAAGCCCAAAAGCGACTCAAAACGGAAGTATTACCTGCGGCGCCAGCGCCAGCAAAGCGCTGCGAAATTCAGCCTGAATTCGCAGCAACGCTTCGCGTGTATCGCCTTCGAAACGCAATACGACCACGGGCGTGGTGTTTGAAGCGCGGGCCAGGCCAAAACCGTCGGCGTATTCAGCCCGTACGCCGTCAATCGGATTGATGCTTTGCGCAAGCGGGAACTTGCCTTCGCTTTGCAGGCGTTTGATGAGCGCATGGGGCTCGCCTTCCCGCATTTCCAGCTTGAGCTCGGGCGTGGAAATACCTTGGGGCAGCGCTTCAAGAACCGCCGACGGGTTGGAGCCGCGCGACAGGATTTCGAGCAGGCGTGCGCCGGTGTACAGGCCGTCGTCGAAGCCGAACCAGCGTTCCTTGAAAAAAATATGACCGCTCATTTCCCCGGCCAAAGGGGCGCCGGTTTCCGCCAGCTTGGCCTTGATCATGGAATGCCCGGTTTGCCACATCAGTGGTTGCCCTCCGGATTGCTTGATGGAATCGGCCACATGACGGCTGCATTTGACATCGAAAATGATCGTCGAGCCGGGCACGCGCCGCAAAATATCCTGTGCGTACAGAATTAGCTGGCGATCGGGCCAGATGATTTCGCCGGATTTGGTAACGACCCCCAGGCGGTCGGCATCGCCATCGAAAGCCAGCCCGAGTTCGCAGTCGCTGTTTTGCACATGCCGGATCAGGTCTTGCAGGTTGTGAGGATCGGCGGGGTCGGGGTGATGATTGGGGAAATGTCCATCGACTTCGCAAAAAAGCTCGTCGACCTCGCAACCCATGGCCTTGAATAACTGGGGGGCCACGGCCCCGCCCACGCCGTTGCCGCAGTCGATGGCGATTTTCATCGGCCTGGCGATCTTCACATCGGATGTAACGCGCTGGACATAAGCGTCGACCAGATCCAGGGTTTGCCGGGTTCCATGCGGTATGTCAATGGGTGCGGACAGGCTTGCCATGGCGGTTTTAAGCGCCTGAACATCGCTGCCATGCAAGGTTTTACCCCCCATCATCATTTTGAAGCCGTTGTAATTGGGCGGATTATGACTGCCTGTAATAGCTACGCCCGAGCCGGTTTCTTGCGTATGCGCGGCAAAATACACCAGGGGAGTCGGCACCATGCTCAGGTCCAGGGTATTGATGCCGCCCGCCATTAAACCTTCCTGGAGGGCCTGGGCCAGCCCAGGGCTGCTGAGCCGGCCGTCGTAGCCAACGACCAGGGTGCTTATGCGCTCTGCGCGTGCCCGCTGCGCCAAGGCCAGGCCCAGCCTGTGGGCAAACTCCGCATTGAGCTGTTCGGGCACTGTGCCGCGAATATCGTAGGCCTTGAATACCGCGTCGGGAAGTGTGAAATCTGTCAAAACATTTCCTTGAAAAACTTGGCGAAAAACATTTCGTATTATCGTGGATTGGATGGAGGACGGTAAAACCGCGGGCAGGCGGATTTGTTTCGAGTTCTGACTGCGGCGTCCGGCCGTTTAAAGTACGCCTAAAATAGACGGCTCGGAATTCGGCAGGCACAAGGGGATAGCGATGAAGCCATTAAACGAATTGGTCCGGATTGTAGGCGCGCCGCATGTGTTGGATGCGGCGCAAGCCGGGCCGTATCTGGTCGATTGGCGGGGTCGTTATACAGGCCGGGCTCTGGCGGTGGTCAGGCCCGCTACCGCGCAGGAAGTCTCCGACGTTGTTCGCTGGTGTATGCTCAACCAGGTGCCTATCGTGCCGCAAGGCGGCAACACAAGCCTGTGCGGAGGAGCCACGCCCGATTCCAGCGGTACGGCCATCGTGCTCTCCCTGACTCGCATGAATCAGGTACGCAGCGTCGATACCGACAACGACACTATGGTTGTCGAAGCAGGCTGCATACTGCAGTCGGCGCAGCAGGCCGCTCATGCCGCGGATCGCTTGTTTCCCCTGAGCCTGGCGGCCGAAGGGAGCTGCACGGTGGGAGGCAACCTTGGCACCAACGCCGGCGGAACCCAGGTGCTGCGCTACGGCAATGCACGGGACCTGGTGCTGGGGCTGGAGGTCGTGACGGCCGAAGGCGATATCTGGCACGGCCTGCGCGGCTTGCGCAAGGACAACACAGGCTACGATTTGCGGGACTTGTACATAGGAAGCGAAGGTACTCTGGGTATTATCACCGCCGCCACGGTCAAGCTGTATCCGCAGCCGCTTGCCCAGTGCACGGCATTGTTGGGTGTGGGCTCCATACGCGACGCGGTGGCGGTGCTGTCGGCGGCGCGCAAGGGGTTCGGCGCAAGCCTGACCGGCTTTGAGCTGATCGCCGGCGAATGTTTGCATGGAGTTGTCCAGTGTTATCCGCAGCAGCGCATTCCTTTCGAAGGCTCGTCGGCGCGCTTGCCCTGGTATACCTTGCTCGAGGTTTCCGACAGCGAAAGCGCGCAGCATGCGCGCGAACGTTTCGAAGCCATCGTGGGCCAGACTCTCGAAGATAACCTGGTGATCGACGCGGTGATCGCCGAAAGCACGGCGCAAAGCGACGCCTTGTGGCATTTGCGTGAAAGTGTGCCGCTGTCGGAAAAAGCGTTCGGCAAGAGCGTCAAGCACGATGTATCGATACCTGTGTCGAGAATGGCGGAGTTCGTGGAAACGACCAACGCGGCATTGCAGGCCCATTTTCCGGGAGTGCAGCATGTGATTTTCGGCCACCTGGGCGACGGCAATCTGCACTATAACGTGGCCAAAGGCCAGGCCTACACCGAAGAAAACTTGCTGGGCCTTCAAGACGCCATCTATAACGTGGTCTACGAAAGCGTGCACAGCTTCGGGGGCTCGATCAGCGCCGAGCACGGCGTGGGCCAGCTCAAGCGCGATATCCTCCCGCGCTACAAGGACCCCGTCGAGCTCGCCCTGATGAAGCGCATCAAACAGGCGCTGGACCCGCATGGCTTGATGAATCCGGGCAAAGTGCTGAACTGACTCAAAAGGCCGGAAAACAATACTTTCCGCCGAATGGGTTTTTTATTTTATGAATTGCGCGGTATGCTACGGCGCTTGCCGCTTTATGTATGGCCGAGGGTGTGCAAGCAATGCATTCCCTCGGTTTTTCAAAGGAATTCGTTCATGCCGCACCCAACCGATATGTATTATCGGAATTCTTTCTTTTATATTCTGACCCAGATCATAGGCGTGTCCGTATTGTTGGGCTGGCTGGCGTACAGCGTACAGTATTCCAGCCTGGATATGGCACTGACGGCGCGGTTTTTTGATGCGGCCAGCCATGCCTTCCCCCTGCGCGAACAATGGTTGGCGCAGGCGCTGGCGACTGCGGCGACCTGGTTTGTCATGCCTGCCCTGATCGTCGTGACAGGTGTAATGGCCTTGCGCAGCGGCCGCGGCCAAGCCGCGCAATCCACCCGGGCCGTGCTCTGGACCTTGTTTGCCGTGTTTTGCCTGACGCCGCTGCTGGTCTGGGCGCTCAAGCATGGCACAGCCTTGCCCCGACCGTTTTTCCTGGCGGTATTCGGCGGCACCGGACAGCTTCCCAACACCTTCTGGGCTTTCGGTGGCGTGCCGGCCGGAGGCGCCTTGCCCAGCAGCCACGCGGCTGTAGGCTATTCTTTGTTCGGCCTGTATTTCGCCGGATGGGCACTTAACCGGCCGCGTTTGCGCTGGCTGGGCCTGGTGCTGGCCATTGTCGCCGGTGTGGCTCTGAGCGTGTTGCGGATCAGCCAGGGCGCTCATTTCCTGAGCGAAACAATCTGGTCGGCCGCCGTGGCCTGGCTTTTGTGCAGCCTGCTTTTTTATCCCCTGGTGGTTACGCGCCACCGCAAGGCCGCGACCGATACGACAGACTACACACTCGATGAAATCTGGCGGCATTTGTCCATTGTTCAAGTGCAGCGCCGCAACACCCTGACCGCCTACGGCGTATTGTTCGTTTGCCTGCTGCCGTTCCTGTCCTCGGCCTGGCCGCACGACTCCTGGGTGCATCTAACGGTGCAGTGGGTGGGGCTGGCATTGATTCTGGTTGCAATGCTTGGGCGCTGCTGGTGCATGCTGTATCTGGGCGGGCGCAAGGGCGCCGAACTGATACACCAAGGGCCTTACTCCATCAGCCGCAATCCCCTGTACTGGTTTTCCATGACCGCCGTGGTAGGCATAGGCGCCCAGTCCGGCAGCATCCTGTTGGGACCCATCCTGGCCTTGTTCGTGTATGCCGTCTTCAACAATGTGATCGACGAAGAAGAGCGCTTGCTGCGCAAGGTGTTCGGGCCGAAGTTCGGCGAGTACTGCGCCAAGGTGCCGCGTTTTGGCCCCAAATTGTCGAATTGGCAAAGCAAAGACGAAGTGACCGTGTCCGTATCGGGACTCTGGAACACCATTCGCGATGCCCTGCCGTATTTCCTGGCATTGCCTCTGTTCGCATTGATCGGCTGGGCGCAAGCTTCGGGATGGTTGCCCGTGCTGATACGCCTGCCCTGATGAAGGTCCTTTCCCACGGATTCGCAATCAGCCGCTCGAAATGTCCGCGACCAGTGATATTCGCGCCGCCCCGCAAGCATGCAAAAACCGCTGGCCTGCAGGCATGCAAAAAACGTTGCCCTATGGGCATGTAAAAACCACAGACTCATAAGCCTGCAAAAAATCGCCCCATAACCGCCCAAAAAGCTCCAACGCAAGCGGGGGTGGCGGCCCAGGCGGGGTGAGCGAGCTTGAGTCCGCCGCGGCCGGCGCCTGGATCGGGATGCAAGGGAGCGG
>NZ_BAAGUZ010000047.1:0-51799 GCF_054781135.1 Paralcaligenes ginsengisoli
GCCAGGACCGGACGAGGCGAGCCCACCCCGCCTGGGCCGCCACCCCCGCGTCTTAAGAAACCCAAATAGGCACCACAAAAAACAGCCCCACGGCCAGCCACAATAAACCGCCCCACACTTCAGCCGCGCCAGCTCATAACGGCCACTCCCACGTACCGCTCGAGAAAGGCCTTGTCCAAAATCCCCCCTTCAGTGGTCAAGTCATTCCAGACACCGCGATTATTCTTTTTACTGCGGCATTTACTGCGGCATGCCGTTCGTAATGTACGAGCAGGGTCTATCCCAAAGCGACAATGCAATCGTGCGCCGCTCAAAGCGCCAGCTTACAAAAGCCGCCCCACAACGCGGATTTTTGCTGGGCCCCGGATTTCTTGCTGGCCCCTACAACCACCGCCCAGTCAACAAGCAGAACAGTTTGGAATACAGGAGTAGCCTTGAAACATCGATTACCCTCAAAATAACGTCTTGGTAAAGCAACGTCTAAATAAGCGATTCACTCATGTCTGAAGATATACTCATCAACGTCACCCCTTTCGAGACTCGCGTAGCACTGGTCGAACAAGGCGCCGTGCAGGAATTGCACATAGAGCGCAGCATCCAGCGTGGGCACGTAGGAAACCTGTACCTGGGCAAAGTCGTGCGTGTACTGCCGGGCATGCAAAGCGCCTTTGTCGACATAGGCCTGGACCGCGCAGCCTTCATACACGTGGCCGACTTACGCCAGAACCGCCATGAACGCACCAATGGAGGCACGCTGACGCCCATAGAAAAACTGCTGTTCGAAGGCCAATCCCTGATGGTGCAAGTCATCAAGGACCCCCTGGGCACCAAGGGAGCTCGCCTGTCCACCCAGATCAGCATTGCCGGACGGATGCTGGTGTACCTGCCCTACGACCCTCACATCGGCATCTCGCAAAAAATAGAATCCGACGAAGAGCGCATCGTCTTGCGCGAACGAGTCCAGGCCCTTGTGCCCAAAGACGAAGCCGGCGGATTTATCGTGCGCACGCAAGCCAGCGAAGCCACCGACGAAGAACTGCGCGTCGACCAATCGTATCTGCGCACCCTCTGGAGCAGCGTTCAGGCACTCGCAAAGACCCAGCCTACCCCATCCGTGCTGCATACCGACCTGACCCTGGCCCAGCGCGTCCTGCGCGATATGGTGGGCCCCGACACAGGCACCATCCATGTCGACTCGCGCACCACATCGCAGGAACTCATGGAATGGGCCAAAATTTACACCCCATCGGTGCTGGACCGGATCAAGCACTATAGCGGCGACCGGCCGCTGTTCGATACCGCCAACGTCGACGAAGAAATCGCCCGCGCCCTGTCGCGCCGCGTCGATCTGAAATCCGGCGGCTATCTCATTATCGACCAGACCGAAGCGCTGACCACTGTCGACGTAAACACCGGCGGTTTTGTCGGCGGCCGCAACTTCGACGACACCATATTCAAAACCAACCTGGAAGCGGCTCAGGCGCTTGCTCGCCAACTGCGGCTGCGCAACCTGGGCGGCATTATTATTCTGGACTTCATCGACATGGAGGACCTGGAACACCGCAATTCAGTCCTGGCCGAACTCAACAAAGCGCTCAGCAAAGACCGCACACGCATGACCGTCAGCGGATTCAGCCAGCTCGGGCTGGTGGAAATGACCCGCAAACGGACTCGCGACTCGCTCGCGCATCAGCTTTGCGAATCGTGCCCCACATGCCAGTCGCGCGGCAATGTCAGGACGGCGCGTACGCTCTGCTACGAAATACTGCGCGAAATACTGCGCGAATCCCGGCAGTTCAATCCCAAGGAGTTCCGGATTCTGGCCTCGCAGGCAATTGTCGATCTGTTTCTGGAAGAAGAAAGCCCGCATCTTGCCATGCTGGGCGACTTCATAGGCAAACCGATCTCGCTCGAGGTGGAACGGGTGTATTCCCAGGAGCAATACGACATCATTTTGATGTAGGCGGCCGCGCGTATCCGCGCCGGCCATAGATCAGCCGGGACTTCGCCTTTGCAACAGATGGCTCGCCGGCGCCAGGCAACGAGGCTACTTGGAGCACACCTGCGGGCGGGTGACCGCATCGAACATCTGCTGGATTTGCGCGTCAGTGCCCGCGTAATAGCTATAGGCGCTGGCCTTGATCGGCCTGCCCTCCATCAGCACCAGATCGAGCACGATCGTATGGTTCCAGTCGGCCGCGGGAGAAGATTTTTTCGTAATAATGGCATAGCTTGCATTGCGCGGATTCAACTTGAATTCGATATCTCCGCCGCAGGCCGCCTTATGCTTGAACAAAGCCATCTGCACCTTGGCGAAAGTGTCAAAAGGCAGGCTGCGCTCGGTACGGAGATACTCATCTTTACGCAGATCGTTAAGCTGCATCCCTGATTTTGGCACGGCGCATCCCGCCAGGATGCACAAGCCAGTCAAAAATACGATTTTTTTCATTTTTACCTGCCACTCTGAGCATAAATCATTGGTACATGCGCCGAAGCGCCGCATATATTCTTGAAATACAGATTTTCAGCCCGTATCTGGGGACATTCAATGAGCATCGCCGGCCTACGAAATACCGTCAGGCCTCTTCCCTGAATTGCATGCGATAAAGCGATGCATACAAGCCATTCAAAGCCAGCAGTTCGTCGTGACGACCTTGCTCCACAATCTTTCCCGCATCGAGCACGACAATCTTGTCGGCATTTTGAACCGTCGACAAGCGGTGCGCAATGACCAGCGTCGTACGTCCCTTCATCAATCGTTCGAGCGATGCCTGCACCTGCCGCTCGGACTCGTTATCGAGAGCCGAAGTGGCCTCGTCCAGTATGAGTATTGGCGCGTTTTTGATCAAGGCGCGCGCAATGGCCAGTCGCTGACGCTGTCCACCCGACAGCTTGCTGGCGTTTTCGCCGACGGGCGTATCGAGACCGTCGGGCAATCCGTCGACAAAAGCCCGCAAATTGGCAGCCTCAAGCGCATCGTAGATTTCCTTGAGGCTGGCATCATGCAAGGAACCGTAGCTGACATTCTCGCCTATGGTTCCATCGAACATCACCACATCCTGGCTGACCAGCGACAACTGCTCCCGCAAACTGCGCAATGTCAGGTCCTTGACGGACTGCCCATCTATCGAAACCTCACCCTGGGTGGGCTGGACAAAACGGGGCAACATATTGACCAGCGTCGTTTTACCACTGCCCGAACGCCCTACCAAAGCTATCGTCTGACCCGGCTCGGCGGTGAATGAGACATTGGAAACGGTGTCCTGCGAGCTATCGGCAAAGCGGTGGCTGATGTTCCTGAATTCAACCCGGCCCTTGATAGGGCCTTGAAACACCTGGGTGCCGGTATCTTCTTCAGGCTTGTGATCGACCAGGGTAAACACACTTTCGGCCGAGACCAGCATGCGCTGCATGCGTCCCGCCGTATTGGTCATGCGCCTGACTGGATCGAAAATCTGCCCAAGGGCAGCCATGAAGGACGCGAAGCTGCCCACCGTCAGGCTCTGGGTATTGGCCTGGTACAAGGCAACGGCGATGACCGCCGCAACCGAAAGGGCAATCGAGAACTGGGCCAGGGGCGACATGGCGGCCTCGGCGGTTGCCGTGCGCATGGCAAATCGCCGCAAGCGGCCATTGACATACTGGAAGCGGCTGGACTCGCGCTCATAGCCATCGAACAGTTTGATGACGCGCTGCCCATCGATGCCTTCGCCAACCACCCGCGTGAGCTCCGCATTCATGTTCACGGTGTCCCGATTGATGCGCCGCAGGCGTTTGATGAAAGTACGAGCAATCAAGGTGGAAATCGGCAACATCACCAGAACGATCAGCGTCAGCTGCCATGACATATAGACCAACACACATAACAAGGCGATGATGACCAAGGTTTCGCGCACAACGACGGTAACCACCTCGGTGGCCGATGCGGTGACATTCCCGGCGTCGATGGTGAACCGGTTCAGCAGGCGTCCCGAGTCGCCGCGCTTGAACTCTTCGTCGGGCAGCCCCAGCAGGCGATCGAACATATCCTTGCGCAGTCCCAACAGCATATTGTTGGCTATCCAGGCCAGCAAATAATCGCTGCCGAAACTGCAAACGCCGCGCAGGAATACCAGGCCTATGACCGCAAGCGGAATCGACCATATATAGGACGGCTGCGCTCCCGAAAACCCCTGATCGAGCAAGGGCTTCATGATGATGGCCAGTGTGGGCTGGGTGGCCGCCGAAAGAGTGAGCAGCACAGCGGAAAGAACGACCACCTTCCAGTAAGGCCCCAGGCGGCTGTATATTCGCCGCCACACGTCGAACTTGACGGGCTTGGATGGCGTTGACGAGGGCGTTGAGGCTGGATTCAAAAAGCAACTCACTTTTACACTAAAGGACCGCCTATTTTAACGTTCTCGAAAATCCGTCGATAATAAGCGTCGATCATCATACCTCTCTTGCACACAACACTCGTCAAATTAATGTCTACACTCTCAGCCATTTACGTGCGACTTCCAAACTGGATAGGAGACGTTTGCATGAGCCTGCCCAGTCTGCAGGCCCTGCTGAATACCCGGGTTCCTATCGTTGTCTGTGCGCGCCCCTGGGCGCGCGATCTGCTGGCCGGATTCGAACTGTCGGGGTTCGTGGAAATGAAAGGCCGCTGGCGCGAAGACCGGGCCGCGGTCCATGCCCACAAAAAGAGAACCCGGCACGCGCATGTCCGGGGGCTGCTGCTGCCCGATTCGCTGTCGAGCGCCATGGTATTCAAGTTTGCCGGCATTCCCTCGGCCGGATACCGCGACGACGGGCGCAGCCTGATCCTGCGCTGGCCCATCAACAAGCCGGCGGCGGCCCTGCATGCCGTGGAATCCTGGTACTACGTAGCCACGCACGCGCTCATGCGCTGGAATCTGCCTGTCGAACCCCGGCATCCGGGCAAGCACCTGGGCCTGAAACTGGCCGGCCGGCATCAGGCGGAAGGCCTGCGGGCCGTAAATGAAGCCGGCCTGCAGCCCGGCCGGTTCGTCCTGATCGCACCGACAGCCACCGGCCTGCATCATGGCAAAATCAAGGTCTGGCCTTATTTCGACGCGTTGACGCGTGCGCTGCAACAAAAGGGCTATACCGTCGCGATGTGCCCGCCGCCATCCGAAGCCGAGGACGCACGACGCAATGCGCCAAGCGCCCTATGCCTGCCGCCCCTGAATCTGGGAGCGTTTGCTACACTCAGTCATCTGGCCGCACTGGTTATTTGCAACGATTCAGGCGTTTCGCACCTTGCCGCGGCCGCGAACGCCAGGCAACTAACCTTGTTTGGCGTCACCGAACGGGCACGCACAGGGCCGTGGTCAGGCAATGCAACGTGCCTGGGCTCGGCACAGCATTGGCCTTCACTGGCTGAAGTGGAAAATCAGGCCTGCGCCCTTTTGCACACTGATCCTGGCACATAACAATGTCGAGTTTTTTTACGAATCTGGTAATTCCTCTCAATCTGTGCGTCACGCTGCTCGTGGTTGGCCTGGTGCTTTTCATGGTCCGGCGCCGCAAAACGGCTTTTTTCGTAGCGGCCGGAGGGCTGTGCTGGGCCCTGTTCTGGTCGCTGCCGGCATCGTCGCTCTGGGCGGGCGGGCGTCTGGAACAACTCTACCCACAAGAACTGCCGTCGGATCTGCCCGAGGCCGGGGCCATTGTCGTACTGGGCGGCAATACGGCCAACAACCGCCCGAACTGGTTTGAACCTTACGACAAGGAAACCGCGGCGCCCCGTGTCGATACGGCAGCCTTGCTTTACAAGTCGCATCGCGCCCCCATCATTATCCTGTCTGGAGCCGCGCTGGAAGGAAAAGTCAGCGAAGCGAAAATGATGGCCCGCGCCCTCGAACAGCAAGAAATCCCGGAACAAGCCCTGATACTCGAGACACGAAGCCGCAATACTCATGAAAACGGCCTGTACACCGTCGAAAAACTCAAGGCGCTGCACATCACACGAATTCTGCTGGTCACTTCAGCACTGCATATGCCCAGGGCCATGGCCGTTTTCAGGAAACAGGGCATTACACCAATCCCCGCGCCGTCGGCGCCGCAAATCCTCGTACCCGCCGAGCCTGGATTCTCGTTCTGGCTGCCCAATATGCGCGCGCTGGATGCCAGCCGTTCGATCATCAAGGAATATGCGGGCCTGCTGGCCTACTGGGTACGGGGTTGGATTTAACGCATCCCATGCCCGGTCATGTCCGTTCGCGAAGCACTTCCTGGTAAAGATCCAGATAGCGGCGCGCAACTTCGGCCCAGCTGTGGCGGGCGACAACCTGGTCGCCACCTTGCACCAGTCGTGCCCTCAAGGCGGCATCGCCACTGATTTGCGCGATAAAACTGGCCAGTTCCTCGGCATTTTCAGGATGAGACAGGACCAGTGCCTCCTCCCCCGGCTTCACATACTGGGCAAAGCCGCACCAGGGGCTGGGGCTGAGGACGACCGGCAGGCCGAATGACATGGCCTCCAGGGGAGCCATGCCGAAACTGTCGTTGAGGGTCGGGTGCACATACAGATCGGCCGCAAGGTAATAACAATCGACCTCCGACGTGGTATCGACCAGGCGTACTCGATCCGCCAGGCCCACACTGTCGGTCTTGCGCAGGAAATCCTGAGTAATCGCCTTGCCTCCAACCACCAGCGCCTTGTAGCGTTCGGGCAGCAGCGCCAGCGCCTTCAGGACCGCAGGCAAGCCCTTGCGCAAGGGGTTGCGGGCCACCAGCAGGCACACCCGGTCCTGGTCGGACAGGCCCAGGTCCTGGCGAACCCGGGCTCGCAGGCCGGGCGGGGGTGAAGCCGGCCGCGCCACACCAGGCGGGATGACCGGAGACACAAGCTGCTCGCCATAGGCTTGCCGCAATTGCTCGGCAATCAAGCCCGAGACCGAAACCGTGCGGTGGGCCTGCCGTACCTCCACGCGCCGATGCTCCAGGCCCAGATAAGTTTGCACGCGGGGGCTGACTCGCGACAAAGCCCGCTTGAGGAAAGGCAGGCTGCGCACACGCCAGTTATAGCGGACCGGCGTGACATGCACGACTTCAATATCGCCGCACCAACCGTTCATGTGTGAATGCACGATATCGAAGCCCTTGCGCGTGCAACGCCCCGCCCGCCAGGCAAACAGCAAAACCCGGATCCAGCTGGGCCACCCGGACCACGAACGCAAGGGAACAAAAGGCAGGCGCAGATCGCAGGCCGAATCGTAGTCACGCGCAAAAACCGTTATTTCGTGACCCCGGGCCAGTTCGCGCATCAGGGCGACTCCATATGCCTCGGCGCCGCCGTAACGGCTACCGAATCGATCGACGACGAATGCTATTTTCAATCTGGACATGGGTACATGATAGGACGGCCGCAAAGTTGTTTGCCTTCTTCGGAGCGCATGCGAGGCTACCCAGGGGCTCAGGTCAGTCCTTGCGGTGCCTGTCTTCCAGGCGTGTCAGGCATTTTTGCATAAAACGCAGGATATGGGTCGAACGTGCAACCGTAACACGAGGAATGCCATAAAGGTCGTCGGAGCGTCGCGCCAGCCCTCTTTCAGTGGTCGTGGCATTGCGGTAACCCGCCCCTTGCACCATGGCCCGTACCTCGGGCGTTTCATGCCCATAGGGATAGCAAAAAGCGCTGACCTCGGCGCCCAGCGCACGTTCGAGCTCGTGCCTTGATTGTTTGATTTGATAATCGGCGAGTTCCGGTGAAATCTGCGGCAAATCGACATGATCGAGCGTATGCGAACCCACCTCCTGGCCGGCCGCCGCCCAGGCCTGCATTTCTTCGACAGACATGAGCGCAGAACGGGGAACTCCCTTTTCAATATCCCAGACATTCTCTCCACCAAGTTGCCTGGCCACAAAATAATTGGTCGAAGTAAACCCCAGCTCGCTCAATATGGGCAAGCCGTTCTGATACACGTTGCGATAGCCATCATCGAAAGTGATGCCGAACACCTTGCCGCGCTTGTCGCCCTTTAAATAAGGCACCAGGTCGCGCATCGACAGGCCGCGATAGCCGAAGCGGCGCATCCAGATCATCTGGCGCCTGAAGTCGGACGGATGCACGGTCAAGCCGCGGTAAGGCGAGCCTTTGGGAGCCGGCAGGCCAAGCTGATGGTACATAAGTACAGGAATCATGAAGCGATTATATCGGGGCCACGACTCAAGGGATAATTACTGAGTAAAAACTCGCGTGAGTAATCCAACGGTTATTGAGACTCATAGACTTTGCGCGGCTTCGGCGCTCAAGCACGCTTGAAGACGTTCGGCAGGATGGCTCATTGCACGATCGCGCGGCCACACCACGGATAACGCCAGGTCTTTTACGGCCAGCAGATGACGAACAATCAACCCTTGTCGTTCAGCATAGCGCGCGCCCAAGCTTTCAACAATGGCAACGCCAAGCCCTTCCGCGGCCAGTGCGCATGCCGCCGAGGACTGAGCGACCTCGACGATAGGACAGTAGGGCAATCCTCGTGTTTCAATCGCTTGGCGCGTGGCTTGCCCCGCGGGCAGCGCAGTCGCCAACACAATGGGCCCTTCTCTGGCAACGACGTCCAAGGTGAGTCTGCGTCGCCCGACCCACGGGTGACCAGGCTGCATTACCGCGTACAAGCTCAGGGGAGCAAGCTCGCAACTCTCCACCCGCTGTTTGTCCGCCGGAGAGCCCACGATGATGCCCAAATCGACCCGATGGTCCACTGCCATCGCGATGATCTCCAGTGCCGTACCGGCGCGCACGGTAACCACTACACCCGGGTGGTCCCGACGCATGCAAGCCAGTGCTGCTGGCAATAGACTCGAAGCGGCAATCGCTACAGCACCTACGCTAAGGCGAGTTAACGCACCCTGGCGGATATCGCCGGCAAGTTGGTCGACCGCTTCGATTCCGGCCAGAGCATTGAACACTTCGGGAATCAAGGCGCGCCCCTGATGGGTGAGATGCAGGCGACGGTTTTCGCGGCTGAATAAGGCAAAACCTAAACGTATTTCCATATCGCGCAACAGCGCACTGGCCGCAGGCTGTGTCATGTTGATCGATGCCGCAGCAGCCGTGACCGTGCCATGCCGATACATGGCGCGCAGCAGAGTCAGTTCACGGCGATGAAACATACAAAATTCATATGAAAGTATCCAATCTATCTATTTGACCACATTCAAGGGTTATAGCAACAATGTGAGATCCCAACCGAGACCCGCTTGCGAACCACCATGAACGCCAACACCATCATTTCAGTGGAGTGCATACCGATGCGTCTGCCTTTCCACCACTGGAGCCAGCCGCCTCTGTTCGCCGGGCAGCCACGCAACAAGCTCGATAGTGCACTGGTTCGAGTAGAAACCAGAGACGGAACAATTGCGTGGGGGGAGTCTTACTGCATCGAACCGCGAGCCCTGACTGCGGTATTCGAGACACTGATTGCACCACTGACTCGTGACAAAGATGCCAACGACAAGACGCTGTTGCCCACAATGCAACGTACGCTGCATAACCTTGGTCGCTCCGGCCCAGTCGTCCACGCGTTGGCGGGCCTGGACATTGCATTGTGGGACCTGCGCGCCAAGCGTGCCGGCGTACCGCTTTATGAACTGCTTGGTGGAAAGCGCCACAGTCGAGTGCGAGCCTATGCATCATTGCTTCAATATTATGGCGATGCACAGCGTCTCGACGCAGTGACGACACAAGCGCTGAAAGAGGGTTATACGGAACTGAAGCTTCACGAGCGGACAGTAGATGCGTTGGCAGCGGTACGCCGCGCGACAGGACCTGTGTTGCCAATCATGGTAGACACCAATTGCGCATGGCTGCCATCAGAGGCGCAGGCGGCCATCGCAGCCATGGCCGAGTATCAACCGTACTGGATAGAAGAGCCAATATGGCCACCCGAAGACGACCGTGAATTAGCGAAACTCAAGCGAGTCTGCAAGGTACCGTTAGCCGCAGGCGAAAACACGAGCAGCGCATATGCGCTGACACGTCTTGTAGAGGAAAGCGCAGTGCAGTATGTGCAGCCCAGCGTAATCAAGGTCGGGCTAAGCGCAGCCTGGGACATCTCCCTTCAATGCAGAGGGACGTCAGTCGTGTGTGCGCCACAAGTGGCGTTTTTCGGTCCAGGCTATCTAGCCAGCCTGCACCTGATCGCTGCGCAAGAAAGTGTGGTATCCCTGGAACGACTCTATGTCGAACTGGCACATGTGCCATATGCCAACACCGTACCGATCGCAAATGGCTGGGTGCACGTACCAGATACGCCTGGGCTAGGTGCAGATCCAGAGCCCAGCCTGACTGATGGCCGCTACCGGGATTAAGAGTGCGGCATAGAAACGATTCCTTACAGGGTACTCATTGGAAGGCTAAACGCAGGCAAATCACTATATATCGTAACCACAGGAGACATTAGATGAATGCATCACGCAGGTCATTCGTAACCAGAGCCTCTGCTTTCTGGCTGTGCACAGCCGTCGGGCCATGGGCGGCGCCCTCACATGCCGCCAATTATCCCAATAGGGCAGTCCGCTTCTATATCCCCTACCCACCCGGTGCGGCAACCGATACGCTCGGGCGCATGGCGGCGGAGGTATACGCACAGACCTTTGGCCAAGCCTTCGTGGTCGAGAACCGAGGCGGAGGTGGGACCACCATCGGTACTCGTGCCCTGGTGACATCATCTCCAGATGGCTACACCATTGGCATGGTCGATTCCGCCTTCACTATCAACCCTGGTTTGCGAGGCTCGAACCTGCCTTATGATACGCTGAAAGACTTTGCTCCGATCTCCTTAATGGCGACGGCACCCTTCGTAATGGTGGTGCATCCCTCAGTGAAAGCCACCGACATCAAGTCCTTCATCGCGCTCGCCAAGGCGCAGCCTGGCATGCTTTCATACGGGTCGGCTGGAATAGGCAGCGCACCACACCTGGCTGGCGAACAATTGCGACAACAAGCCGGCATCAACATCCAGCATGTACCCTATCGGGGTGGAGGCACCGTTTTCACTGATCTGCTTGGCGGCCAAGTGCAGTTCGCCTTCGCCACCGTACCCACCCTGCTCCAGTACATCAAGGCGGGACGTCTACGGGCAATCGCGGTGATCAGCGCTCAGCGTATCAGCAGTTTACCCAATGTGCCGACATTCGATGAGGTCGGGCTACCGGGCGTGGATATCTCACCGCTATTCGGATTGGTGGCGCCGGCAGGCGTGTCAGCAGCCATCGTAGACTTACTTTCCGCGACGTTGGCCAAGTCGGTACGGGTTGGAGGCCTTCATAACAAACTGACAAGGCTCGGATTCGAACCCATAGGCAGTACACCGTCGGAATTCGACCACCGAATCCGGGGAGATGTGGCCAAATGGACGAAAGTGATACGACAAGGCGGCTTCAAAGCTGAATAGTCGTCGGCATCTCATGTCACTGCACTGCTATATCCACGCAATATTTTCGTTGATGACTACTTCCGTGTCTGGGGCGCGAACAAGGCCCTGCAAATCGAACCTCGTGTACAACTCCCAGACACTCTCGAATAAGTCTCAGAATTCCAGCTCAGAAGTCGTAGAGCTTCGCGGGGTTGTGCACGAGAATCTGCTGTCGCTCTTGCGGCGTCGTCCAATTTCCAAAGATGTCGAACTGGGCGCCATCATTGACAGGATGGAATGGCTCAGCCCCATCACGGTCACGCGGCACGCCCGGCCATGGCCCTGTATGCGGCCAATCTGTTCCCCACAACATTTGCCCAAGGTTTGCATCGATGAGCGTTCGAGCGATGGACTCTAAGTCTCTACCGTCGGCCCTCTCGATGATTCTATAGGGAGCGGAAAGCTTGACATAGACTTTTCCTTGCCTGACCAAGGTGATTAACGTGGCAAAGCCCGGCTGGCCAAGGCCCGCGGCAGGGTCTACGAGTCCGAAATGATCAACCACAAGAGGAACCGGCAATTTGCCAATGGTATCTTTAATCTGAGCAATCAAAGCCAAAGTCGTGTACGTCTGGATATGCCAGCCCATCGGCGCGGCCAGCGCTGCTGCAGCTGTTATGCGCTCAGCCGCCACACCTGGATTCGTCTGCCCGTACGATTGCAAGTTCACACGCAATCCGCGAACTCCTGCGGCATGTAATTCATCTAGAACCGAGCGACCGGCTTCTGATGCCACCACCGCAACTGCTCTTGCCTGGCGGCCAAGCGCTTCAAGTTGCTTAAGCGAATCGATTACACATGAATTGTCAGTACCCTGAGGGCTTGCCTGCACGATGACCATGCGGCTCACGCCGAGGCGGTCGTGCATCGCCAGGACGTCGTCCACGCTGGCGATCCCAGGGGCAAACGTGCGGTCGTCTGCCAGCGGATAGCGCTCTCGAGGCCCAAAGATATGTACATGGCAATCGCACGCATTGGACGGAACAGAAAATTTAGGCTGGCTATGGTTCCCCCCAGCAATAGATTGTTCTTCAAATTCCGGGGCCAAGGGCTCGAAAACGAAATGTTTCATTCAATGATTATTCAACTTTGATATCGGCATCTTTGATGAGCTCGCTCCACTTAGCATAGTCGCTCTTCAAATAACTATTGAACTGCTCCGGTGAGTAATCAGCCAAGACAAAGCCTTGTGAGTTCAACTTCTTCTTGACATCTGGCAGCGACAATACGCGGCGAACTTCGGAGTTAATTTTGGCAACGACAGCGGATGGCGTGCCAGTCGGGGCAATGATGCCCAGCCATGTGCCAATTTCAAAGCCTGGAACACCTGATTCTGCCACGGTGGGTAAATCTGGCGCGATGTCCATCCGCGTCCGACTCGTCACCGCAATTCCCCGTAGCCGGCCCGATTTGACATACGGCATCGCCGAGGAAGCATTTGCGAACATCATAGGTATACGGCCACCCATGATATCAGTCATCGCGGCCTGTTCCCCAGGATAAGGAATGCTGGTAATTTTTGCCCCAGTCATGACGGTAAACAGCGCCCCCGCCATATACGGAGACGTACCAACGCCGCCGTTCCCGTAATCAATAGAGCCAGGCTTCGACTTCGCCAATGCGATGATTTCGGATACGGTATTGACAGGCAATGCCGAACCCGCCACGAGCAGCAGCGGTGCGCTTCCGATAAGAGCTACACCGGTAAAGTCCTTCCGAGAGTCAAAATTTTTGATTTTGTGAAGAATGGGTGAGACCGCCGTCGTAGTTTGGCTCGCAAGCAGCAAAGTCGTTCCATCAGGCGATGCTTTTGCCACATAGGCTGCGGCAATCATTGACGCCGCACCATTGCGGTTCTCGACAATGACCGGCTGACCAAGATTCATGCTCTGAGCCACGATACGCGCAACGGTGTCGTTCGCACCTCCGGGAGGAGCACCGACAATTAATCGAATCGGCTTGTCGGGAAAAGTTGTTTGCGCTTTTGCGGCGACCACAATAAGGAACGGCATGGTTAACGAGGCCACAGCAGCCAATGTAACTCGGCGAAAGAATGTCATTCAGTTGTCTCCTGATGTTTTTCCGGATTCGAACTAAGATCGCCCGCCTGCAGCCATTTGGCCCAACTGCGCAACCCCCTTGAATTCGATGCAATTCTAGTTTGATGAATTTATATGGTCAAATGCATATATTTACTAATTTCATACATATTTATATATGAAGAAAAGAGAAATGCAACTCTTATGGGAGCTGGAGCGAACGGGTTCCGTCACCCGCGCAGCAGACAGAGTAGCAATGTCTCAACCAGCTGCCAGCGCTCTCATCCGGCAGATTGAAGAACGCCTTGGCTTTCCCGTTTTTGTACGGGAAAAAAAACG
This sequence comes from Paralcaligenes ginsengisoli, assembly GCF_054781135.1. Taxonomy (NCBI): domain Bacteria; kingdom Pseudomonadati; phylum Pseudomonadota; class Betaproteobacteria; order Burkholderiales; family Alcaligenaceae; genus Paralcaligenes; species Paralcaligenes ginsengisoli. Next base: position 13,808 of record NZ_BAAGUZ010000047.1, read on the forward strand.
GCTGACGTTTACGGTAAAGGGACGAGCACTGCTTCCGGACATCGCAAACGCGCTGGCTGCCTTGGATAGCCTGAATCGCCTCGCCGTCACGATGAGGACTGATGGGACTCCGCGAGTGGTGATTGGAAGCGTGGCTTCTGTCGCGGCAACGATTCTTCCCTCTGGCGTGGAGCGGCTTTGCCGCGCACTACCCGGTGCAGCCGTAACGATCCGTACCGCCATGTCCATGGAAATCAAGAACATGGTTGCGGAACAACGTGTAGATTTTGGAGTCGTCGTAGCCAAAACAACCGCTGACGGCCCCGGCCACATCAGCGTCGCTCCTCTGCATCTGTGCTGCCTGGTCAAGCCGGAGCACCCCTTCAGCCAACTTAAATCGATTAGTATCGGCCAAATCGCCACTCAACGATACGTTGCTCTGGCCAGGCCGTTCAAAATTGGCGAGGCCACGGCCAATCAGATTGAGAGCGCAGGCTTCCGCTTTGCTCCTGCAGTTGAAGTAATGCAGTTTTCGACCGCTTGCGCCTTTGTCAAGCAAGGATGGGGCGTTGGAGTCCTCGACAGTCTGAGTGCACAATATGCGTCGAACTTTGGTCTCGTTACTACTCTTGTCGAAGGAGCGATCGATTTGGAAATTTCGTTACTCTGGTCTCCTGACAGTAGCCTCGGCTCTTACGCGAACGAATTCGCAAGCGGCCTTTCCTCTGCTGTTGACATGACAGGGGCTCCCAGTCCATGAACTCAATCGCCATCAACTTTATTTTCAGCCATCAAAGTAACAATCAAGAATTCAATGTGCTTGATATCAAGTTACTTGTTTTTCCTGTTCAGGAACATCAACTTGCCATACCGAAAAAAACTGCCTGCCGCCGCGGTGGCCGCCAGTATGAAGCCTTCCTTGCCATCGAGGAAGCCGCGGCGGATGATGTAGATACGAATGAATGTCCAGGCCGCATGGCCGACAATACCTAGTATGCCGACTTTTTTCCCCCTGGCGTGCATCATGCCGGCGGCATCCGATGAATAGCGATTGACCTTGTCGATCAGGCTTTCCATATCGGCGTAAGGGTAATGTAAAAAATGCCCGTCCAGCACCGCCGACGGCTGCGCAGCCTGTACGCTTTCGTGCACCGCGGCATCGCTGAAGCGCGCGGTTCCTCTTTTGAACAGGCGCAATACATAATCGGGCCACCAGCCGCTGTGACGTATCCAGCGCCCACCAAAACTCGATAAGCGTGCGATCTTGTAGGCGTCGGCCCGCGGGTGTTCAAGCTCGCCGCGGATGGCAAGCGCCAGCTCAGGGGTGACGCGTTCGTCGGCATCAATGGATAAAACCCATTCCTGGGTCGCCAGATCGAGCGCACGGTTTTTTTGCGGACCAAAGCCAGGCCAGTCGCGGGTTTGCGTCACTTTGGCGCCTTTTGCGGCGGCAATAGCGCAGGTATCGTCGGTACTGCCTGAATCCACGACAATGATTTCGTCGGCAAAGGCGACCGAATCCAGGCACTCGGCAATGTGCCTGGATTCATTTTTGGTAATGATTATGACTGATAAGGTCATGAGCGCTGCCTGCGCGCGCGCCGCCACAGCTTCCAGCGATTGAATAAAGGTCCGATCCAGGGATGCACGGCGATCCGGATGCGGCGCCCGAGCGACTCGCCCGAAGTATTGCGCACCGCGAAACGGTAAATGGAAGCCGGATCGGTGCCGGCCCGATTCTGCCCGAATGCCTGAGTGGTATACAAGTACTGAAAACCTGCTTCGCGGGCTATCCGGATATAGTCGGCATCGAAATAGCCCTGAGGCCAGCAGAAATGTTCCGAAACACTGCCCAGGTGCTTGGCCAGGGTTTCGCGCGACAAGCTCAATTCCTGGGCCATATGGGCATTTTTTTCGGAAGCGGGCACGCTTTTATCCCAGCGTGTATGAGTGTGCGTATGGCTGTGAAATTCGAAGGTGCCGGCAGCGCGCAGCGCCTCTATTTCGCTCCATCGCAAAATCACCTCGTCGCTGCGCCCTTGCGCTATAAGCCGCTCGCACTCGTCGTGCGCGGGCGTTTGCGGCAATTCGTCCTGCCCCAGATAGCGTCGCACCGGCCCTTGCCCAACCCATGATGTGACCAGGAAAATCAATGCGGAAAAGCCATATTTCTTGAGTAAGGGGTAGGCGTAGACCCAGTTATCCAGGTAGCCGTCGTCGAAAGTAATCAGTATGGAGCGGGCCGGCACGGCACGGCCATGCAAATGTCCGGCGAACTCGTCGCTGGTCAGAGAGCGGTAGCCGCGTCGCGACAACCAGGCCAGTTGCCGTTCGAAATTATCGGGCGAAGTGGTGATCATGCCTTCGGATGGCGATATGTGGTGGTACATCAGTACCGGCACAGTTCGGGCTTGCTTCATTTTTGTCGCTCGCTTAACCAGCGTGTATAGCAGGATTCAATACGCTGCACCATGGCCTCGGCACTGAACCGGCCCTCTTTGCGGCAAAACTGCAGGCCCGCGCGCCCCATTGCGTAACGCAGTTCGGAATCGTCGATCAGTTTCCTGAGGGCGGCCGTCAGGGCGGCGGAATCTCCAAGCGGGACCAGCAGACCGCTAATGCCATCCTGCATCATCTCGGGTACGCCGTCGACGTCCGTGCCTATCACCGGCAAGCCGGCCGCCCCGGCTTCGACAAAAACGGTGCCGGATGCCTCTTTCCGGGTCGCCAGCGCAAACAGATCGAAGCCGGCGAGCAAATTGGCCACATCGCTGCGCGCTCCCATCAGGTGTACGCGCTTTTCCAGATTTTTTTCGGCAATATAAGCCTGCACTTCCTCGAAAACCGGGGAACCGCCACCGACCAAAACCAGATGGACATTGGGGCGCTCCCTGATCAGCGGTTCGATTGCATCGATCAGATCGCGATGGCCTTTCTGGGCGCGCATGACCGCCACGCAACCCACGACAATATCGTTTTGCGCCAGGTGGAGTTCTTGCCGCAATGTGGAGTGCCCGGGCACGGGCGCCAATTCGACAGCGGGATAGACAGTGGCCACATGCCCGGGAGGCACCCCTCTTTCTATAAGGTGATTGCGCACGAAATCGCTGGCTGTTGTCACGCGATGCGGCAATACGGTAAATGACAGCAGCGAGCCGACCCGGTTGGCCAAATGGCGCGTTCGTACGATCAAGGGCGTGCCCGCCAGCCGGCCGGCGGTGGCCGCAATCATGGTGTCACGACGGCTATGGCAATTGAGCACATCGAAACGGCCGGCCCGCAGCACCTTGCGTATTGCCGCCACGCTTTTCACAAAATTGAACGGCCCGTCCATGAATGTCGTGTGGACAGTAAAGCCCTCGGCCAGCAAGCGTTGCGTCAACATGGCATCGGGCTGGCACACCGCCTCGAGATGGTGGCCGCGCTCGCGCATGGCCAGCATCATTCTGTAAATATATTGCTCCTGGCCACCAAAGCTGGTCGCCGCCTCGGTATGCAGAATACGCAAGGGCGTCATGAGTAACGGATCTCCACGCCATCGGGCTCGACCCAGCCATTGAGCTGCTCGAACAAGGTATCGGCCATGCGTACACGCCATTCCTCGCCCAACCGCAGGGTGCAAAGAAAATCGTGGCGCTTGAGCAAAATTTCAACCGGAACGCCCGGCACGCCGTTTTCGGGTTCGGCGCGAAATGGATTGAGCATCTGCCGCAGGCGTACGGCGTCGGCATTGCCATTCAGGGTAATGCGCAGCGTGCGGGCGCGGGCTTCGCGCGCCAGTTGCAGATCGAATATGGATTCCGCCGACACCCGGAACCCTCCCGAATAATCGTCATTGCTGACTTTTCCCTGGATAATGATGAGGCGGTCTTCCTTCAGGCGCTGCCGATGCTGCTCATACAGTTCATTGAAAATGGCAACCTCGACTTGCGCGGAGCCATCGTCGAGTACCGCATACAACATTTTCCCGCGCCGCGTCATTTTTGGCCGCATCGACGTCAGGACGCCTGCAAACCATTGGAGACTGCGGGAAGCCTCGAGGCGCGCCAGCGGCTTGGGAGCAAAACGGCGGACTTCGTCGCGCCAGGCATCGAACAGATGGCCGCTGAAGCAAAAACCCAGACCCGCTTTTTCCTGGGTCAGCCGTGTCTGTAAATCCCAGGGCAACACTTTGGCCAGCTCGCCCTCGACGATATCGTTGCTGTCGTCGGCAAACAAGGATACCTGGTTGGCGCTGCGCTCGGCCTGTTCGGCCGCTTCGATCGCATTGCCTACCGTAGCCAGCAGGGCCGCACGGTTTTCTTCGATTTGATCGAAAGCGCCCACGCGTATCAGGGCCTCGATAGTGCGGCGATTTACCGTGTGGCGATCCACTTTGCGGCAAAAGTCGAACAGGCTGGTAAACGGGCCTTCTTCTTCACGCGCCCTGATTATTTCTTCCACAGCGCCCTGCCCTGTGCCCTTGACCGCTCCAAGGCCGTAGCGCATGGTGCGCGGCGGCTTGCCGTCTTTCATGTAGCGATCGGCAACGGGTTCAAAGCGGTAGGGGGAAGCGTTCACATCCGGCGGCAGGACTTCCACGCCATTGGCCAGCGCATCTTTCCAGAACGTCTGTACCTTGTCGGTGTCGTCCATATCGGACGACAAGGTTGCCGCCAGGAACTCGGTCGGATGATACGCCTTGAGCCATGCGGTCTGATAGGCAATCAGCGCATAAGCGGCCGAGTGGCTCTTGTTGAAGCCATAGCCGGCAAACTTTTCCATCAAATCGAAGAGCTTGACTGCCAGTGCGGCATCGTAGCCTTTTTCGACCGCGCCTTTTTCGAATATCTCGCGGTGCTTGGCCATTTCCTCGGCCTTTTTCTTGCCCATGGCACGACGCAGCAAATCGGCGCCGCCCAGGGTATAGCCGCCTATCACCTGCGAAATGAGCATGACCTGCTCTTGATATACGATCACGCCGTAGGTGCTCTTGAGCACGGCCTCCAGATCGCTGTGGAAATAATCGACTTCCGCGCGGCCGTGCTTGCGATTGACGAAATCGACCACCATGCCGGACTCGAGCGGCCCCGGCCGATAAAGCGCCAGCAAGGCGATGATATCCTCGAAGGTATTGGGCTGCATGTTCTTGAGCAGCTCTTTCATCCCGCGCCCTTCCAGCTGGAACACGGCGGTTGTATTGCCTTCGCTCAGCAGCTTGTATACCCCATGGTCGTCCAGGGGCAGGGCCATGATGTCAAAGTCGCGCAGACCTTCGTTGAACCGGCGCACATAACGCACGGCCCAATCCAGGATCGTCAGGTTGCGCAGCCCCAGGAAGTCGAATTTCACCAGGCCGGCAGCTTCGACGTCGTCTTTGTCGAACTGCGATACCGCATTGCTGTCGGGGCCTGGCTGGCAATACAGCGGACAGAAATCGGTCAGCTTGCCGGGAGCGATCAGCACACCGCCGGCATGCATGCCTATGTTTCGGGTCAGGCCTTCGAGCGGCCGGGCCAGATCGATAAGCGCGCGCACTTCTTCGTCCTGTTCGTAGCGTTCCTTGAACGCCGGCTCATGCTCGAGAGTCCGGCTCAGGGTCCATGGATCGGCCGGGTTGAACGGAATCATCTTGGACAGGCCATCGCACAGCATATACGGCATGTCGAGCACACGGCCCACGTCGCGCACTACCGCCTTGGCCCCCAGGGTACCGAAGGTGGCAATCTGGCTGACCGCCTCTTTGCCGTATTTCTGCTTGACGTAGTCGATGACGCGTTCGCGGTTGTCCTGGCAGAAGTCGATATCGAAGTCGGGCATGGATACGCGTTCCGGATTCAGGAAGCGTTCGAACAGCAAATCGTAGCGTATGGGATCGAGATCGGTAATGCCCAGGGAATAGGCTACCAGGGAGCCCGCCCCCGAACCGCGTCCCGGCCCAACCGGCACACCATTGTGCTTGCCCCAATTGATGAAGTCGGCCACGATCAGGAAATAACCCGAAAAGCCCATGCTGGTAATGGTTTTGCATTCCCATTGAAGACGTTCGGAATAAGCGGGATACCGAGCCTGGCGCTCCTGTTCGTCAGGAAAAAGCTGGGCCATGCGCACGTCCAGCCCTTTTACCGACAACTCGATCAGGTAATCATCCAGCGTCACGCCTTCGGGGGTGGGGAAATCCGGCAGGCGAGGCTTGCCCAGATCCAGGGTCAGGTTGCAGCGCTTGGCAATTTCAACCGTGTTGGCCAATGCCGACGGAATATCGGCAAAGCGACGCGATATTTCTTCCGAACTCAGCAAATACTGATCTTCGGTGAAACGCCGCACGCGCTTGGCATTGGCCAGCTGTTCGCCCTCGGCGATGCAGACCCGGGCCTCGTGGGCCCGGAAGTCGCTGGCGGCAATGAACTGCACAGGGTGAGTAGCCACCACCGGCAAATTCAATTCAAGCGCCAGCTTCAGGGCGGCCTGGACATAGGCATCGTCGCCCTCGACCCCGGTCCGCTGCAACTCGATGTAATAGTGATCGGGAAAGCGTCTGGCCCAATCCCGGGCCAGTGCCCGTGCCTCAGCCTCTTTGCCGGCCTCGAGAGCTTGTCCGACATCGCCGCCGCGGGCGCCCGAAATCAGGATCAACCCTTCTTTCCCTGCCAGCCATTCGCGGCGAATTTCGGCCCGCCCGCGATATTGATTATCGAGCCACGCCTTGGTCAGTATTTCGCAAAGATTCAAATACCCCTGCCGATTCATCACGAGCATCAGCAATCGGCACGGCTTGTCGCGATCTTCCTCGTTCTGCAGCCAGACGTCGCAGCCGGCAATCGGCTTGACGCCCGATTTACGGGCGGCTTTGTAAAATTTGATCAAACCGAAAATATTGGCCAGATCTGTCAGGGCGACCGCAGGCTGCCCGTATTCGGCCGCCTTTTCAATCAGGTTGGGGATTTGCACAATGCCGTCCACCACCGAAAACTCGGAGTGAACGCGCAGGTGTACGAAGGGGGATGAAATATTTGCTTCAGTCATGCCCAGATTGTACCCAGAGACGGCTCAAGATCTAGCGTTGTAACATTGACCAGGATTTTTGCAGGCGTTTGACCGAAACTGGCATGGGCGTACGCAATTCCTGGGCGAACAATGCCACGCGCAGCTCTTCCAGCAACCAGCGAAATTCCTCCAATTGCTTGTCCTCCGCGCCCTTCAAGGCGGTCTGCGCGCGCTGGTACTGGACCAGCAAAGGCGCCATATCGGCCATCAGGCGAGCGTCCCTGGCGGGGTCGGCACGCAGCTTGTCGATACGCGCCTGCGCCGCTTTGAGGTAGCGCGGGTAATGGGCTAGCTGCCTATAGGGGGTCGCGCGCACGAACCACTTGCCCATCAATACGCCCAATTGCTTTTGTAAATCGGCATAGGCCCCCGGCTGGGCCTTGGCCTGAGGCAATTTTTTTTGCAGGCTGGCCCATTCGCTCAGAATCTGCCCCGCCAGCCTGGCGATTTCCTGCGCCAGCAGGCCCAGGCGGCTTTTGCCTTCATTGCGCCGCAGCTCGAAACTGGACTGGTCGCTAGGCCACGGCTCAGCCAGGCAGGCCTGCTCCAGCGCGCAATCAATGATCTGATCCTTCAATTCTTCTTGAGTGCCCAGGCTCATGTACAACATGCCCATGCGGGTCAGATCGGCAAGATTTTTTTCCAGGAACTTGACCTGATCGCGCAAACCCAGCCGGAACAGCCGCAACAAACCGGCGCGATGCTGAAGTTTTGCTTCGGCCGGATCGTCGAAGACATCCAGATCACAGTGGGTTTTGCGGTCGATCAGGGCCGGGTAGCCTACGAAGGATTGTCCCTTGCGCCTGATTTCCATGATTTCAGGCAAAGGGCCAAAGGTCCAGTCTGTCAGTTGCTCGTGAGCCAGGGCCTGCGCCACCTGATCGTCGCGTGCCGCAAATTTCTGGAACGAGGCCTGGGCCTGACGGCCATGTTCGGCCTTGAGCTGATCCAGGTTGCGGCCGCCTGAAAGCATGCGGCCGTGCTCGTCCACAATCTTGAAATTCATGAACAAATGCGGTGCCAGCGTTTCGAGCTTGAAATCGCTGCGCAAGGGCCTGACCTTGACCTGTTCCCACATATCGGCGGCGAGGGCCTCCAGCAGTCCCGACTCCGGGGCGGAGGCGCGTTCGAACCAGCGCTCATAGAATCCTGCCGCGTACTCCGGCAAGGGCACGCAATGACGCCGCATTTTCTGCGGCAAAGACTTGAGCAGCTGCAACACTTTTTCCTTGAGCATGCCCGGCACCAGCCATTCGCAACGCAAGGCATCGATCTGGTTCAGGGCAAACAACGGTACGGTAAGCGTAACCCCATCGCGCACCGAGCCCGGCTCGAAATGGTAATCGAGCGCCATCTGCACGCCCTGCCATTCGACTTTCTTGGGAAACACATCGGTGGTCACCCCGGCGGCCTCATGGCGCATCAGCGCATCGCGCGTCAGCAACAGGGCCTGGGCTGCTGTCCTGTCCAGCTTCCTGGCCCATTTTTCCAAGGTAATCGTCTGACAGATATCGGAGGGTATGTGCTGGTCGTAAAACGCATGGATCAGCGCATCATCAACCAGAATGTCGGGACGGCGCGCCTGATGCTCAAGTTTCTCTATGGAAGCAATCAACTGCCGGTTGTGGCTGACAAACGGCAAGGAAGTCTCGATTTCGCCCGTCACCAGCGCCTGGCGGATGAACAGCTCGCGCGCCTGTACGGGATCAATCTTGCCGAAATGGATCCGACGCCCGACATAAATGGGCAGGCCATACAGGGTAGCCCGCTCATTGGCCACCACCTGGCCAGCCTTCTTTTCCCAACGGGGATCCGACCAACTGCGGCGGATCAGGTGCGCGCCGGCCCGCTCCAGCCAGACCGGATCGATTCTTGCCACACAGCGGGCATAGAGCCGCGTGGTTTCGACCAGTTCAGCGGCCACCAGCCAGCGCCCGGCCTTCTTGACCAGCCGCGAACCTGGATGAATCTGGAAGCGAATATCGCGGGCACCCTGATAACCGGCCCCTTCGTCGCTTTTCAAGCCTATATTGCCCAGCAGACCGGCAAGCAGCGCCATATGAGTCTGCTCGTACGTCGCATCCAGTGTGTTGACACGCCAGCCCTGCTCGCCCACCAGCGCGGCCAGTTGCGTGTGTACGTCGTGCCATTCGCGCAGCCGCAGCGGCGACAGAAAATTCTGCCGCAACAGGCCGACAAGCTTGCGCTGCGAAGCCTTGTGCGCCACCTGTTCGCCATACCATCGCCACAGCTTCACATAAGAGAGGAATTCGGATTTATCGTCGCCGAACTTGGCATGCGCCGCCTCGGCGGACTCGCGTTCTGACATGGGGCGATCGCGTGGATCCTGCACCGACAGGGCGGAGGCGATAATCAGTACTTCGGCCAGGCACTGCTGATCTTTGGCTTCGAGAATCATGCGCGCGAGCCTTGGGTCGACCGGCAGGCGCGCCAGGGTCTGCCCGGTCTCGGTCAACTGATTGGCATCGTCGAGCGCGCCCAATTCCTGCAGCAAATGATAACCATCGGCAATGGCCCGGCCCGACGGAGCATCGACAAACGGGAAGGTTTCGATATCGTCGAGTTTCAGGGCCTTCATGCGCAGGATCACCGAAGCCAGCGAAGATCGCAGCACCTCGGGATCGGTAAACGCCGGCCGGTTCTTGAAATCGGATTCATCGTACAAACGCACGCATACACCCGGGCCTATGCGCCCGCAGCGCCCGGAGCGCTGGTTGGCGGACGCCTGGCTGATGGCTTCGATACGCAACTGCTCCACCTTGTTGCGCCACGAATAACGCTTGACGCGCGCCAGGCCGCTGTCGACCACATAGCGTATACCCGGCACGGTCAGCGATGTTTCGGCCACATTGGTGGCCAGCACAATGCGCCGCCCATTGCCCTGCGGCCTGAAAATGCGCTCCTGCTCGGCCTGCGACAGCCGTGCGAACAGGGGCAGCACATCGGTCCCAATCGGGTGATTCTTGCGCAGCGCCTCGGCCGCTTCGCGTATCTCGCGCTCGCCAGGCAAAAACACCAGTACATCGCCCGCGCCATGCCGGGCGCATTCGGCCACCCCGTCCACCACGGCATCGATCAGGTCGCGCTCCTCGTCGGCGCTGGAACGCCGGCTAGCCGCTTCCGTCTCGGGAGCGCCAGTGTCCTGCAGCACTGGGCGATACAGAATCTCGACCGGATACAAGCGGCCCGATACCTCGATCACCGGAGCAGGCTTCCCTTTCTGGGAAAAATGCTGCGCGAAGCGATTCGCATCGATAGTCGCCGAGGTAATGATCAGTTTCAGATCGGGCCGCCTGGGCAGCAGTTGCCGCAAGAAACCCAGCAGGAAGTCGATATTCAGGCTGCGTTCGTGGGCCTCGTCGATAATGATCGTATCGTACCGGCGCAACAAGGGGTCGCGCTGCGATTCAGCCAGCAAAATGCCGTCGGTCATCAGCTTGATGGCCGCCCGGGGTCCGGTCCTGTCGTTGAACCGTATCTGGTAGCCCACCCAATCGCCCAGCTCAGTGTTCAGTTCCTCGGCAATTCGCCTGGCTACCGAGGTTGCCGCCAGGCGACGCGGCTGGGTATGACCTATCATCTTGACACTGCCACGCCCCAGCTCCAGGCAGATCTTGGGCAGCTGCGTGGTTTTTCCCGAACCGGTTTCGCCGCAGACAATCACCACCTGATGCGCCTTGATTGCCGCCGCGATGTCCTGGCGCCGGGCGCTGACAGGCAATTCCTCGGGATAATTGATGGGCGGCACCGGACGCGGCGCCTCGCGCTCCGTGCGGGGCTTTGGCAACACCTTGACAGTCGAATTGACAGACTCTTGCATAAAAATTCTTTTCAATGGGCTGCACTCATTATAATTTTGTGCGAAGCCCCTTAATTGACCCACTAAGCAAATAGACATGGCCACCAACGAACCAGACACCGTATCAGCCCAGGATGCCCCCGAATTCGCCCCCGCTCAATTCGTGCGCTGGTTTCGTGACGTTGCGCCGTATGTCCATGATTTTCGCGGAAAAACATTCATTGTCGCCTTCGGCGGCGAACTGGTCGGCGACGGCGCCTTGAACACCCTGGTGCAAGATCTTTCCCTCTTGTCGGCCCTGGGAGTAAGGCTGGTACTGGTGCACGGGTCGCGCCCCCAGGTCAACGAACAGCTCAAGCTCAAAGGCTACAACACTCAATTCGGCCGCGGAACCGAGCCGACCAGCGCCGAAGCGCTGGAATGCGCCAAGGAAGCGGCCGGTGAAATCCGCCTGGACATCGAAGCGGCGTTCAGCCAGGGCTTGCCCAATACACCGATGTCGCACGCCCATATACGCGTTATTTCGGGCAACTTCGTAACCGCCCGTCCCGTAGGCATTATCGACGGGGTCGACTACAAGCATGCCGGCACCGTGCGCAAACTCGATTTGGACGCGATCAAAAGCATCATCAACCAGGGCGCTATCGTACTCCTGTCGCCGCTGGGGTTCTCGCCCACAGGGGAAGCCTTCAACCTGGCGATGGAAGACCTGGCCACCAGCGCCGCGGCATCCCTGCGCGCCGAAAAGCTGATTTTCCTGACCCAGGGACGCACTGTCCTCGATGCGGACGGCGCGGTCGATACCGAACTTGCCCGCGAAGATGCCGACGCCCTGCTTGCCGCCGGCACCCTGGATGAAGACACAGCGTCGTTTCTGCGGCACGCCTCGCTGGCCGTCAAGCGCGGCGTGGCGCGCGCCCATCTGGTTCCCTACACGCTGGACGGCAGCATGCTGCTCGAGATCTTTACCCACGACGGTGTTGGAACCATGGTTGTGGAAGATACACTGGACGACTTGCGACCGGCGACCGTGGACGATGTGGGGGCTATCGTTCAGCTTATCGACCCGCTCGAGGCCGACGGCACTCTGGTGCCGCGAGGCCGCTCCGTCATTGAGCGCGACGTCGAAAAGTTCACGGTGCTGGAACACGATGGCGTCATTTACGGCTGCGTGGCCCTGATGCCTTATATGGACGACAATATGGCCGAAATGGCTTGTTTGATCGTCCACCCCGAATGGCAGGGCACGGGAGAAGGCGAAATCCTGCTGCGCCATACCGAATCCCGCGCGCGCGCGATGGGCGCAAGGCGATTGTTCGTACTGACCACTCGCACATCGCACTGGTTCATCAAGCGCGGCTTCGTGCAGGGCGGCATTTCCGATCTGCCCCGCGAGCGCCAGGCGCACTACAACCGGTCGCGCAACAGCATGATATTCATCAAAAAGCTTTAAGCTTTTGTTTACAGAGCCCCGCATGCCCAAACCGGTCATTCATGTTGTAAGCCTTGCTTCCGCCACAAACAGGCGGGACTTCATGCGGCGGCAGTTGCAGGAACTGAGCGTCGATTATCTTTTTTTCGATGCGGTCAACGGCGCGGAAAATCCCCACCATTATTTATTTGACAAATATAACGACAAGAAACGGGCCCGGAGGAAAGGCAAGGGAACGCCACTGCGGACCTCCCAACTGGGCTGTTTTGCCAGCCACTATCTGCTTTGGGAGAAATGCGTGCGCGACGGGCAAGCCATCATCGTGCTCGAAGACGACGCCATTTTGCTGGCGCCGTTCATGCCTTTCTATGAAATAGCGGAGCAGTTCGCCGATAAATACGGTTTCGTCTGGATCCAGCCCAGCAACAAGATCAAGGATCATCGGGGTTTGATTCTCGAGCGGATTGGCCCGTTCACTGTCAAGAAATTCGCCAAAGGCTTTTCCCATACCGCAGGCTATCTGATCACTCCCGGCAAGGCACAGGCCCTGCTCGATTATTGTTCGGAATGGATCTATCCGGTCGACGACACGATGGACCGTTTTTTTGAACACAAGGTCGAAGCCATAGGCCTGGACCCATTTTGTATCCGGCCCGACGAGAGCTTTGAATCCTCCATCAATGTCGCGGCACCGGGTCCGAAGCGCTCATGGTCGGACGTGCTGCGCCGGGAGTTTGCCAATCTGGCCGATACCGTGAAAAGGGCCACGCACAATATGCTCTTTTCCATTCGGCAAAAACGGCATTAGCCTTCAAGGCGGCAGGCGCCGCTTCTTTCTGACGGGATGGCGCGGTTCAACAACCGTTTACGAGCGCGAAAAACGCCTCAAGGCCGGAGAAGTCCAGAATGGAGCCACGGCAACCAAGACGCTCAGCATCGAAAATATAAAACTGGCCTGGTAACCGCCTGTCAGATCGTGCAACAGGCCCGAGGCCAGCGAGCCGGTTGCGGCACCCAGCGACATGCATGCGTAGATAGTGCCATAGATGGTAGCCAGCCCCGCCCCGGGAAATATCTTGGCGCATAGGCTGGACACAATGGGGCCGCGGGCGCCCTGGGCAATGCCAAATAACGCGACAAATCCGAACAGAAGCCAGTGCGAGGGACGGTACGACAGGGCCAATAGCAGAATCAAACCCAGAAACGTGCACACGAAACTGGCCATGGCCGTGCGCCGATAGCCGATGCGGTCGGCCAATGTGCCCGATGCCGTCACGCCAATGACCGACAGCATGCCTGCCACGCCAAATGCGCTGGCCGCCTCCAGCGGCGCAAAACCGCTCTCGACCAGAAAGGCGATGGTTTGTACCAGAATGGTATACATGGCCAAGCCGGTAAAGCAAAAAACCTGCGCCAGCGACCAGAACGCGCGCGTTTTCAGCGCCGCCAGCAAGGGGGCTCCCCGCGGCAAGGCACGGCGCGCTTGAGCCCTGGACGGGTCGCCGCAGGCATTATCGTCGCGACGCCCCGCCCGCAATGCGCGCCAGGGCAAGAATAAAGCGAGAAAAAACAGAAACAGCAGGCTGGCGCCCAAGACATGATAGGCGCTGCGCCAGCCGATGGATTGGCTCATGTATTGCGCCAACGGCACGATCAAAAGCGTACCGCAGCCCGAGCCCGCATAGGCAATGCCGATCGCGGTACCCGTGTTGCCCCGAAACCAGCGGCTGACCAGACTGGCGGCCGGAACCATGCCTAGCGCCGAGACACCTATGCCTCCCGCCACCCCCACGCAAATATGAAATTGCCACAGTTGGTTCAGGCTGCCAGCCAGGACATACGCGCTGCCCAGGCAAGCCAGCCCAAATGAATAGACCACGCGCGGGCCCCAACGGTCGAAAAGCATGCCGACAAATGGCGCCGACAAACCTGCCGACAACATATAGACCGAATAAACGCTGGAGATCTCGGAACGACTCCAGCCGAACTCGGAGCCTAAGGGCAATAAAAACACAATGTAAGTATCGCCAATGCCGCGACCAATTACATTGAACAGAAACCCCAGCATTAAAGCCAAGCCGGCCAGGAACGCATCTGAATGCTTCCTGCCCCGAAAAGCCGTCGAGTTAGCTATTGAAAACATTTATCTTGATTGCTCCACGGCCTGGATCGCACGTTGTGCCATCAACAGCGCTCTCACCCGTGCATAGGAATTGGGCTCCACACAATAAGTGCTTGTTTCAATATTCATACCGTCAGTCATTCTTTTGATCGATGGCAGCATCACGTGTAATGCCGCGCTCGACCATGGCCGCGATTTCGTCATCGCGATAGCCGGCCTCGCGCAGCACTTCCACGCTGTGCTGGCCATGCGCAGGGGCCGGGCGGCCAGGCTCAGGCTGGGAATCCGACCATGTTGTGGGCACACCCACACGGCGCAAACGTCCTTCTGTCGGATGCTCCTCCCACTGGAACAAATCAACGGCCCGCAAATGCGGATCATCGAAAATCGACTCCAGCGTGTGCAGCGGCATGCAGGGAATATCCACGCTCTCGAGCAAACGCAGCCATTCACTGGTGGTACGCTCAGTGAAGATTTTTGCCACCATCCGCTGCAACTGATCGATGTGGCGATTGCGGGTATCCAGGTCGACAAAGCGCGGATCGTTCTCGATTTCATCCGAGCGGCCAATCGCTTCATAGAACGCGGCCCACTGCTTGTTGTTATAGATGACCGCGCAAACAAAACCGTCGCGGGTCCTGTACGGACGCCGCTCGGATGACAGCAGCCGCGCATAGCCAGCCGGGCCCAGGGATGGATCGAACGTCTCGCCGGAAATATGATCGCTCAACAGATGGCTGACCATGGTTTCAAACATGGGAATATCAATACGCTGGCCGCGCCCGGTCTTTTCCCTGTGATACAGGGCGGAACACAGCGTCGAAACGGCATACAAGCCGACAGTGCGATCCACAATATTGGACGGCACGTAGCGCGGCACATCGGACCCGGCCTGCTTGATGAGCGTAGGCAAGCCAATGGCGCCTTGTATGAGATCATCAAAAGCCGGCTTGGCAGCATAGGGCCCATTCTGGCCAAAGCCGAATGTACCGACATACAGAATACGCGGATTGACTCCGGCTACAACGTCGTAACCCAGTCCGAGACGCTCCATGGATTGAGGCCGGATGTTGTAAAGCAGGACGTCGGCATCGGCCACCAGGCGCAGCAGGGCTTCGCGCCCTTCGGGCTTTTTGACATCCAATACGATCGAGCGCTTGCTGCGATTGATATGCAGGTACAAGGCCCCCATGTGCTCGTGCTTCATGGGCCCCAGGTCACGCACCAGGTCGCCGTGCGGCGATTCCACCTTGATGACATCCGCCCCCATGTCGCCCAGTATCTGCGACGCATAGGGCCCCATCAATACGGTCGTCATGTCAATAACCCGAACACCCTCCAGCGGACCGCTCATTCTTCTTGACCTTCATTTTCACATCCATGTATTTATTTTTATGGATAAGTAAGGATATCAAGGGTACCCGGATTGGGCAAGGCTTCCCGTGCAGGCCGCCCTGGCTGTCGTACCGGCTCTGGGTACAATAGGAGCTACTTGTTCACTTGTTTTAAGGTATGAAGTCATGGCTCGTATGGTTCAATGTGTAAAACTCAAGCGCGAAGCGGAAGGTCTGGACTTCCCCCCCTATCCAGGTCCGCTCGGAACGCGCATCTGGCAGAGCATCTCCAAAGAAGCCTGGGCTCAATGGATAGATATCCAGACCCGCCTGGTAAACGAAAACCGCCTTAACCTGGCCGATGCCCGTGCGCGCAAATACCTGGCGCAGCAAATGGAAAGCTTTCTGTTCGAAGACGGTTCCGTTGAAGCCCAGGGCTTCGTGCCCCCACCAGCCTGACAATCCGCGCCAGAACGTTGGGCCAGCCGCCTTTCAAACCCCGGACGGGGAAGCAAGGTTGCGGCAGTTCGAGCGCCACGGGTGCGCGCAGCATGCTGCGCGCGGCGCGAGTTCCGCGGCCGACCTGTCCGGGGCTTGAGAGGCGGGCAGTCCTGCAACGCCAAGGCCCGGCGAGGCGCAGCCGCTGTGCCCAGGCCGCCACCGTGGCGAATTAAGAATACAAAACGCCCCGGCAATAGCAATCAGACTTCGTTGCCTTCATCAGGCAACTCGCCGCGCGCCGTGCGCTCGGTGTTCTTGACCCCGGTATGGCGCACATCGTCGCCGCGCACCATGTAGATGACCCGCTCCGCCATGTTTTTGGCATGATCGCCTATCCGTTCGAGCGAACGGGCAATAAAGATCAGATCGATCGAACGCGAAATCGTACGCGGATCTTCAATCATGTACGTAATAATGTGGCGCAAGGAGCCCTTCCATTCCTTATCCACTTCCTTGTCGTTGCGCACCACAGTAGCCGCATGTACCGGGTCTTCGCGCGCAAACGAATCCAGCGCATCACGAATCATGGCAGTGACATAATTCGCCATGTGGCGCAGTTCGATCACCGGCACATAGCGGCTTTCGGATTCGTGCAGGCGGCGCGCCACCTTGGCTATCTTTTCGGCCTCATCGCCGCAGCGCTCCATGTCAGTCAGCATTTTCGAAACCGACAGCAAAAGCCGTAAATCAATCGCCGTAGGCTGATTGCGCGCAATCAGCAGGCCGATAAGCTCATCGATCTCGACCTCGAGCCGATTCACATCCTTTTCGCGTTCCCGCACGCGATCAACCAGACCGAGATCGCCGTTGGCCAGCACCTCCATGCTCTCCTGGATCATGGCCTCGACCACACCGCCCATTTGCAGAAACAGGGAGCGCGTAGTCTCCAGGTCGGAATGAAACTGTTTATTCGTATGCTCGGACATATCAGCCTTTTGTCATCGCAAGAGTCTATAAATAGGAAGCGCTTCGAATACCGTACGGCATCAGGGAATAATAAGCCTGGCGCACGCAAGTTTGCACGCAATACCAACGGCCCAAGCGCAAAGTTTTCAGCCTACACGCTAATTATTACGTGATTGTGACCGCGGCGAATGTAATTGCTGAACCCCATCCTGGGTTGACAGCAAAGCCACATCAGCCCCGGCGATGGCAAACAGCCCGCAGGTGACTACCCCTGGAATATTATTGATTTCCGCCTCGAGTTCGGCCGGCAACTTGATACTCAGCCCCGATACATCCAGAATCCGGCAACCATTGTCCGTAACGAAATCCTTGCGCAAGACGGCATTCCCGCCAAACCTGGCAAGCCGTCGCGCCACGGCGGCAAGCGCCATCGGGATCACTTCGATAGGCAGCGGAAAGGCACCCAGATAAGGAACCAGCTTGGATTCATCGACGATACAAACAAACCTGTCGGCCACCGATGCAACAATTTTTTCACGCGTAAGCGCCCCGCCTCCGCCCTTGATCATATTCAGGCCGCCGTCGATCTCGTCGGCTCCATCGATGTACAGCGGCATGCGTTCAATTTGATTCAGGTCGAAAACGGCAATGCCCAGGGCGGACAAGCGCGCGGCGCTGCGCTCGGAACTTGAAACCGCCCCCTTGAACCGGTGCTTGTGATCGGCCAAGCCGTCGATGAACAAATTGGCCGTCGATCCGGTTCCAATTCCAAGGACGACGTCAGGCCCCAACAACGGCAATACGTAATCGATCGCCGCCTTGGCGACGTTCTGTTTGAGCTCTTCCTGCGTCAGCATGAAAATTATCCTGAAAATAATAAGAAACGAATCAGCCAAACAATTGGCCGTACTTCTTTTCGGAGAAACCGACACTGACCGAGCCGCCCAAGTCAACGGTGACCGGCCTCTTGATCAACGCGGGGAACTCGGAGATGAGCGCCAGCCATTGCGCATCCGTACCAGGCTCCTTGCGTTCGCCGGGAAGATTACGCCAAGTCAGCGAAGCCCGATTGACCAGTTTTTCCCAGCCGCCCAGCTCCCGCGCCCAGTCCTTCAGGTGCTGCGCCGCGATGGGCTGATCCCGGTAATCGCTGAATACATAGGCCTGACCATGCTGATCCAGCCAGTTCATCGCCTTCACACACGTACTGCATTTGCGCAGGCCATACAATTTTATCGTCTTCATGCTGATTCCTTATTTTACCGACTCGCTAGCGCGCCATCCGCCAATACACGTGGTCAAGCTCTTCCCAATAGGCCACACCGGCCGGCCCGGCCACTTTATCGAGGGAGCGGCGCAAGCGCAATAAATTAGCCCGCCTTTGTCTGGACGATACGCCGCGCCGATGCCCACGGTCGAAATCGATCAGCCACGCCTTTCCTCCCTCGTCGAGCAGAATGTTATAGGCATTCAGGTCGGCATGCCAGACGCCGGCCTGATGCATGGCAAAGATGGCGCGGGCCACCGCTTCATGACTGGGCTGCTCCAGCACCTTTGCCAGCGTTTGCACAGTGGCAATGCGTTCAACCAGGATTGCCGCGCGATATGTGAAGCCGTTGCGCCAATAGGCGGCCGCCAACGGAGCCGGCACGGCCAGGCCCCGTTCACGCATGTACCGCAAGAGTCCAAACTCCGCAAACGACCGTGTGCGTTCGGCACCTGTCCAACAATAGCGATCGCGGCTGAGACGCGCAATCATGCCGCCACGGCGATACTGCCGCAGCACGCCCGCGCCAAATTCGCCCTGTGTAAACCAGGCCGCCTGTCGCCCGCCCACCTGAACCGGCACCGCCCGATTATCGGCCGCAGCCGGATCAAAAACGGATGGCCCCGCATGAGCAAGGCGGCTGGAATCGAACCGCATCGCCCCATGATTCAAGGCCAGATCCCGGATAGTCTTGCTGCCCATGATCACGGCACCTCTCTGAGAAGAGCCAGGGGCGGAGTAGTCAGTACACCCCGCAGGGCGATAGCCCCCCCGGCGCTGGCGCTTGTAACACCCAATACGATACCGCCAAGCCACGGCCACCACGGGAACGACAGCTCGAAGTCGAACACCTTGTCCGCCAGTACCCACGCCACTGCCACGGCACCGGCCGCGGCCAGCAATCCAGCCACGACCCCCACCAGCACCAGTTCCACGCGCTGGGCCTGCCTTAACTGACGCGCACTCGCGCCAAGGGAGCGCAGCAGGGCAACCTCTTGGATACGCTCGTCGCGTGTGGAAAACAGTGCAGCGCCCAGCACCAGAATACCGGCAAAAACGGTGAACAAGAACAGCAATTGCACGGCCTGAATGACTTGAACGAGCACATGCTGAACCTGCCGCAAAATTGCCCGGACATCAAATACCGTAAGGTTGGGAAATTCGTGCACCAGCTTTTGGACCAGATCCGGTGCCGCGGCGGGAATCCGGAAGGCGGTGATGTACGTGGTGGGGGCATCTTTCAACGCCCTCGGGCTCAAAAGCGCAAAAAAATTGGCCTGAAAGGAATCCCATTTCACTTCGCGCACGCTGCTGACCCTGACATCGACCGTCTGGCCCGCCACATCGAATCCGAGCTCGTCGCCCAGCTTTATACCCAGGGCGTCGGCCAGGCCGCTTTCTATGGAAACCTCATTTTTATTCGAATCGAGCCAACGCCCCGATTGGATGCGATTGTCGGACGGCAACTGATCCTGGTACGACAAATTGAATTCGCGATCCACCAGGCGCTTGGCCCTATCCTCGGCATAATCGCTGCCGGTGACGGGCCGCCGGTTAATCGACACCAACCGGCCGCGCACCATGGGCGACAGCACTATTGAAGCCACGCCTCCCTGCTGCAGCCGAGTCGCCACCGCCGCACGCTGGTCAGGCTGGATATTGATCAGAAAAGTATCAGGCGCATCCGCAGGCACCGTGTTCTGCCAGCCCTGCAGCAAATCGGTGCGCGTAAGCGCCAGCAGCAGCAAGACCATCAGCCCCATGGACAGTGCACAGACCTGGGTCACAACAAGGCCTTTGCGGCGAGCCATGCCTGCCAAGGCAAAACGCAGGGCTGGACGGCCATTCAGGCGATGGCGCAGCAAGCCCAGCGCCCAGATTCCGGCATAGGCGCATAGAGCAAAGGCACCAAACGCCAGCACAAAACCTGCTGTCACAATGGCGCTCATGCGCAAATCACCTGAAAACCACAGCGCCAGGATACAAAAAGCCGCCAGGCCAAGCCCATAGGACACGCCATTGCGAGGCTGCCACATCGCCGTTTCGCGCCGCAGGACACGGGCCGGAGCAACCCGGCGCAAAGCGGCAAGCGGCGGCAGCGCAAAACCCAGCAACAATACCAGGCCGGTTGCCATTCCTTGCAGCGCGGGCGTCCAGGACGACGCAGGCAAGCTGGTATCCAGCCAGGATGCGACGACAGATACCAGGCCCAGGTGAGCCGCAAAACCGATGGCAATTCCAACGAAGGAAGCCAGCAGGGCCAGCAGGGCAAACTCGACCCATAGCATCCGGCTTAATTGGGACTGCGAAGCACCCATGCAGCGCATGACGGCAATACCATCGCGATGTCGCAAACTGAACCGGCGTGCCGCCAGCGCAATCGCAATTGCAGCGACCATTACAGTGAGCAAAGCCACCAATACCAGGAACTGGTGCGCACGATCCAGTGCCTTCTGGATCTCGGGCCTGGCCGAGCCCACGGTATTGAGTTTCTGCCCGCGCTCAAGGTGTCCATCGAGCCACGCCCCATAGCCCTTGACGGCAGCGCTCTCGCCGGCCACCAGAAAACCGTATTTGACACGGCTACCCGGTGCAATCAGGCCGGTTTTCGGCACATCTTCGATACGCATCAAGACGCGTGGCGCCACATTGATGAACCGCATGCCGCGGTCCGGCTCATAGCTGACGATACCGCTTATTTTCAATACCGAGTCACCCACTTCCAGTGAATCGCCAAGCCCAAGGCCCAGCGCGCCCAGAATTTGGGGATCGACCCAAACCGAACCCAAGTCCGGCACGTCGTGCACAACGACCTCCTTGCCTGCCACAGCCCCTTGAAGCCGCAGTGCGCCACGCAAGGGATAACCCGGGGCCACGGCCTTGAGAGAAGCCAGTTGCGAACCCTGCCGGCCGCTGACCATGGACGGGAATTGCAAGGTTCGCACATACGCCAACCCCGCCTTGCCGGCTTGCTCCATAAAAGATTGAGGAATGGGCGCATCGGCCTCCAGGGCAATGTCGCCCCCCAGCATCTGGCCGGAATCGCGCCCCAGGGCCGCGCCGACCCGGTCGGCCAGGAATCCGACGCTGCTTACCGCCGCGATCGCAACGACCAGAGCCAGCAGGAGCAGCCGCAACTCGCCCGAGCTCCAGTCGCGCCGCAGCGCCAGCACTCCTGGGCGAATGCCTGCAAGCCACTTTCCATGCATAGGTTCAGGCCTTGATCAGCAGTAAAAAAATTATCACAAGCAGCATCAGGGAAAATATCCTCTTCAGACGCGGTTCGGGTAGCGCGTAGGCAAACCTGACCCCGTAAGGCACAAAGAAAATACTGCCTATCGCCAGCGGAATTCCTATGGGCCAGTCGGCCTGCCCGTGAGCCGTATACGTAAACAGTGCGACGGTTGTGCCGGGAATGATCATGGTCAAGGCCAGCGCCTGGGCCGACGTCTGCGGCAGGCGGAAATACGTTGTTAGAAATGGTACTGCCAAAACCGAGCCGCCCACACCGAACACCCCGCCGGCCAATCCCGCAAAAACACCTACCAGCGCGAACCATCCCTTATGAAAATCGCCGGCATTGCGGCGCGGCGCGGCAGGCCGGGAGGGCGCGGTCTTGCGCCGGCTCTGCTGGAAATAAAAAATCGCAATGCCAAGGATGAACATCGCATAGGTACGCCGCAGCAGCGTGGGGTCGATACCGAGCGCAATTTTTGCGCCTATCCAGGTGAACAGGATGGAGCCCGCGGCACCTGCCGCCGCCGCACGCAAATCGATCTTGGCGCGCTGATTGTATTTGCGCACCGTCAGGAGCACCGCCGGCAGGACCATGACCAGGGCGGTGCCTTGCGCTGCCTGCTGCGGCATATTCAGCACCAGGCCCAGCAAGGGGATAGCCAGCAAGCCACCGCCTATGCCCAATACACCTCCGGTAAAACCGATCAGGGCGCCCGAAAGCAGACAACCCAAGCCAACTATGTACCACTCCACCCGAGACTCCCAGATCGACGTAAGCGCTTAAAACGTTTCCAGCTTGAAGACCGCCCGGCAACGCGATAGGCCACAATACAGCTATCGCAAGCGATCTATGGCGGCGTCCACCCGATCCACCGCCCAGATTTCCAGGCCTTCGATAGGCTGTTTGGGCGCATTGGCCTTGGGCACGAGCGCCACGCCAAAACCCAGTTTCGCCGCCTCACGCAAGCGCTCCTGGCCTCGAGGAGCGGGCCGGATCTCGCCGGCCAGGCCGATTTCCCCGAAAACGATCAGGCCTTTGGGCAATGGCCGGTTGCGCAGAGACGACATGATGGCCAGCACAACCGCCAGATCGGCGGCGGGCTCGGTAATTTTGACTCCGCCCACCGCATTGACAAACACATCCTGGTCGAAGGTGGCCACCCCGGCATGCCGGTGCAGCACGGCCAGCAACATGGCCAGACGCGTGGCCTCGAGGCCCACCGACAGCCGGCGCGGATTGGGCACATGCGCGCTGTCGACCAGCGCCTGGATTTCAACCAGCAATGGCCGCGTGCCCTCTTGCGTAGCCATCACGCAAGACCCCGCCACATCCTGATCGTGCTGCGACAGGAACAAGGCGGACGGATTGCTGACTCCGCGCAGGCCCTTGTCAGTCATAGCGAATACGCCCAGTTCATTGACCGCGCCAAAGCGGTTCTTGAATGCTCGAACCAGGCGAAACGACGAGTGGGTGTCCCCTTCGAAATACAGCACAGTATCGACAATGTGTTCCAGTACACGAGGCCCGGCCAAAGAGCCATCTTTGGTGACGTGGCCGATCATGACGATGGAAATACCGGTCTGCTTGGCCAGGCGCGTCAGTTGCGCGGCGCATTCCCGTACTTGCGACACCGAGCCGGGAGCCGCGGTGAGCTCGCTGGAATACAGAGTCTGGATAGAATCGATGACCGCCACGCTGGGCCGCTGTTCGGTCAATGCGGCCACTATTGCTTCAAGGCGGATTTCAGCCAGCAGATTGACATCGCCGCAGGCCAGGTCGAGACGCCTGGCGCGCAAGGCTACTTGCTCGGCGGACTCTTCCCCCGTCACATACAGAACATTGGCCACCTTGGAGAGGGACACCAGGGCCTGCAGCAAAAGCGTCGATTTGCCTATGCCCGGATCGCCGCCGATCAACACCACGGCACCGGCCACCAGACCGCCGCCCAATACCCGGTCGAACTCAGGAAGGCCCGAAGGCTGGCGCGGCAGTTCGCGGGCTTCGATCTCGGCCAGGCTGCGTATGGGGCTGGCACCCGCCAAGGGGGCAAAGCGGTGTACGGGCAAGCCTGAATCGAGCGACTCCTGGAGCGAATTCCAGGCGCCGCAATGGGGGCATTTGCCCGCCCATTTCAGGCTGGTTCCTGCGCATTCATTACAGACGTATGAGGTTTTTGATTTGGCCATACCCGGAGTTTAACCGCGTATGCCTCAGCGGCCGCCCAGGCTACCGCCGCCATCTACACCCAATACCTGCCCGGTAATGAAACCCGCTTCATCCGATAGCAGGAAAGTAACGGCTGCGGCGACTTCGGCCGGCTGCCCCAGGCGCCCCATGGGAATCGATGCGAGGGCTTTTTTCTCGCCCTCGCTGCCCACGGGCCGATCGGCGCGAAACAGCTCGGTTTCGATCGGGCCGGGCGAGATGGCATTGACGGTAATCCCGTACTCGGCCAATTCCAGCGCCCAGGTTTTGGTACAGCCGATAAGCGCGCTCTTGGCGGCCGAATAGCTGGTTCGCGACGCCGAGCCGTGAATCGCCCGGCTACAGATATTCACGATACGGCCTTCCTTGCGCGCCTTCATGGAGGGCACGAAGGCCTGCGCCACCTGCACGGCGACCCGCACATTCAGGTCGAAGACCTGGTACAGGGATGCCAGATCGATCTCGCCCAACGGCTCGGGCCGGACCACACCCACGTTATTCACCACGGCGTCGACAGGGTACTTTTCACGTATGACGCGCAGTATGTCTTCGGTTTCGCCCGCATTCTGCAAATCGCAAGAATAAAGATAGCCGGGGAAGTCGATCTCTTGCGTATGCCGCGCCAGACCGACTACATGGCAGCCCAGGTCGGCCAGCCGCCGGGTAATGGCCCAGCCTATTCCTTTGGTTGCTCCGGTAACCAGCACACATTTATCTTTCACAGATCGTTTCCTTGAGACAAAAATCAAGCCCCTGCCGCCATGCCGGCTTCAAAAGACCGTCACGGGTACCCTGGGGGCCAGGGCGCACAATAACTCATAACCAATGGTTCCGGCAGATTGCGCAACGTCGTCGACCGAAGGCCCGCCCTCGCCCCACAATACTACTTCCGTGCCTACCTGGGCTTGCGGCACGTGCGTCAGGTCGACAGCCAGCATATCCATGGAAACCCGTCCGATCAAGCGGGTTGTCACCCCGCCGACACAGATCGGGGTTCCCGTGGGCGCATGACGCGGATAGCCATCGGCGTACCCACAAGCCACCACACCGACGGACATGGCGTGCGGCGCCGTAAAAACATGCCCATAGCCCACGCCGGAACCCGCCGATACGGCGCGCACACTGATCAGCGCGGCGCTGAGCGTCATGGCCGGCCGCAAACCGAAGTCGTGTGCCGCCTTGTTGTCGAAGGGAGAGGCTCCGTACAGGCAAATACCGGGGCGCACCCATTGTTCTACGGGCTCGAAACTGGATGACCACAAGCCGGGTGTCAGCGTGGCGGCTGAATTGCACAGGCTGATCTTACCCGGCAAGCCCTTGGTGGTTTCATTGAAATACTGTATTTGTTCGCGGGTTGCCAATGCGTCGTCGTCGGCCCGGGCAAAATGCGTCATTTTGCCCAAAGCCCCCAGCACACCCTTCTGTTGCAGGCCAGTCGCCTGCTGGTAGGCGTCGCGATATTGAGCGCCCGAAAACCCCAGCCGGTTCATGCCCGTATTCAATTTGATCATGGCATCGATGGGCCGGCGGGGAGTTGCCGAGCGCAGCATATCGAGCTGCTCCTGGTTGTGCACGGTAATGGAGATTTGGTGTCGATCGAGAACGGGAATATCGGCTGCCTCGAAAAAGCCTTCCAGCAGTAGAATGGGTTTGGCCCAGCCCGCTTCGCGGCAGCGCACGGCTTCGTTCAGATCCAGCATGGCCAGGCCGTCGGCCTGCGCGAAAGCCCCAACAGCGTTAAGAAGCCCGTGTCCGTAGGCGTTCGCCTTGATAACGGCCCATACCAAAGGGCGAGGGCAAGCCGGCGCAGCATCGGCCGGACATAATTGATTGGCCACAACGTGCAGATTGTGACTTAATGCAGACAATGAAATGCGTGCCGCTATAGGACGTGGCATATCTCCCCCTTGATAACCGGCAGTCTAATCCAGTTCCGCACACTCCGTTAAGGGGGTGCGTGACAAATCCTGACATTTCACGCCAAAGTCCAGCGGCGGCAAGCTGCTTCCTGCAAGCTCTCTTAAAATGAGGTCTTGCGCATTTTTACAGAATCGTACATGGCTGTTGATCACTACGAAAATTTCCCTGTTGCATCGCTGCTTTTGCCGGCCCGCCTGCGCGAACCGGTCAGGCATATCTACCGCTTTGCCCGCAGCGCCGACGACATCGCCGACGAGGGAAAAGCCAGTGCGGCCACCCGACTGGAGCAGTTGGCCGCATATCGTTGCGCATTGCAGGAAATCGGCAGCGGGACATTCAATTTACCCGAAACCGACGCCCTGGGTGCCATATTCGCCCCTCTTGCGCGCACCATCCACACGCACCAGCTTCCGCTACAGGCGTTTTTTGACTTGATATCCGCCTTCGAGCAGGACGTCAACACCCATCGCTATGCCAATGACGCCGCCCTGCTCGATTACTGCTCGCGCTCGGCCAATCCGGTCGGACGCCTCATGCTGTATCTGTACCAGGCCGTCACACCCCAAAACATGGTCGACTCCGACTCCATTTGCACCGGGCTGCAGTTGACCAATTTCTGGCAGGACGTGGCCATAGACTGGGAAAAATCCCGAGTCTACCTGCCACAGGACAAACTACATCGTTACGGCGTCAGCGAAAAGGCCCTGGCCCGGCGGCAAACCGGCAAGAACTGGCAGGCCTTGATGCAGGGCCAGGTGCAGCAGGCGCGCGGCCTGCTCTGCGCGGGCCTGCCGTTGGCGCACCGCCTGCCCGGCCGCATCGGTTTCGAATTGAGGCTGGTCGTACAGGGCGGCCTGCGTATTCTCGAACGCCTGGACCAACTACACTACGACGTATTCAACCACCGCCCCACGCTGCAAAAACGCGATTGGGCCCTGTTACTATGGCGCGCTTTACGTTAATGAGCACCCAAGCCGCCGCTTCGACGACCCGGACACGCTGAGATACATGAGCCCCGACGAATACTGCCAAGACAAGGCCGCCCAAAGCGGCTCAAGCTTCTATTATTCCTTTTTATTTTTGCCGCCTGAACGCCGCAAGGCCATTACCGCGCTTTATGCCTTTTGCCGCGAAGTCGACGATGTGGTCGACGAATGTACCGACCCGTCCGTAGCCCGGATCAAGCTCGCCTGGTGGCGCACGCAAATCGAAAAAATGTTCGAGGGCAAATCCGAACATCCGGTCACCCAGGCCCTGGCCCCGCATATCGAGTCCTGCCGCCTGGACGCCCGGCGCCTGCAGGCCATTATCGACGGCATGGAAATGGACCTCGACCAAACCCGTTATCTGGACTGGGCCGGTTTGCGCAAATATTGCTGGCACGCCGCCGGAGTGGTGGGCGAGCTTTCCGCCGGGATCTTCGGCTATACGCAAGATGCCACCTTGCTCTACGCCGAAAAACTGGGCCTGGCCTTCCAACTGACCAATATCATTCGCGACGTGGGCGATGATGCACGCCGCGGGCGGATTTACCTGCCCGTCGACGATATGCAGAAATACGATGTCAAGGCCTCGGAGATCCTGAACAGCCAATACTCGGAACGTTTTGTGGAGTTGATGCGTTTCCAGACCGAACGCGCCCGCCAATACTACCGCGAAGCCATGCGTGCCCTGCCTGAAATCGATCGGCGCGCCCAGCGGCCAGGCCTGATGATGGCGGCCATCTACCATGCCCTGCTCGATGAAATCGAACGCGACAACTGGCAGGTGCTGGACCAGCGCATATCGCTCACCCCCATACGCAAATTCTGGCTGGCCTGGAAGATCTGGGTAGGTGGCGGGCGTAGCCTGGTCAAACGCCTGAGTCAATGAAAATAGCCGTTATCGGGGCGGGCTGGGCAGGACTCAGTGCGGCCCTCGGGCTCCAGCGTCAAGGCCATCACGCGGTCGTGTTCGAAGCCGCCCGCATCCCCGGCGGTCGCGCGCGCAGCCTCCATTCGCCGCGCCTGAATGCCACCATCGATAACGGCCAGCACATATTGTTGGGCGCCTACACCGAAACCCTTGCCCTGATGCGCGAGCTGGACCTTCCAATCGAATCGCGCCTGCTGCGCCTGGGGCTGAACCTGCAGGCCGCCGATGGCAGTTTCCGCTTGCGGGCGCCGGTACTGCCTGCGCCATGGCACTTGCTGGCTGGCATGGTGGGCATGCGGGGTCTGAGCCTGCCCGGCCGATTCAGGCTTGTCGCCCTTATCCATCGATTAAAAAAACAGCGATGGCAACTCCCGGACAGCCTCACCGTTGAACAATGGCTGACACAGGGACATCAATCGATTCACGCCATGCGCTGTTTCTGGACCCCGCTGTGCCTGGCTGCCCTGAATACCCCAATCGACCAGGCCAGCGCCCAATTGCTGGCAAACGTCTTGCGCGACAGCCTGGGAGCCCGGCGGGCCGACTCCGACATGCTGCTGCCCCGGGTCGATTTGTCGGAGCTCTGGCCTGCGCAGGCGGCAAGGCAACTCGACATCCGCTATGGCCACGCAATCAGGCACCTGAACACTTGCTCCACCCACATAGCAGTCGACAATGACCCGTTCGACGCCGTAGTGGTGGCAACCAGCGCGCACTCGGCCGCTCGCCTGCTGCGGCAGGGCACCCCTACGCCGGCTGGCAACGAGTATCTGGCCAGGCTGGCGGCATTTCGCTATACCTCCATTGCCACGATAAGCCTGAAGCTCGAACATGCCTGGAACCTGCCCTGTCCGATGCTGATGTTGTACGACTATCCGGACAAGCGGCAATTCGGCCAATGGCTGTTCGATCGCAGCCGGATCGCCGCCCGGGGCTCCGCGTTGCAGGATGCATCACTGAGCATAGTCATCAGCAACGCGGGAGCATTGGGCTCGCACACACGAGACGAAATCGTGACCGGGGCCCTGCAGCAGATTCGCGAACAGACGCGGCGATTCAAGCCCATGCCCAAGGTGCTGGGCCACGAACTGATTGTGGAAAAACGCGCCACCTTTGCCGCCGTGCCAAACTTGAAGCGCCCGGGCAACGCCACGCCCTGGCCAAGAGTCTGGGCAGCCGGCGACTGGACCGATACCGGCTACCCGGCCGTGCTGGAAGGCGCGGTGCGCAGCGGCAAACGCGCGGCCGAGCTCATTGCCGCCTGTCGCTAGCCCTCCCATCCCATGCCCCTGGGTCGAGCCCAGGCCAGGCGGTTCACGCCGATTCGTGGACAGTATTTGGGGAAAATAGTAGGATGAAAAAAACACCATGGAAGAGACGCAATGAGCCATATCTACGCCGACGGACTGGACAAGAATCCCGCCAATTACGCCGCGCTCACACCGCTGGGCTTTATTGAACGCGCCGCAAGCGTCTACCCTGCGCAATTGGCGGTGGTGCATGGCTCGATTCGACGCACCTGGCAGCAAACCTACGATCGCAGCCGCCGGCTGGCCTCGGCGCTGATTGCGCAGGGTATCGGCATCGGCGACACCGTCGCCGCCATGCTGCCCAATATTCCCGAGATGGTCGAGGCCCATTTCGGCGTGCCCATGACAGGCGCGGTTCTCAACACCCTCAATACGCGACTCGACCCAGGCACCATCGCCTTCATGCTCAATCATGGCGAAGCCAAGGCCATGCTGGTCGACAAAGAGTTCGGCCCCCTGGTCGCGCAGGCGCTCAAACAGGTCGATCACCCTGTCCTGATCATCGATGTCGACGATTCCCAATACACCGGGCCTGGCGAGCGCATAGGCACGCTCGATTATGAAGCCCTGCTGGCCACGGGCGATCCGCACTATGCCTGGCAGCCCCCTGCCGACGAATGGAATGCCATCTGCCTGAACTATACTTCGGGCACCACCGGCAACCCCAAAGGCGTGGTCTACCATCACCGCGGCGCCTATACCAACGCCATCAGCAATATCCTCGAATGGGACATGCCCAAGCATGCGGTGTATCTTTGGACGCTGCCCATGTTCCACTGCAACGGCTGGTGCTTTCCCTGGACTGTCGCCGCGCGCGCCGGCGTCAATGTATGCCTGCGCAAAGTCGACGCCCAGGCCATTTTCGATCTGATCCGCAGCGAACGCGTCACGCATTATTGCGGTGCTCCCATCGTCCATAGCCTGCTTGTCAACGCCCCCGATGCGCTCAAGGCCGGCATCACTCACAAAGTCCACGCCATGGTTGCGGGCGCTGCGCCACCCGCGTCCATGATCGAGGGCATGGAACAGTTGGGCTTCGAACTTACCCATGTCTATGGCCTGACCGAAGTCTATGGCCCGGCCTCGGTCTGCGCCCAACACGAGGCCTGGGACCGGCTCGACATAGGCGATCGCGCACGTCTGAACGCCAGGCAAGGCGTGCGCTACCACCTGCAGGATGCCATCACCGTACTCGATCCCGCCAGCATGCAGGCGGTTGCGGCCGAC
This sequence comes from Paralcaligenes ginsengisoli, assembly GCF_054781135.1. NCBI lineage: Bacteria > Pseudomonadati > Pseudomonadota > Betaproteobacteria > Burkholderiales > Alcaligenaceae > Paralcaligenes > Paralcaligenes ginsengisoli. Next base: position 44,009 of record NZ_BAAGUZ010000047.1, read on the forward strand.
GGCGAAACCATGGGCGAAATCATGTTCCGCGGCAACATCACCATGAAAGGCTATCTGAAAAACCCCAAGGCCACGCAGGAAGCCTTCGGCGGCGGCTGGTTCCACACCGGCGATCTGGCCGTGATATACCCGGACGGCTACATCAAGATCAAAGACCGCAGCAAGGACATCATCATTTCAGGCGGAGAAAATATCTCAAGCATCGAGGTCGAAGACGTGCTGTACCGCCACCCCGCCGTTCTGGCAGCGGCGGTGGTTGCCAAGCCCGATGCCAAGTGGGGCGAAACCCCCTGCGCTTTCGTCGAGCTCAAAGCCGGCGCACAGGTATCCGCCGAAGAAATCATCGCTCACTGCAAAAAGCATCTGACCGGCTTCAAGGTCCCACGCCATATCGAGTTCGGCGAACTGCCCAAAACATCCACCGGCAAAATACAGAAATTCGAATTGAGAAAACGCGCCGGCTCGATCGCGGCAATCGATATATAAGCACTATGCAGCCTGAGCCGCCCGAGTGACGCTCTACACCCCAATGGCCGCAGGCCGGGCAATATGCAGCTGACTTTCCCGGCATGAAAATCGTCTCTCAAAGCGGCCGGATCACATCCAGGGTTTCCAGCATTTGCACGGCGTGGTCGAGGAAAGCGCGCAGCTTGGGCGCCATGTAGCGGGCACTGGGCACAACCAGCTGCACCGGCAAGGGCTCGGATTCGAATTCCGCAAGCAGGCGCACAAGCGTGCCGGCCTGGAGTTCGTCGGCAACCTGATAGGACAGCGGCCGCCCCAGGCCCTGCCCCGCTTTTACGGCAAGCAGCATGGCATCGATTTCGTTGACAATCAGGCGCGGGGCGGGACGCAGCACGCGATCGCGGCCAGCCTGGCGAAAGCGCCATTCAAGCGATGCAATCCGGCCATCGGTGAAGATGGTGTCGTGCATCTCCAGATCGGACAAGGTGCGCGGCGTGCCGCGCGCCTGTAGATAATCCGGGCTGGCCACCAGAAGCCGGCTGACCTCCCCAACCCGCCGCGCCACCAGGCTGGTATCGGCCAGGGGCCCGATCCGCACGGCCACATCCAGGCCTTCCTCGATCAGATCCAGGTTATGGTCATTGAATACAAGCTCGACCCGCATCATGGGATAGAGCTTAAGGTAGCTGATGACCACAGGGCTTACATGCCGGCGGCCAAACACATGCGGCGCGGTCACCCGCAGCGTGCCGCGCAGCGGCGCCGCCGGATCTTCCTGCACGGCCTGCGCGTAATCGGCCAATACACGGCGGGCGTGTTCCGCCAGGCGCAAGCCGGCTTCGGTGGGCGCCAGATTGCGCGTGCTGCGTTCGACCAGGCGGGCGCCAAGCCTTTTTTCCAACGCGGCCAGCGATCGCGTGATGGAAGGCGCGGAGCGCCGCAGCCTGCGCGCAGCCCCCGTCAGGCTGCCTGCTTCCAGAATGGCCAACAGGACTTCAAGCTCATCGAGACGGTCCATTTATTATTTCATAAAATGAAAGAGTAATTTTCATTTTATAGGTATTTACACTATTTTATGAAATAGATAAGATTTCAGCACGATCCATTGAAGGCTGATACACATGACTAACCCCCCTGCCATCACGTTGTATGGAACCCCTTTATCCGGCCACTCGCACCGGGTCGAGCTTCTGTTGCGCATGCTGGAATTGCCCTTTCGCTTCATCGACGCGCCCGCGGCAACGCGCCAATCGCCCGAGTTCCGCCAGCTCAATCCGCTCGGGCAAGTTCCGGTATTGCTGGACGGCGACCTGGTGCTGTGCGACAGCAATGCCATCATGGTCTATCTGGTCAAGCGCTATGCCCCCGGCAGCCCTTGGTTGCCCGACGATGCCATTGCTGCCGCCCAGGTGCAGCGATGGCTGTCCATTGCCGCCGGAGAACTCATGTATGGGCCCGCGACCGCGCGCATGGCCCTGCTATGGGGTGTGCCGGACGATCCCGCGCGTGCCGCGCAGATCGCCGCCCGGCTGCTGGGCTTCATGGAGCAGCATCTGGCCGGTAGGCCCTATCTGGCAAGCGACCACCCGAGCCTTGCCGACCTGGCTTGCTACTCATATACTGCGCACGCGCCGGAAGGCGGGATTGCTCTGGAACCTTACCCTGAAGTGCGTGCCTGGCTGTCCAGAGTCGAGTCGCTGCCGGGGTTCAAGCCCATGCCGCGCTCGTCCGCGCCGAGATCATCATGATCACGGCAATCGAAGGCGGCCCTTTCCATGCGGGCGAACTGCAGGCCCAGGCGCGCGCGGGAATTGCCCCTGGGGGTGCCGCAATACGCAACTTCATGCCCGAGCAGCACCGTACCTTTTTTGCATCCCTGCCTTTTCTGTGCATCGCGGCCACAGACCGCCGCGGCCAGCCTGCCGCAGCCATGCTGACCGGACCGGCGGGATTCGTTTCATCCCCGGACCCTCGCAGCCTGCACATTGCCCTGGCGGCCGATTGGAACGACCCTATTGCGCCGCTGATCGAAGAGGGCCAGCCCATAGGCATGCTCGGCATCGATTTCAGTACGCGCCGCCGCAACCGGGCCAATGGTCTGATCGCCCATGTCCAAACCCGGGAATGGCAGATCGGGATCCAGCAATCCTTCGGGAATTGCCCCAGATACATCCAGACGCGCGATATCCACGACGCCGCGGTTTCCGGGGAGCCAATCGAATTTCTCACGCATCTCCATCAGGATGCGTGCCGCCTGATCAGCCATGCAGACGCATTTTTTGTGGCCAGTACCGCCGGCCCACGCATCGACGATGCCCGCGGCGGCACCGACATATCGCACCGGGGAGGACAGCCGGGTTTTGTGCGCATCGACGGCGACACGCTGACGATTCCCGATTTCAACGGCAATCGCTACTTCAATACCCTGGGCAATCTGCTGATCGAGCCACGGGCGGCGCTGCTGTTCGTCGATTTTTTGAATGGCGATGTGCTGCATCTGCAGGGTTCGACGGAAATTCTTTGGGATACTGAAGAGGCGCATTGCCTGACGGGAGCCGAACGCCTCTGGCGCTTCCACGTAACGGGAGGATGGCGCAAGCCTGGCGCCCTTCCGTTCGTGTGGACCTTCCGCGATTACGCGGCAAGCACCAGTGCGACTGGAACGTGGGAAAGAAAACGCGCAACCATTTAAAGTTGCAATCCGGCGCAACGCAGCAGCAAATCCCGCAAGTCGGCATGATCGGGAGCAAGGGCAAGACCGACTCCCACCCCAAGTTCATCCCCCTCTTTCAACGATCGATAGCAAACGCCGGATCGCTTCAACGACGTAAATGATTTGGGAAGCAGCGCAATTCCTTGCCCATTGGCCACGCCTGCAAGCAGCACATGATGATCGGCGGGCTCTTTGATTACCGTTGGCGCGAATCCATGCCGTTCGAATACCGCGCTGCAATGGTCGAAAAAAGCGGGCTGGCGAGAACGTTCGAACCAGAAAAGAGGCTCGTCGCCCAGGTCGTTCAGGCGCAAGCTGCGCCGACGCGCAAGAGGATGGGCTGAATTCATCGCCACCACCATCGGCTGCCGATCGATCGGGGTGACGTGCAAACCCTTGGTTTCGGTTGGCAGCGCGATAAAAGCCGCCTCGATGCGCTGGGCCCGAAGCAGGCGGACAAGGTGCGGCGAAGCCCCCGTAACCGTTGCCGTCGCCAGCCCGGGCCTTTCCGCATGAATGCGTGAAACCAGGCCGGCGAACCACTCTGGCTCGACGGCATTCGTGACGCCCAGCCTCAATCGCCCCGGCTCGCAACCGGAGGCCAGCGTCTTTTCCGCCTCGTCCAGTAAAGCCATGATGCGCCGGGCGCGAGGCAACAGCCGGTGCCCCGCCGCGGTCAGGGACACGCCGCGCGTATCACGCTCGAACAGGCGCACACCCAACCGGTCTTCGAATTCCTTGATGCGCCTGCTCAACGGAGGCTGGGACATGTGCAGTGTCTCGGCGGCCTGGCGAAAGCTCAAAGACTCTGCCACGGCCAGGAACAGTGTCAATGCGCGTGAATCGATAAGTTTACTCATACCAAAAAGGTATCATGAAATTGGACATGGCGCCACCAGCGGACTCCGCCTACAGTTCGATCCATGGGCGTCATATCCGGCGCTTATTGCAAGAGGCGGCACTCGCCTCGAACCCCGATTACCTGGAGATGAACAATGGAATCTGAACGCTATACCCGCGGCAAGACTCAACTACTGGCCATTGACGGCGAGGCTGGAATACAAGTGCTCGACAAGCTTGGCCAATCTTTTCCCGATTTCGCGAAGTATTTGATCGAATACCCTTTTGGCGATATTTACTCAAGGCCTGGCCTGGGATTGCGCGAACGCGAAATTGCCGTCGTGGCGGCCCTCTGCGCACTGGGAAATGCCGCCGCGCAACTCAAGGTACATGTGCATGCCGCCTTGCACGTAGGCTGCACGCCGTCCGAAATCGTCGAGATTGTCATGCAGATGTCGGTGTACGCGGGATTCCCCGCCGCCCTGAACGGACTGGCTATCGTTCGCGAGGTCTTTTCCGAAGCGGGCATAAGCCTGCCGCTCAAGCACGATACAGGCGCCGGCTGAAAACAGGGATAAAATTCGACATCGCAGGCCGAAGGACACGATGATGGCAAAAAAGGACAAGCTGGATCCTGAAACGCAGGAACTGATTCAATGGTGCACCGAAGTGGAAGGCTTTCTGGTAGCCGCCGGTGCCAGCGTGCGCGAAGCGCAGGATCATATCGAAGAGCAGGTCGAATGGTTCATCGACCAGTTTTATGAAGGCCTGACGCCCGAAGAGGCAGCCAAGGCGGCTCTGAACTGACAAGGCTGCCTTGGCCCCCTATTGCTGTTCGCGCGGCGCCCCATCATTGTCGGTCAATCCCAGGCGCTCATGCCACTGGGCGATCGACTCTTCAGGGTATCCGTCGAATTGCTTGTCACCCGCCCGCACGGCAACTTCCACCCATGGCGCCTTGAACTCCAGAAGCAGGTGCGTGTGCTCCGGAGCCACAGGCAAAGGCGTATCGATCGCCGAAGCAAAGGGGTGGATCAGCTCGGGCCATTCCGGGCTGTAAAGCCATAACGCACTGCCGCAGCGCCTGCAGAAATGCCTCTGCGCCGTACTGGTGTGGGCACGCGCATCGCCCTCGCGCTTGATCTTCGCATGGTAAATGGAAACATCGTCGCGGCCGGTAACCTTCATCGTTCGCGCATCGCCGCCAAGATTGATGGCATAGCCTCCGCCCCCTTGGGTCTTGCGGCAAATGGAGCAGTAACAACGCTGGTAAGGATAAGGATGGGCGCTGAACAGGCTGAAATGCACGGCGCCGCAATGGCAGGAACCTTCGAGTCGCATGATAAGCCCTCCAATAAAATGAATGCGCAGCAACCCGCCGGCTATCCATGACCGATGGGCTTATGAAGCTAACGCTCTTCTTCAGGAAAATCCGCGCCCAGTGTCGTTTTTTCCCAGGCGTCAAAGTCCTCTTGCAAGGTTCCGAGCTTGCCACGCGCGGCGATCAGGGCCCGCTTCCCCAGTAATAAACGCAGCGGCGGCTCTTGAGCCATGGCCGCATCGATGATGGCCTGGGCGGCACGCACCGGATCGCCGACCTGGCGGCCACTGCGGGCGGCGGTCTCTTTGCGGCGCGTACCCGCCGTGGCGTCGTAGTCGGCAATGCGTATCGGCGACTCCTTGAGCGAGGGGCCCGCCCAATTGGTGCGGAATGGTCCCGGCTCCACAATCAACACGCCGATGCCCAGCGGCTTGACTTCGACCGCCAGGGATTCGGAAAATCCTTCCACCGCGAACTTGCTTGCATGATAATAGCCGCTGGCGGCGAAACCCACGAAACCGCCTATGGAGGAAATATTGACGATCAGCCCGCTTTTGCGCTCGCGCATGCCCGGCAACACGGCTTTGGTCATGTCGATCAGCCCGAACACATTGGTGTCGAACATGGCCCGCACGGCGGCGTCTTCGCCCTCTTCGATGGCAGCCAGATAACCATAGCCCGCATTGTTGACCAGCACATCGATACGCGAAAAATGCGCATGCGCCTTGGCAACGGCATCGGCAACCTGCTGGTGATTGGTCACATCAAGCGCCAGGGCCAGTGCGTTTGCGCCATGGTTCTTGACCAGGTCGTCGAGCGTGGAAGGGTTGCGGGCGGTAAGCACGGCCCGCCAGCCGCGGGCCAGGACGAGTTTCGCAAGTTCTCTGCCAAAGCCGGTCGAGCAACCGGTGATGAACCAGACGGGTTGATTATCCAGTGCCATGAAAAACTCCTGATGAAATCCACTTTGTATATTCACCGAAGTATCGCACCGTTCAGCCATCCGTGGAAACCCGCCGAAGCGGGTTTACCGGCCGCCACATTCAGGAATATTTATTGAACGGTAATTTTGTTATCTTTGATAATCTTGTTGTACAAAGCGTAATCGCTGGCTATTTTTTCCGAAAATTCCGCGGGCGTGGATCCCACAGGCAGCGCACCCTGATTGATCAGCTTTTGTTTGACCTCCGGATTCTCAAGCACTGTTTGCACATCTTTCGAGATTTTATCGATAACCACCCTGGGCGTGCCTTTGGGTGCCAGCAAACCCACCCAGGACACCGAGTTATAGCCATCCAGCCCGCTTTCGGCGATGGTCGGCACATCGGGAAAAGCCGGGTACCGCTTGCTGCTGGTGACTCCCAGCGCAAGCAGCCTTTGCTGTTTGACGAATGGGCCGCTGCCCAGAATAGTGCCGAAGGTCACGTTTACCTGTCCGCCCAGCAAATTGGTAATGGCGGGGCCTTCGCCGGCAAACGGCACATGCGTCATTTTGATCTGGGCATCTTTCTGAAACACCTCGGCCGCCAATTGCATCGAGCTGCCCGCTCCCGAAGAGCTGAAAAACAGCTTGCCCGGCTCTTTTTTAGCTGTATCGATCAAATCCTTGACCGATTTGATATTTTCCTTGGGGTTTACAACCAGGATCAAGGGCAGCTCGGCAACCTCGGTAATCGGCTCGAATGCAGTTTTGCTGTCGTAGGGCATTTTATACAGCGACGGATTGATCGATTGCGTTCCAATATTGCCCATCATCAGGGTATATCCGTCGGGCTTGGCGCGTGCCACGAATCCGGCGCCGATCATTCCGGAAGCGCCGGGCTTATTTTCGATCACGACAGACTGCTTCCAGATTTCTCCGAGTTTCTGGGCCAGGAATCTTGATGTGGTGTCCGTGCCCCCGCCGGGAGAGAAAGGCACGATGAGAGTAACCTGCCGGGATGGATAGGCAGGCGTGTCGTCCGCATAGGCACCCGACATGACTAGCCCCAGCGAGGCAAGCACAAATAATTTTCTAGCGATATTCATCTCAGAGTCTCACGGCCGATTGGTATTTATGGAAAATTGGAAAACTCAATAATTAAAATACTAATATATTAGTATTAAGGCAATCATAATAGCCGATCTTAATGGGCCGATATCAGCAAAAACCCTAAATGATCACTGGCACATTCATTTGAAATCAAACGGGCGGACAAGACGACAAGCAGGTTTGGATCGGAAGCATGGGTCTGTGGCGGTTTTTTTCTATAAAGACGCCGCAGGGTGGGCGGTGCTGTGTAGTCCGGCACGTCCAGCGGTCGGCTAGCTGCGCTATCCGACTGCCCGGGTCTGCCTCGTCCAGGCGGGCGTCGGGCCAACTCGCAGTGCCTCGCACGCGATGCACTGCTCAGACAGGGCCCGCCGAAAGCCCCCGCCTTCCCTTCGTCAGTACATGGACGCCCCTAATTTG
>NZ_BAAGUZ010000048.1:0-24393 GCF_054781135.1 Paralcaligenes ginsengisoli
GTGGACGACGCGAGTTCCGCGACCGCCCGATCCAGGCTGCGGCCGCGGGCAGTCCTGGCGAAAGCCAGGACCGGACGATGCGAGCTCCACCCTGCCTGGGCCGCCACCCCCGCGCCTCAAGAACGAGCACAAGGGCCAATCACAATGAACCGCCCCCACAGATTGACGAACAAGCCACGAGGCCAGTAGCTCCTTGGCCTCAAGACCGTATTCCCACGCTCAGGCCCTATCCCAACACGGCCCTTCCGCCGCTTAATTGCCCTACGCCGCCTCGCCCGCAGCCTTCTTGGCATTGCCCAGGCCCAGGTAGCTTTCAATGACGCGAGGATTCCCGATCAGATCGCCGGCGGGCCCTTCAAGCACGATTTCGCCGGTTTCCAGCACATAGCCGTAATCGGCCACTTGCAAGGCCGCGCGGGCGTTTTGTTCGACCAGCAGAATCGACACGCCACCACTGCGCAGGCGGGAAATGATCTGGAAGATTTCCCGCACAATACGCGGCGCCAGACCCAGGCTGGGCTCATCGAGCATCAATAATTGCGGCTGCGCCATCAACGCACGCCCAACGGCAAGCATCTGTCGTTCACCCCCCGACAAGGTACCCGCCTCCTGGGCCTTGCGTTCGCGCAGGCGTGGGAACAAATCGTAGACTTCCTCGATTTTCGCCTTCCATCCCGCCTTGCCGGCACGATATAGCCTGAATCCGCCCAACAACAGATTATCTTCAACCGACATGCTGCCGAACAACTCGCGCCGCTCGGGCACCAGCGACATGCCGCCGGCAACCCGGCGCTCCACCTGCCATGAAGCGACATCGGAACCCAGGTACTGGATCGACCCCGCACAATGGCCGGTCAAAGGCAAAGAACCCATGATGGAATTAAGCAGCGTCGACTTGCCGGCGCCATTACCACCGATAACCGTGACAATACTGCCTCGAGCCACCTTGATATTGGCTCCAGCCACCGCAGTCACCTTGCCATATTTTGCGGCCAGGCCAGTCACCTGCAGAACCGAGGAATCAGTCGTATTCATGCGCTTTCTCCCGCCACGGCGACATCATCGAGAGTCAGCTCATCGTCGATTCCACCCAGATAGGCCTCAAGCACCACAGGATTCTGTTGCACCTCGGCCGGCAAACCTTCCGCCAACTTGACACCGAAATCCATGACAACCAGGTGATCGGTCAGATTCATGACGAAATCCATATCGTGCTCGACCAGCAGAATGCTCATGCCCTCGGACCTGAGCTGATCCAGCACCTTGGCCAGTTCCTGTTTTTCTTTATAGCGCAAGCCGGCGGCCGGCTCGTCGAGCAAAAGCAGCACCGGATCGGCGGCCAGCGCACGTGCAATTTCAAGAATGCGCTGCTGCCCGAGGGCCAGATTGCCCGCCTGTTCATACAGATAATCACCCAGGCCAACGCGCTGCAGCTGCCTGGCGGCTTCATGCAGGAGCTCGGCTTCGCCCTTGCGCTCGAGATGCAGGGCGGACGCCAGCACGCCGATATCACTGCGCAAATGCGCACCCAGGGCGACGTTTTCGAGCACCGTCATGGTAGGCAGCAATTGAACATGTTGAAAAGTACGGCCCACGCCCAGCTTGGCAATTTCACGAGACCGCAGCTGGTCGAGCCTGTGGCCCATGAAATTGACCTTGCCGGCGGTCAGAGGCAGCACACCGGTGATCAGGTTGAAGGTCGTGCTTTTGCCCGCCCCATTCGGCCCGATCAAACCCATGATCTCACCGGCCCGCAGCGAAAAGCTGATGTTATTGACGGCAACCAGGCCGCCGAACTCTTTCCGCACCGAATCGACCTCGAGCACCAGCGAACCTTGTTGCGGCCGCGCGCGCTGCATGAGCGCCGGCGCTTCGGGCGGCGCGGCCACGCGGCGGCGCTGCGTCTTGCTGGTGAGTCCATCCCACCATGATGCCAACATGGGCCAGACCCCGTTGCGGGCATACTGCAGCACCAGAATCATCAGGACACCGAAAACAATAAGCTCGAAATTGGCGCTGGTATTGAGAATATGCGGCAGCACATTCTGGATCTGGTCCTTGAGAACCAGGATCAGGCCTGAACCCAGGACTGCGCCCCAGACGCTGCCGGCCCCGCCCACCACGGCCATGAACAGATATTCGATGCCATAGTTCAAGCCAAACGGGCTGGGGCTGACGGCCCGCTGCATATGCGCGTACAGCCAGCCCGAAAGACAGGCCAGCAATGCGGCGTACACAAAGATAATGACTTTGTAGGACGCCATATTGATACCGAATGACTCCGCCATTCCTCCGCCGCTTCTAAGCGCCCTGATGGCGCGGCCAGGCCGCGAATCCAGCAGATTGCGCGTGGCCCACATGGACAACAGCACAATGATCCAGATCAAATAATAGATATACCGGCCGCTTCCGAGCGAAATGCCGAAGAATTTGATGGGAGCAATGCCGGCGATCCCGTCGTATTGGCCCAGAAACTCCAGATTGCCGAACAGGTAATAAAGCGACAAGCACCAGGCTATCGTGCCCAGCGGCAAATAATGCCCCGAAAGCCGCAGGGTAATCGCCCCGAGGACATAAGCGATAATAAAAGTCAGGATCAAACCCACCAGCAGGGCCAGCCACGGCGACACGGCCATGGCCGTGGTCAGCCATGCCGTCGTATAAGCGCCTATGCCCACGAACGCCGCTTGGCCAAACGAGGTAAGCCCGCCCACTCCCGTCAGCAACAGCAAACCCAAGACAACCAGGCTGGCCAGGCCGATGTAGTTGAGCTGGGTGATCCAGAATTCGGGGGTACTGGACAAGGCCGGCAAAATCGCCAGTACCAGCAAGACCACAAAAAGCACAAGACGGTTCAGCATGGCTTATTCCTCCTCGTCCACATGGTGCGCGCTGAACGAGCGCCACATCAACACAGGAATAATCAGCGTAAACACGAAAACCTCTTTATAGGCGCTCGCCCAGAACGACGAGAATGCTTCAAGAATGCCGACGAACAACGCTCCCGCCGCCGCAAGCGGATAGCTGACCAGCCCGCCGAAGATGGCGGCCACAAAGCCCTTCAGGCCTATCAGGAACCCGGTGTCGTAATAAATGGTGGTAACCGGCGCAATCAGCATGCCCGACAGGGCTCCGATAGCGGCGGCCAAGGTAAAGGTAAGCGTGCCGGACATATTGGTGCTGATGCCCACCAGGCGGGCACCGCGACGATTCACCGCGGTGGCGCGCAAGGCGCGCCCGTACAGCGTTTTACCGAAAAATATCCACAAAGCCAGGATCAGCGCAACACAGGTGCCCAGCACGAAAAAGGTCTGCGCCGACCAGGTGACTGCGCCCAGATGCACATCGCCTGTCATGAAAGGCGGCGTACGCCAGCCTTCGGCACCAAAAAAAACCAGGGCCAGGCCCGTCATGGCGAAATGCACCGCCACCGAAATAATCAGCAGCACCAGCACGCTGGCTTCCGCGACCGGCTGATACACCAGCCGATACATCATCGGCCCAAGGGGAACGACCAGGGCCATCGCAAAAATAACGTTGATCCACAGCGGCGTTGTGGTGCTTGCAATAAATGGTGCCGCAAAATACAGCGCCACGGGCAGTGCCACCGACCACGCCAGCGTTTTGGGCAGGCCGCTCCAGTCGCGGCTGCGCAAGGCGGCGAGCAGTTCCACCACAAACACCAGAATACCTATGATGACCAGCAAATTGACAGTGCCCGGGACTTTGCCATTGACCAGAAAGGCCAGTGTCAGGGCGCCGAAGGCCACGAACTCTCCCTGAGGTATGAAAATAGCGCGCGTCACCACGAACACCAGCACCAGCGCCAGCCCCAGCAAGGCATAGATTGCGCCGTTTACCACGCCGTCCTGCAGCAATATCAGTACTATCGTCAGATCCATCTAGGACAACACCATATCTCGGGGTTTGAAAATGCGCCTACGCCGCCCTGCGGCGTAGGCAATAAATACCGGCCGCGAGGGCCGGTACTCGTACGAACAGCATACTTTCGGGCCGACGCGAATCCGGCCGCGCAAAGTCGATTACAGATCGGGCTGGTAGACCCATTTCCCGTTGACCACTTTCACCATGACGCGGGCACGCTTGTCGAAGCCGGCGTGATCGGTCGGGCTCATGTTGAACACGCCTTGCGACGCCGCCAGATTCTTGGTTTGTTCGATAGCATCGCGCAAGGCCGAGCGGAATGCCTCGGTGCCCGGCTTCGCTCCGGTCTTGAGCGCCAGAGGAATCGCCGTGGAAATCAACTTGCCGGCATCCCACATATGGCCGCCGAACGTATTCATGGTGCCGGCGCCGTACTTGGCGTTATAGAGCTTTTCGTAAGCCAGCGCGGTTTTCTTGACCGGATTGCTGTCGGGCAACTGGTCAGCCACCAGCAATGGGCCGGCCGGCAGGATCATGCCGTCGCAATCCTTGCCGCAGACACGCAGGACATCGTTGTTGGCCGATCCGTGGGTCTGATAAATGATGCCCTTGTAGCCACGGCTCTTGAGTTCGCGCACCGGCAAGGCGGTAGGCGTACCCGAACCGGCAATGAGAATGGCATCGGGCTTGGCGGCGATCAGCTTCAACGCCTGACCGGTTACGCTGGTGTCGGTGCGGCCGTATTTTTCAACCGCGGACATCTTGATGCCTTTTTCCTTGGCCGCGGCCGTCATGACATTGAGCCAGCCATCGCCATAGGTGTCAGAAAAACCGATGAAGCCCAGGGTTTTGATATGCTGCTTGGCCATGGCATCGGCCAGGGCCGATGCCATCAGTTGGTCGTTTTGCGGAGTCTTGAAAACCCATTTGCGGGCGCCTTCAACCGGCTCGACAATCTTGGCGTTGGCCGCCACAGAGATCATTGGAGTCTTGGTTTCGCCCGCCACATCGACCATGGCCATGGAACTGGGAGTCACCGACGAGCCCACCACGACATCGACCTTGTCGTCGGTAATCAGTTTGCGCATGTTCTTGACAGCACGAGTCGTGTCAGTTCCGTCGTCGAGGACTATGTATTCGATTTTCTGGCCGGCAACTTCCGTAGGCAGCAAGGCCACCGTATTGCGTTCGGGGATGCCCAGAGATGCCGCCGGGCCTGTGCTGGCAACCGTGATGCCTACCTTGATCTGCGCCGAGGCGATTAAAGGCAGGGCAAGGGCAACAGCGCCGACCAAAGCCGAAAGCCGGAATGACTGACTAATGTTCATCTTTGTCTCCAAGGCAAAACACAGTGCCGACCCGGCACTCTCGTTTAAACCAAAAGTTATACACAAAATAGGTGGTACTGGAAATTAACGTATCAAATTTACCCTACAAAAAAGCCTGGGCCTTCAAATAGTTTAAGCTTATAGCATTTTACGATAGGTTTTAAATTATCGACAAAAATAGATACAAAGTCTTTTAGGGGATTCCCTGCATAGGCCCCATACAGTGTGTTGGGAAACCAGGCCCTGGAAATTAATTAGTAATTGTCTAATTAATTTGTAACTATCTAATCATAAAGCGATTATCGATAATAATCGCCGCGAAGTCTTTAAGGGGAATCCCTGAATGACTGCCTTTCCAGCGATCTTGAGCCGGTCCCGCGCCGGGATTTCGCATAAATGCCCGGCATCTTCCGCAACGATGGAAGGCCGCGCATCGGAGAGTAAAAAATAATCGGCAAGCCTGCGGCAATCGCGGGAACATCCGTGACATTTAAAAGTCGATTAACATGACGGATGTAAAGATCAAGCCAGATACAGGCCGCCGATACAGGCGAGGCCGCGGGCCATGGCCCGGCAATGCCGTATCGGAACACGATGCAGGAGCATCCACAATGAACAAAGTACGCAAAACCGACGCCGAATGGCGTGCGCAGCTAAGCCCCGAAGAATACCAGGTGGCCCGCCAGAAAAGTACAGAGCGTCCTTTCACCGGAAGGTATTGGGATACGACCGAGCCCGGAATATACCGTTGCGTGGGCTGCGGCACCCCCCTGTTCGCCTCCGACACGAAATTCGACGCGGGCTGCGGCTGGCCCAGCTATTTCGCGGCACTGGATCCGGCCGCGGTGCGCGAAGAACGCGACACCACCCTGGGCATGGTGCGCACCGAAATCCTGTGCAATATATGCGATTCGCACCTGGGCCACGTTTTCCCCGACGGCCCCCCGCCCACCGGCCTGCGCTATTGCCTCAATTCACTGTCTCTCAAGTTTGAACCTGCCGAATGAAGAAATTCCTGTTTGACCTGTTCCCGCTGATCCTGTTTTTCCTGGCGTTCAAGTTTGCCGATATCTTCACCGCAACCGCCGTCGCCATCGCGGCCGGAATAGCCCAATTCATCTGGCTCAAAGTCACCGGCAAAACCATTGAAGCCACTCACTGGATCAACTTGTCCGTGATCCTGGTATTTGGCGGCGCCACCCTGTTCTTCCATAACGATGTCTTCATCCGCTGGAAGCCTACCGTGCTGTACTGGCTGTTCGGGGGCATCCTGCTGGTGGGGAAATGGGTATTCAAACGCAATCTGATCCGCAAGGTCCTTGGCACCCAGATCGATATGCCCGAAGCCATCTGGGATAGGCTCAACCTGAGCTGGGCCGGCTTTTTCGCGGCATCGGGCGCCCTTAACCTGTATGTGGCGTTTTCCGGCAGGTTCACCGAATCGCAATGGGTCAATTTCAAGGTATTCGGGCTCATGGCCCTGCTGCTGGTATTCGTGATTGCCCAGTCTCTCTGGCTAAGCCGGTACATGAAAGAAGAACTCACCCAGGCACAGGCGCTGCCCGGTCCCGGGGAACCAAAGGAACCGGGCTGATGTCTATAGAACGTACGGAATTGATTCGGGAACGCCTCGCACCGCTCGAGCCCGCCAAACTCGAGATCATCGACGAATCCCACCTGCACGCCGGGCACGAGGGCAGCAAGGGGGGGGCAAGTCATTACCGGATCATTATTTCTTCCAGGCAATTTAATGGCCTGGCACTACTTGCCCGCCATCGGCTCGTGTATGATCGCCTCCAAGATTTAATCCCCTACCCCATTCATGCACTGGCAATCGTTGCCAGCACAACCTAAATAAAAGGAATTACATGAAACGACTCGCCGTATTTGCAGCAGCATGTGTTATTGCCGTTCCCGTTTATGCACAAAACATCGCCACCGTAAATGGCCAGGCCATCACACAGAGCAACCTGGATCAATTTGTTTCCCTGATGGTCAGCCAGGGCGCCAAAGACTCGCCCGAGCTGCGCGCACAGGTCAAACAGGAAATGATCAATCGCCTGGTCGCCGTACAGGCTGCCGAAAAAGCAGGCATCGACAAGCAGGCCGCGGTCAAGCAGGAACTTGAACTGGCTCGCCAGAGCATCCTGGTGCGTGCCCTTATGGCCGATTACGTTAAAGGCCATCCCATCACCGATGCCCAGGTACAAACGGAATACGACCAGATCAAGAAAGAACAGGCCGGCAAAGAAGAGTACAAGCTGCGCCACATCCTGGTCAAAGACGAGAAAACCGCCGAAGACCTGACCGCCAAAATCAAAAGCAAAAAAATCACTTTTGATGCGGCGGCCAAGAAAAACTCCATCGACCCTGGCAGTGGCAAAAAAGGCGGAGAACTCGGCTGGGGCCCGGCAACCAACTATGTACCCGAATTCGCCAAGGCTGTCGAAAGCCTGAAGAAAGGCCAAATGACCGACAAGCCGGTGCAAACTCAGTTTGGCTGGCACATCATCGAAGTGGAAGACACTCGGCCCGTGAAATTCCCCGAACTGAAAGACGTCAAGTCGCAAATCGAGGAAATGCTGCACCAGCAAGCCCTGGCCAGCTATCAGCAAGGCCTGCTGAAATCGGCCACCGTCAAATAAGCTGACCCGAACCAGGGGCGGGCCTCATGCCCGCCCGCGCGGGGCGATACATTAGGGCATTTCCGGTTAAAGTGTTTACGGTCGCTGAACGTGTTTCAGCGGCCGTTGTTTTGAGCCGTTCGTTCAGGTTTTAGCTTATTACTTTGCACTTTGGGCGGTAGTTCTATAAAGACGCCGCAGGGTGGGCGGTGCTGTGTAGTCCGGCACGTCCAGCGGTCGGCTAGCTGCGCTATCCGACTGCCCGGGTCTGCCTCGTCCAGGCGGGCGTCGGGCCAACTCGCGTCGCCCCGCGTTGCGGGTCGCCACTCAAACAGGGCCCGCCGAAAGCCCCCGCCTTCCCTTCGTCAGCACCCGGCGCTGGACTACCGCCGGACTACACAGCACCGCCCACCCTGCGGCTCGCGTTGAGACAATGCCTCGAGGTATACATTGGAGAAGCCGCGTTTAGCCAATCACAGGCTACGTTGAGGCGTCGGGCGCTTAGTAAATCCAGGGTTTGGCACATCGTGATGTAGTGGCCACGTGATGGAGGAATGAGTGCAGGCACGTTAACTGTTCTATGGGTGCAGGCCCATAACGGTAGGGGCAAGCACGTAAATTCCGGACATCCCGTGATGCAGTTCCAGGCATGCCATTACGTGAGCCGTCTATCGGGGCTTGGGGGCAGGACCGGCGTAAGGCGTGCGCCGGATGCTACCGTAGGGAAGGCGGGGGCTTTCGGCGGGCCATGTTTGAGCGCAGCCGCGCCAGCGGCGTAGCGAGTTTGGCCCGACGCCCGCCTGGACGAGGTAGATCCGGATCCAGCACGCCGTGCCGGCCCTGACCCCAAGCCCCGATAGACGGCGTCTTTATATACCCATCCACCACCGAATGCCACAAACAGAATGCTGCAAACAACTCGACCCAAAAATGCGCTAAGGATAAGGGCGAGCCTGGTGCCCCCCTTATCCTTATCGATTACAACACGCAATAACCAAATCAGCCCAGCAAGGCGATCAGGCCTGCTTCGTCGATGACAGTAACGCCCAACTCCCTGGCCTTGACCAGCTTGCTGCCGGCATCGTCGCCGGCCACCAGATAGCTGGTTTTTTTGGAAACCGAGCCGCTCACCTTGCCCCCGGCCGCCAATATGCGGCGTGTCGCATCGTCGCGCGACCAGGTAGGCAAAGCGCCGGTAAGCACCAGGGTTTTGCCGCTCAAACGCTGCCCGGTCGGCTGCTCGGCCGCCTGAGGCCTTACCCCGGCGGCAACCAATGCCTGGACAATTTCGCGATTATGCGCTTCGGCAAAAAAACGCAGGATCGAATGCGCCACGACGGGTCCCACGTCGTTGACCGTCAGCAGGCTGTCTTCATCAGCGGCCATGATCGCCTCCATAGAGCCGAAATGGCGAGCCACATCGCGAGCCGTGGTTTCCCCCACATGCCGGATACCCAGGGCAAACAAAAGCCGCCCCAAGGCCGGGGTACGGGCTTTTCCGATGGCCTGCACCAGATTTTCAGCCGACTTCCGCCCCATGCGCTCGTACTGGGCCAGTTCATCGGCATCAAGGGAAAACAGATCCGCCAGCGACTTGATGCGGCCGCTGTCCACCAGTTGATCCACCAGCTTCTCGCCCAGGCCTTCAATATCGAGGGCCTTACGGCCCGCGGCATGAATAACGCTCTGTTTGCGTTGGGCCGCGCAGAACAAGCCACCGGTACAGCGCGATATGGCTTCATCTTCGGGGCGTTCGATGGCCGAGCCGCATACCGGACAGACCTTGGGCATGACAAACAGGGTCGTCCCGGCCGGACGCAGCTCTGGAACCGGCCCCACCACTTCGGGAATCACATCGCCGGCACGGCGCACAATGACCGTGTCGCCCACCCGCACATCCTTGCGGCGCACTTCATCTTCGTTGTGCAGGGTGGCATTGGTTACCGTCACGCCGCCCACGAATACCGGCTTCAATCGCGCCACGGGCGTTATGGCCCCGGTGCGTCCCACCTGCACTTCAATGCCCAGCAACGTCGTGGTTTCTTCCTGGGCCGGAAACTTATGCGCGATGGCAAAACGCGGCGCGCGGGCCACATGGCCAAGCACTTCCTGGGCTTCGAGCGCGTTGACTTTGTACACGACTCCGTCGATGTCGAAGGGCAGGTCGACACGCCGCCGGCCAACCTCGGCGTAAAACCCGAGCAAGCCCGCGGCGCCTTTGAGCACTTGCCTGGACTGATTCACGGGCAGGCCCAATTGCTCGAACCAGCTCAGCATTTCCGCGTGAGTCGCCTTGGGGGCCGTTGCGGCACGCGCCGCGCCATCGAACAGTTGGGCCTGAGCGCGCCGCATGCCCTGTATGTCACCCCAGCCATAGGCAAAAAAACGCAAGGGCCGCGTGGCGGTAATGCGCGGATCGAGTTGACGCAGGCTCCCCGCCGCCGCATTGCGGGGATTGACAAAAACCTTCTCGCCGCGCTCTTGCTGCGCGAGGTTCAGTCGTTCGAAATCCTTGCGGTTGATAAGCACTTCGCCGCGCACTTCGAGCACATCGGGATAATCACCCCCCAGCTTCAGTGGAACGGAACGCAGGGTGCGGATATTGCTGGTGACATCTTCACCAGTCCGGCCGTCGCCGCGAGTGGCCGCCTGTACAAGGCGCCCTTGCTCGTAGCGCAAGCTGATGGCCAGGCCATCGAACTTGAACTCCGCCACATACTCCACCAGTCCGTCGGCATCCAGCAGGCCCGATTCGCGCAAAGTATCGCTGACTCGCTTGTCGAAGGCCTGCACGTCTTCCGGCGCAAACGCATTACCCAGGGAAAGCATGGGCACGGCATGCCGCACCGTCGTAAAAGCGGACAAGGGTGCGCCGCCGACCCGTTGAGACGGCGACTCGGGTATGACCAGTTCAGGATGAGCCTGCTCGATGGCGAGCAGTTCGGCCATCAGGCGGTCGTACTCGGCGTCGGAAACAATCGGCGCATCGAGTACATAATAACGACGATTATGTTGCGCTATCGTTTGACGCAGTGTTTCGAGTTCCTGTTGTATTGTCATGATTGAGCCAGATTCGGCCGTCACGAAAACACCCTGACCGTGCGCTCCGCGCCGGCCGGAAAGCCTGCTTGCTCAAGCTTGCGGTACATCTCGAGCAACTGTTCGTCGATGGCGTGGTCGGAGCCTTCGGCCACCGGCCGCCCCTGATCGTCGACCAACACCGCGTGCAAACGGCCGGACAAGTCGCGGCCCACGCTTACCATACGGCTGAATGCCTGCTCGTCGGCCGGGCTATTGGGCAAATCGAGCAGCAAATCGATCCGGTCCACACCGGCCGATTGAACCTCGTCGGCATGCACGCCATCGAACAACAGCGTAAAACGGGGTACACCGGACTCGGACATCCAGGCCAGTTGTTTGCCGTGCACCAAAAACCCGGCATCCTTTACCACCTGAACCACTTGAGGAACAGGCTTGGTGCCGCCCAGACGCAGGGCCAGGCCGACCTGGGCATCAAGGCCCGCGCAAAGCTCGTCGAGCTGTTTGGCGCGCGCCATGACCAGGGCCTGTTCGGGCCCTTCCACCGAACCATCGAACCGCTCGGCCAGGCTTTGTGCAATCGTCCACAAGTGCGACCATTCGATATCGCTCAGAGGCCCCCCGCGATTGGCCAGCAGCACGGCCAATTGCATGGACGCATAGGACTCCCCGGGGCGCAGGCGCGCCCGGTGCCCGCCCGCGTCGCACTCGGCAAAAATACGCACGGGCTTGTTGCCTACTCTGCGTATCGCCTGAATCGCCGCATAGAGCTGATCGCTGGGCACAGCCTGATGAAAATTGATATCGATTACGACTTCGCAGGTCGGGTCGACCTCGGCCTCGTCATCGGGCGGGGTGTCGTGGACAGGCTCATCGTTGACTGTATGCAGGCCGAAACCCGGTTCGCGGCGTCCGGCGGCCTGCGCCGCTCCTCCCATCAGGGGATCCGCCTCGGTTTCAGGAAAATGCTCTTGCATTTTTTGCCGGACGCGGCGGTCTTGCCACCAGTTGAACACCACCACGACCAGGATCAGCACCACGCCCAGGGAGATCAGTCCGATTTGCAAATCACTCATTTTTAGCCCCGTCGCCACACTTTACGTTAACCACCAGCACCGTTATACCTCAGCCAACTGTAGAGCCGATTCGATATCCACGGCAACAATTCGGGAAACACCCTGCTCCTGCATAGTCACACCCACCAGCTGTTTCGCCATTTGCATGGCAATTTTATTGTGGGAAATAAATAAAAACTGGGTTTGTTCGCTCATGTTACTAACCAGATTGGCATAGCGTTCGGTGTTTGCGTCGTCGAGCGGCGCATCGACCTCATCGAGCAGGCAAAATGGGGCCGGATTGAGCTTGAACAAGGCGAATACCAGCGCGGTGGCCGTGAGGGCTTTTTCGCCGCCCGACAGCAGATGGATCGTGCTGTTGCGCTTGCCCGGCGGCTGAGCCATGACCTGTACCCCGGCGTCGAGGATTTCGTCGCCTGTAATCGAAAGCCGGGCCTCGCCGCCGCCGAACAGGCGCGGAAACAGCTCGCCGAAATGGGTGTTGACCGTATTGAAGGTTTCCTGCAACAGTTCCCGGGTTTCACGATCGATTTTGCGGATGGCGTCTTCGAGCGTTTCAATGGCGGTCTGCAGATCCTGGTACTGCGAATCGAGAAAGCTCTTGCGCTCGCGCGAGGCGGTGAGCTCGTCGAGCGCCGCCAGGTTGACCGAACCCAGGCTTTCGACCTGGCGCGAAATCCTCTGCACCTCGGACTGCAGCCAATTGGGCCGCCGCCACTCTTCGGAGCGGTCGGCCAGGCTGGCCCGTAATTGCTCGCGATCGACCTCTTGCGCATCGAGCTGCTCGGCAAACTGTTCAAGCGACAACCGCGCTGCCTGTTCCTGCAACTGCAATTCGGTAATGCGCGCACGCAGCGGCTCGAGCGAGCGCTCGAGTGTTACCCGCTCTTCATCGGCGGTGCGCAGCAAGGCCGCCAGATTATCCAGTTCGATACGCGCAAGATTCAAGGCTTCTTCGCGTCCGGCGCGCTGTTCCAGCGCTTCCTGCAAGCCGGCCTGAGATGCGGACGCATCCAGCTCGAAGAGTTCGCCCTGCAGGCCTTCGAGTTCGTCCGAGGCGCGTCGCGACTGGTCCGCCGCCAACTGCAAATTACGCTTGAGATCGGCAATGCGTGTCTGCAATGCGCGCTCGGCGAATTCGGACTCCTGCACGGCGCGTTCCAGTTCGCGCAGGTGCTGGCGCGCCTGATCGGCCTGGCGCGCCAGATCTTCACCGGACATTTCGGCATCGGAAAATGCCGATTGATGTTCGCCCAATTCGACATCCAGCGTTTCAAAGCGCGCTTCGGCCTCTTCTTTGCCGGCGCGCAGCTCTTCCTGCTGCAAAGCGATTTCGGCCAAATCTTCGCGGATGCGCGCCGCGCGCTCGCCTGACTGCTGCGCAAGCTGCTGCAGACGGGAGTGTTCGAGTTGTACATCGTGCAGGCGCCGGGTCAGTTCGGCGACGCGCAGCCGGGCCGGAGCCATGGCTTGCGAAACCTGCTGCCAGGCCGTTTCGGCGCGCGCCACGGCATTCAGGGCCTGGTCGGCGATCAATTGCCGGGCCTTGATTTCACGCTGCAGGTTCTCGATTTCCTGCTGCCGCGCCAGCATGCCGGCCTGCTCGGAATCGGGCGCATAGAACCGGACGCTGTGGCAATCGATGAGATGCCCCTCTTTCACCACATAAACGCCACCCTGGGGCAAATCGGCGCGCTGCGACAGGCACTTGTGCAAATCGCTGCCCACGTACACGTCGCGCAGCCAGTCGTGAAGCAGCGTGCGTAAATCGGGATCGGTGATGCGCAGCAAGGACGCCAGCGGCGTCAGCCCCGAAACGGCGGCCGGGCCGGGCGCCGCGGGCGGCACTTGGTAAAACGCCAGGCGCGCCGGCGGCGCATCGGTGGCAAACGCCCGTGCATGCTCGAGCTGGCGCACTTCGAGCGCGGCCATGCGCTCGCGCAGCACAGCTTCAAGCGCCGTTTCCCAGCCCGATTCAATTTGCAGCTTCTGCCACAAGCGCCCCAGGCTGGACAGCTCGTGCTTGGCCAGCCAGGGCTGCAGCGCCCCCTGCCCCTGCACGTCTTCCTGCAATTTGCTGAGCGCCGCCTGGCGCGCCTCGAGCCGCGCCAGGCCCTGGGTTTCTTCGCGGGATGCGGCATGTGCCGCGCCGCGCGCTTCGTCGAGTTCGGGCAGACGCTCTTCAAGCTCCAGCAATTGGGCCTGCGCTTCCTGTACCTGCTCGTCCATGACCCTGTGCTCGCCCGCCAGTTGCTCGAGCTTTGCCGGGTCGGGGGCATTGAGTTCGCGCATTTCCTGGGTCAGGCGCTCGTGACGCAGCTCGAGGGCCTGCAGTTGGCGATCCGCGTCGCGCTGAGTCTGGGCCGCCAGGGCCAGGCTTTGCTCGACCCGCGCCAGCACGCTGCGCATTTCATCGCGCGAGGCCGCCGCTCCGCGTACCCGCGACTCGATTTCAGGCAGATGTTCCTGTGCTTCGTCGACCCGGGCCCGAGCCTCTTCGGTACGCACGGCATTCGATTCAAGGTCGGCCTCGGCCTGGGCGATCTGTTCAGAGCAATGAGTCTGCTGGTCGCCCCACTCCTGGATTTGTTCCTGCAACTGTATACGGCGCGACTGCAGACGATTGCGCGAATCGACCACATGGCGTATTTCGGCCTCGAGCCGGCTGACCTGGGCGCCCGCTTCGAACAACAGGCCCTGGGCCGCGTGGACGGCGTCTCCCGCCGCATAGTGGGCCTGGCGGCGCGATTCGAGCGCCGACTCGCCGGCCCTCAAACCTGCCAGCGCCGCGTCGAGTTCGGTTTGCGCCTGCGCAATCGCCAGCAATTTCTTCTGTTTGTCGGCATCGGCGCTTTCTTCCTTCAGCAGCCACAAAGCATATTGCTTCTGTTCGCCCTCTTCCTGCAGAGCGCGATATTGCTGCGCCACCTCGGCCTGAGTTTCGAGTTTTTCAAGCTGCGAACCCAGTTCGCGCATGATGTCGTCGACGCGAGTCAGGTTTTCACGAGTGTCGCCGAGGCGGTTTTCGGTTTCGCGGCGCCGCTCTTTGTAACGCGATACGCCGGCGGCCTCTTCCAGGAAAACCCGTAATTCTTCAGGCCGCGCCTCGATCAGGCGATTAATCATGCCCTGGCCGATAATGGCGTAACCCCGGGTGCCCAGCCCTGTGCCCAGGAAAATGTCGTGGATATCGCGCCGGCGCACCTGCTGACCGTTGACGAAATAGCTGCTGGTGCCGTCGCGCGTCAGGACCCGCCGTACGGCAATTTCGGCATAAGTGCCCCATTGCCCGGCCACACGCCCTTCGGAATTGTCGAACACCAGCTCGACCGAGGCTCTGGCCGACGGCTTGCGATTGCCCGAGCCGTTGAAAATGACGTCCTGCATGGATTCGCCACGCAATTCCGACGCCTTGGACTCACCCAGCACCCAGCGTACGGCATCGATAATATTCGACTTGCCGCAACCGTTGGGACCCACCACTCCAACCAATTGGCTGGGCGTGGGAATGGTTGTCGGCTCGACAAAGGATTTAAAACCGGCAAGTTTAATCTGGGTCAAACGCACAATAGACGAGGCACAAAAAAAGACCGATGGGACCGCAACACATTACTGCCTCTGTGCGGCTATGAAAACGGCCCAGGAACCGGGCCGAAAATCCAGACATGCAACTGTTCCGTATGATAACGCACCCGCGAATTGATCCGCAGCTAAATAGCGGCCGGCGGCACAAAATCCGAACCGAATCAGGCGCTAACGCTATACTCGCTAACAATTTTTGTAGTTTGATTTCATTTTTTTTGAAATTTGGCATAAGCTTGAGCGCCCGTCCAGGCTGCCGAAGACGGCCGGATCTTGCTTCATTGACTAACTCTACCGAGACATCCGATTGAAAAAAGGCTTTTATCTGGTCATGACAGCCCAAGCGTTATCGTCTGTCGCCGATAACGCGCTGCTAATCGCCGCCATAGCGCTTATTAGCGATTTGCACGGGCCGGACTGGATGGCGCCTATGATGAAATGGTGGTTCGCCCTGGCCTACGTGGCGCTGGCCGCCTTCGTGGGCGCATTCGCCGATTCCTTCCCCAAAGGCCGGGTGATGTTCGCCACCAACGCCATCAAGATACTCGGCTGCATCCTGATGTTCTGCTACAAGGGCTTCGGCCCGGACCCGACAGCGCAACTGATACTGGTTTTTTGCGCCTATACGCTGGTGGGCATTGGCGCGGCCGCCTACTCGCCCGCCAAGTACGGCATTGTCACCGAAATGCTGCCGCCCGACCTGCTGGTCAAGGGCAATAGCTGGATAGAAGGATTGACCGTCCTGTCGATTATTATCGGAACGGTGCTGGGCGGAGTCCTGATCAACCCTGTCGTATCCAAAGCGCTGCTCGAGTACAACTGGATCCAGCATCTGGTGCATACCCGGGCCGAAGCGGCCATTCTGCTGATCGGCGTGGTGTACTTTTTTGCGGCGGTCTGCACCCTGTTGATTCCGCGCACCATGGTCACCTACCCCAAGCAGCAAACCCATCCGCTGCAGCTTATCCGCACCTTCAAAGGTTATGTGCGCATCTTGTGGAGCGACAAGCTCGGGCAGATCTCGCTGGCTGTCACGACATTGTTCTGGGGAGCGGGGGCAACGCTGCAATTCATCGTAATCGAATGGGGCGCGCGCCATCTAGGGTACCGGCTGGATCAGGCATCCATTCTGATGGGCGTGGCCGCCGTAGGAACCGTGGTCGGCTCGGTGGTGGCCGGGCGTGTTCCGCTCAAGCGGGCCTTATCGGTGCTTCCCGTAGGCATTGTCATGGGTCTGGCCGTGCTGCTGATGCCGCTGGTGCACCAGACCTGGGCGGTTTATTGCGTCTTGCTGCTGATAGGGGGCTTATCGGGATTCTTTGTCGTGCCCATGAATGCGCTGCTGCAGCATCGAGGCCACGTCCTGCTGTCGGCCGGCCATTCGATTGCCGTGCAAAACTTCAACGAACAACTGAATATTCTGCTGATGCTGGCCATCTATAGCCTGATGCTATGGCTGAACCTGCCCATCAATATCATTATCGTGATTTTCGGCCTGCTGGTGGCAAGCCTGATGCTGGTCTTTATGCGCTGGAATCGTCGCAATCACCGGGCCGATCCGAGCCTGGAGAACAAAATCGGCCAATACGGCCATGGCCAGGCCTTGCATTAGAGTATTTTTGATTAAATGGTTACGGCGCTGAACGTGTTTCTGTGACTTTTGTTTTGAGCCGTTTTTTTAGGCTTGAGGTGTGAATTTGAACTGCCTATACCGGCTTGAGCGATGGCTTTGGGCTGTGCGTTGCTGTGTTGGCTGTGTGGGCGGCGGTTGATTCTATAAAGACGCCGCAGGGTGGGCGGTGCTGTGTAGTCCGGCACGTCCAGCGGTCGTGGTGCTACGCACCCCGACTGCCCGGGTCTGCCTCGTCCAGGCGGGCGTCGGGCGAACTCGCCCGGCCTCGCGAGGCCGGGCTCAGACAGCGCCCGCCGACACCCCCCGCCTTCCCTTCGTCAGCACCCGGCGCTGGACTACCGCCGGACTACACAGCACCGCCCACCCTGCGGCTTGCGTTGAGGCAATGCATCGAGGTATATGTTGGGGAAGCGGCGTTTAGCCAATCACGGGATACGTTGAGGCGGCGGGCGTTTAGTCAATCGAGTCGTCAATCCATCAAGAAGTCAATCGAAGTAGATACGGCCACGTGATGGAGGCATGAGTGCGGGCACGTTAACGGTTCTATGGGTGCAGGCCCATTAACGGTAGGTGCAAGCACGTAAATTCCGGGCATCCCGTGATGCAATTCCAGGCAAGCCATTACGTGAGCCGTCTATCGGGGCTTGGGGTTAGGACCGGCGTAAGGCGTGCGCCGGATGCTACCGTAGGGAAGGCGGGGGCTTTCGGCGGGCCATGTTTGAGCGTAGCCCCGCTCCGCGGGGCGTAGCGAGTTTGGCCCGACGCCCGCCTGGACGAGGTAGATCCGGATCAAGCACGCCGTGCCGGCCCTGACCCCAAGCCCCGATAGACGGCGTCTTCAAATACCAAAGCTATCAATCCATCGAAGAATGCCGCAAACACTCGAGCCAAAAACGCTCTGGCTAGAGCAGGCACAAGGCCCACCCCGAAAACCCCATTCCGCCGCCATTCATTGCGAAACCAGACAGGATCTCGCCAGGCTCAAATCGCGCCAGGCATGGGCTTTGTGCTGCGGCCGCGATAACAGGAACGCCGGATGATACGTGGCCACGAGAGGTATGTCGACGCCCGTCTCGCTTCGGAAAACGTGCACCGTGCCCCGCAATGATTCAAAATCATCATCCTTGCCCACCAGGGCTTGCGCGGCAAGCTTGCCCAGCACAAGAATGCGCTGCGGCTTCAGCAATGCAATCTGCCGCTGCAGATAAGGCAGGCACGCATTCACTTCATCCAGCCGAGGAGTCCGGTTGCCCAATGGCCTGCATTTGACTAGATTCGCATAAAACACCTGTGCCTCGGCATCTACCCCAGCCGCAGCCAGCATCGCCCCCAGCAGGATGCCCGCCCTGCCCTGAAACGGCCGACCGTCCCGATCATCCTGTTCGCCCGGCGCCTCGCCTATGACCATCCAGGCAGGCGAATCGGCGACCCCGGCCCCAAACACGGCCTGACGTCGATTGGTACACAGGGAACAGGCTTCACAATTCGCAACCTGAATCTGCAACGCCGCCCAGTCGTGTGCAACAGCGCGAAGACCGGCGCCGGTGCCTGCCTCCGCCACGGCAATCGAGGACGCATCCCGTCCGGGATGCCCGGGTACTTTAAGCAAGGTACGGGTCGGCACCAGAGTGGGCGGATCGACAAGCGGCGGCGCCGCCATGGGTGACACATCGTGCGACACGCGCTCGCCGGCCGTGGACCGCGCCGCCGCAGTGATTTCGGCGCTACGCCGAAAACGCGCCAGCAACTGCCGGTCGATACCCATTTCCTGCAGCCAGGCCATTTGCATCGAGCTGAGCCTGGGTTCGGCCGATGACGATTCTTCAATCATGGTTTGCCTCGATATGGCCCAGTTTCTTTTCCAGAACCCAGGCATCTTCGCGCTCGTCCCGGCCAGTGGGATAATAATTCTTGCGCACTCCAAGACGTTCGAACCCCCGATGCCGGTAAAAATCCAGGGCCTTGCCGTTTGAAGGCCGGACTTCGAGCAGCACTGCTTTCAGACTGTGCTCCAGCGCAGCGCGCTCGCACTGTTGCAGGAGCTGCGCTCCCACCCCCTGCCGCTGCGCATCCGGCGCCACCGCAATCAGCAACAGGTGGGCGGCGTCCGGGGCAAACATGGCCAGGCAGGCGCCAAGAACGATATTGTCCCGACACGCAACCCACGCACCGTAACCCGCTTGCAGGGCATCGGAGAAATTGCCTCGAGTCCAGGGAAAGGACTGGACGGCGCGCTCGATCTTGAGCACCTCATCCAGATGCTCCGCAGTCATTGCGCAGATCGACACAGGCGAGCTGCGCCCGGAGCCTGCGGCCGCGACCTGCTGCGCCTTGGGGTTACCGCCCAAACCATGTTCCCGCTCCAGCGTGGTGTAGGCTACTTTATCGCGCACGTAAAGCGGTGCCGCCTGCTCGGGCGGCACCGCATCGCCGCGCTGCCAGGCCCGGTAGGCCAGCCTGGCCACGGCCTCGGCATCGGGGCGCAAAGGCTGCCCCGGCAAAACCTTTTGCGTGCCGCAAGACGCCAGGGCGGCCAGTTGGGGATAAGCATCGAGCGCGTCGCCGACAAGGCGGATAGGCACGCTGGGCTGCCCGTCCCATGAGCCGGCATGCTGATCAAGCCAGGGCGCCACATCGCCGGCATTGAGCAGGATCGGCGCCTGCAGTTCCTCCCAGGCGGATGTTTCTTCGCTATCACCAGGGGTAATTAACGGACGATAAGCCGCTAGGTAGACCTCGCCCATGCGGGCGTCCTGGACGATCAGCCGGATCGCACCGCGATCGGCACCGGAACCCATGCCATCGCGCGCCGCAACCGCCAGCAAGGACCCCACCGGGACCACGGGCAAGCCCAGGGCATAAGCCATTCCCTGCGCCACGCCGCACGCCACACGCAGGCCGGTAAAACCGCCCGGCCCCTGTCCAAAGCCTATCGCCGACAATTGATCCCGGACTATGCCTGCTTCAAGCAATAACTGATCGACCATGGGCAAAAGCCGTTCAGCGTGCTCGCCGACGGCGTCATGCGCAGCCGTACACAGCTTCAGGCGCCCTTGCACCACAGACAACACAGCCACTCCACAGCGGCTGGAAGACGTTTCAAGAGCGAGAAGGTGAGAGTCCATGAAATGCATTTTAAGAAACTTGGGAAACTTCTGCTGCCGGCCATTACATTCCGGCACAATGGCTGGCGAGAACAAAACGCCGGAGGCGCGAGTGGCATCGCCTAAAAATAACACTTAAGCGGATTTATAAAAATATAAGCACAAATAGCGGATATATCAGTATACTTTCATGAATCAGACAAAAGATCCAAAAAAACGCAGCCTCCCGCTCAAAGCTGCCAGTCGAACAAATACCGGACTTAACTGTTAACGATTGCCAAGTAGCTAATGTAAAAGATTTTCTACGAAACACTTAATGTGTAATATCTTGCTACTAACCCCTATGCTGGTTTATTTTGCCCTGTTACATTTTCGACCATGAATACTCAAAACCAATCTTTATCTCGCAAAATTCTTGTGGTCGACGATGACCCGCGCCTCAGAGACCTGCTGCGTCGTTATCTGTCCGAGCAAGGATTCAACGTATTTGTTGCCGAAGACGCCAAGGAAATGGGCAAGCTCTGGCAGCGCGAGCATTTCGACCTGCTGGTGCTCGATCTGATGCTGCCCGGCGAAGACGGCCTGTCCATATGCCGCCGCCTGCGCGGCGGGCACGACAACACGCCCATCATCATGCTTACGGCCAAGGCCGAAGAAATCGACCGTATCGTCGGCCTGGAAATGGGCGCCGACGATTACCTTTCCAAGCCTTTCAATCCACGCGAGCTGCTGGCCCGCGTCAATGCCATTTTGCGCCGCCGCGGCACCGAAGAGCATCCGGGCGCCCCCAGCCAGGAAAATGAATCCATCGAATTCGGCCCGTATGTGCTTAATTTGTCCACCCGTACTTTAACTCGCAACAACGAGCAGGTGCCGATCACCACGGGCGAATTTTCGGTGCTCAAAGTGTTTGCGCGTCATCCCAAAATACCGCTGTCACGCGACAAACTCATGGAACTGGCGCGCGGTCGCGAGTACGAAGCGTTCGACCGCAGCCTCGACGTGCAGATTTCGCGCTTGCGCAAGCTCGTCGAACCCAACCCGTCCAAACCGGTATTTATTCAAACGGTCTGGGGCCTGGGTTATGTATTCGTTCCTGATGGCGGCCATTAAGGCTCCGCTCACTATTCACACAGCATATCGCCGTCATACACTTCTGGTTGGCTGGTGATCGCCGGAAAGTTTCGATGGCCCTCCCAACCAAAAAACTGAAGAGACTGACATCGCGGCTGAGGCTGGGCCTATTCAGCCGCTCATTTTTATTGCTGGCCGCACTCATGCTGGTAAGTCTTGGCGCATGGCTGCAGGTTTTTTTCAGCATGGAAGAAGGCCCGCGCGCGACTCAGATGGCCCAGCGGGTCACTACCGCCGTCAGTATTACCCGATCGGCGCTCGTGTACGCCCCCACCAGCGTACGGCCCGCCCTGCTGCTCGATCTCGCCACCAAGGAAAGCCTGCGGGTCCAGCCGCGCGATCCCAGCGATGTGCTGGAACCCCTGCCCGAGTCCAACTACTGGAATCATGTTGCCGCCGAAATCAGGGACAGGCTGGGTTCCAATGCCAAAATCATGTGGTCCGTCAACAAGACCCCGGGGATCTGGGTCAGCTTCGATATCAACAAAGACCAGTACTGGCTGGTGTTCGATCGCGAACAGCTCGGCCTGACCGCGGGGGTCGAGTGGCTGGGCTGGGGCGCCACCGCCCTGTTGCTGGCGCTGATCGGCGCCGCCGTCAGCGTGCGTTTTGTAAACCGGCCGCTGGCGCAACTGGCCAAGGTGGCCCAGCAGGTGGCACGCGGCGAATCGCCTTCGCCGCTGCCCGAAAAAGGCCCTCTCGAGATTCGCGACCTGAATACCGCTTTCAATCGCATGGCGCGCGACCTGCGGCAAACGGAAGCCGACCGTGAAATCATGCTGGCCGGCATTTCCCACGATCTGCGTACGCCTCTGGCGAGGATGCGGCTGGAAATCGAAATGAGCAATGTCAGCGACGAGGCCCGTCAATCCATCGACGAAGATCTCGCGCAAATCGATCACAGCATAGGCCAACTGATGGAATACGCGCGTCCCGCGGGCGTGGTTCCCGACCGCGGCATCGACGTCTCCGCGGTCCTGCACGATCTGTATGAACGCGAACGCAGCCATACCGAATCGCTGGGCAGTTTCCTGACCGCGGTCATAGAGCCGGACCTGTACGCCAAGATCAGCGCCCACGACCTGAAGCGCATCGTCAGCAACCTGATCGAAAATGCGCGCCGTTATGGCCGCACTCCTGTCGAAGACCGTGCCTACATCCGGCTCGCCGTCCAGGAAGAAGGCAATATTCTGGCCATCGAGGTGTCGGACCAGGGCGTCGGCATCCCGGAATCGGACATCCAGCGCCTGCTGCGCCCCTTTTCGCGCGGCGAATCCGCCCGTACCGGGGTAAGCGGCGCCGGCCTGGGGCTGGCTATTGTGGAACGGCTGCTTGGCCAGGTGGGCGGGCAGTTGAAGCTGATTTCACGACCGCCCGGCGGCCTGGTCGCCAGAATAGAATTACCTAAAGTTCGAATTAGGAATTTTCAATTAGACAACAAAGTTTAATAGCGTAAAATTACATTCATCGGGCACAAGCCTTTCTTACACTAACCAATTAGGAGCTCAGATGAAAACTGTAGGCGATAAACTAGAACCCTTCAAAGTAGCTGGCGTGAAACCCGGCTTCAACCATCACGAAGAAAACGGTGTATCGGCATTTGAAGACATCACCGAAAGCTCTTTCCCAGGTAAATGGAAAGTCATTTACTTTTACCCGAAAGATTTCACCTTCGTTTGCCCCACCGAAATCGTAGGCTTCAATAACCTGGCCAAAGACTTCGAAGATCGCGACGCGGTCCTGATGGGCGGCTCGGTCGACAACGAATTCGTCAAGCTGGCATGGCGCCGCGAGCACCCCGACCTCAACAAATTGGGCCATTACCAATTTGGCGATACCACGGGCGCACTGGTCGACCAGCTTGGCATCCGCGACAAAGCAGAAGGCGTCGCTCTGCGCGCCACCTTTATTGTCGATCCCGACAATGTCATCCAGCACGTTTCGGTCAATAACCTGAACGTGGGGCGCAACCCTGAAGAAGTCCTGCGCTTGCTCGACGGCCTGCAAACAGATGAACTCTGCCCGTGCAACCGCAGCGTTGGTGGCGCCACGCTGTAATATGCCGCCAATCGCCATTCGGACACGGCGCTTGATGCGCCAGCGTCTGAATGGCGAGGATCGCAGTAATAAGCCAGCCCGGCCAGCCCGGGCTTTATCGGAACTTTTTAATAGGTAAAAACTATGGAATTCCTAACATCAATCAAAGAATCGATTCCTGATTGGGCCAAAGATGTACGCTTGAATCTGGACGGCACTATTGCGCGCTCGACCCTGTCTTCCGAAGACGCGGTGGGAGTGGCCCTGGCCGCAGCCTATGCCGCGCGTAGCCCTGCCCTGATCGCCGCTTTCAAGTCGGGCCTGTCCGAAACGGACGTAACCGGGGTCCTGACCGCGGCAGCTCTGATGGGCATGAACAATACCTACTATCCCTATGTCGAAATGTCGGCCGACCCGCAGCTTAAAACCCTGCCGGCCCAGTTGCGCATGAACGCCTATGCCAGTCACGGCGGTATCGACAAGAACCGTTTCGAACTGTTCGCCCTGGCCGCTTCGATTATCGGCAAATGCCATTTCTGCGTACAGTCGCACTACGAGAATCTGAAAAAGGCGGGGTTCACGTCCGAGCAATTGCGCGATGTAGGGCGCATCGCCTCGGTGGTCAACGCGACGGCCCAGGTATTTGTCGCCGAAGGGAAATAAACCGGCACTGCAAACCCGGGATTCCTGGCGGGCTCGCCGTTGATGCGCCCGCCGGATTTACCGCTTGCACGCCGTTAGGGTATTTTGGTTTAAGTGTTTTATGGCGCTGAATGTGCTTCAGCGACTTTCGTTTTGAGCCGTTTTTTGGGCTTGGGTAAATGACTTTGAGCTGCCTGGGCTGGCTGGGGCGGTGACTTTGGGCTGTGTTTGCTGTGTTTGCTGTGTAGGCGGCGGTTATTTCTATAAAGACGCCGCAGGGTGGGCGGTGCTGTGTAGTCCGGCACGTCC
>NZ_BAAGUZ010000049.1:0-26117 GCF_054781135.1 Paralcaligenes ginsengisoli
CCCGATCCAGGCGCCGGCCGCGGGCAGTCCTGGCAAAGCCAGGACCGGACGATGCGAGCTCCACCCTGCCTGGGCCGCCACCCCCGCGCCTTAAGAACGCATATCGTGCAGGCATTTGCCCTGGCCATTGGCCCGCCGCCCTCGTGTCTTAAGAACAAAAACAGTACTTATAGAACAAGAATAATAGCTAAATAACGAATGAGACAGACAGCCACAAGCCACCCATAACGGCAACTCCAAGATTGTCCTATGACTCACCCCATCTCGTCCTATAAGCCTCCCCCATACGGCACGCAATAAGATAAGCATTACGCATGGCATTCACGTTCGCCTGATTCTTCCCCGCAATATCATAGGCAGTGCCATGCGCCGGCGTCGTTATAGGTATCGGCAGCCCCCCCTGCACAGTTACCCCTTTCTCGAACCCCAGCAGCTTGATCGCAATCTGCCCCTGATCGTGATACATCGTAACGATCGCATCGTATTTGCCGTCGCGCGCCTTGATGAAAATAGTATCGGCGGGGAAAGGCCCTTCAACCGGATAGCCCTGTTGCTGCAACGATCGTACGGCCGGCTCGATAATATCGATCTCCTCGCGCCCGCAAGACCCGCCATCGCCACCATGCGGATTCAGCGCGGCCACCGCCACCCGCGGCTGGGCAATGCCGGCCGCCTTGAGCGAATCGTAGATCAGTCGGCTGGCGTCTTCGATGCGTTCTTTGCTGAGCAGCGACGTCGCATCTTTCAGCGGCACGTGCGAAGACACCCGCGAAGTCCACAAGCCGTCCAGCGTATTGAACTCACAGAAATACGTGTCCACCTTGAGGTAGTTGGCGAAGTGATGCAGCTCGTCCTCGAACTTCATGCCCGACTGCTTCATGGCGTGCTTGTTCAGCGGCGCGAAACAGATGGCGTCGATCTGGCCGGCCATCACGGCATCCATGCACAGGTTCAGAATCTTCAGCACCGAGGCGCCCCCGGATGCGGCGGCTTGCCCTTGCCGGACTTGCCCGGGAACAACACTGTCGACGGCAACAAACAGCGGCTTGTCGCCGGCCGCGGCGCGTGCGTCGGCCAGCGAGGCGATCGCCTGGGTGGCCACGGCCACACCTGCTGTTTTTTGCCCGGCCTCCCATAGCCACGGGTCGCCGATCAGCACAATATTGCCCTGTTGCAGGTTGGCGGGATCGTTCAACAGTTTGGCGATAAGTTCAGGGCCGATTCCGGCGGGGTCGCCCAAGGTCAGGGCAATCGTGGGTTTTTGTGCAGGCATGGTATCTCGATGGAATTCGTTTAATCCAGGTTGGGAACAATGGCCGGAATCGGTTCTTTACGCTTGAACAGGCGCCCGATCAGGGGCAGGCAAGCCATCAGCAGCCCCAGCGTGGTCAGGGTGCCAGCCAGGCCGTTGTGCCAGAAAATGCCCAGGCTGCCGCCCGAAAACAGCATGGATTGCCGGAACGCATCTTCGGCCTTGTCGCCCAGCACGGCGGCCAGCACCAGCGGAGCAATCGGGTAGCCCAGCTTCTTGAACAAATAGCCGAACACGCCGAACACCAGCATCAAGTCCACATCGAACAGCGACTGATTGACCGCGTAGGCGCCGATGCAGCACACAATCACGATAATCGGCGCCATGATGGAAAACGGCACGCGCAGAATGGAAGCGAACAGCGGCACGGTGGACAGCACCACGACCAGGCCCACCACATTGCCCAGATACATGCTGGCGATCAGGCCCCAGACGAAATCCTTCTGTTCCAGGAATAAAGTTGGGCCGGGCTGCAGGCCCCAGATCATCAGGCCGCCCAGCATCACGGCGGCGGTGGCCGAGCCCGGAATACCCAGCGTCAGCATGGGCAGCAGGGCGCTGGTGCCGGCCGAGTGGTCGGCGGTTTCGGGGGCGATCACGCCTTCCAGCGCGCCTTTGCCGAAACGCTCGGGCGTTTTCGACATGCGCTTGGCCACGCTGTAGCTCAGGAACGATGCGGCGGTGGGGCCGCCCGGGGTAATGCCCATCCAGCAGCCTATGGCCACGCTGCGCAGCCAGGTGGCCCAATAGCGCGGCATTTGCTTCCAGGTCTGCCAGACAATCCGGGCGTTGATTTTTGTGTGCTCGCCCTTGAATACCAGCCCTTCTTCCACCGTGCACAGGATTTCGCCTATGCCGAACAGGCCTATGACCGCGACTTCAAAGCTGATGCCGCGCAGCAGGTCCGGGATTCCGAAGGTCAGGCGCAGATTGCCCGACACCGTATCCATGCCTACGGCGGCGACGGCAAAACCGATCATCATGGACGATATGGTTTTGAGCGGCGGGGTTCGGCTCAGGCCGATGAAGCTGCCGAACGCCAGCACATAGACGGCAAAGAATTCCGGCGAACTGAAGCTCAGCGCGAATTTGGCGATATAGCCCGACAGAAAGGTAATGAGCAGAACGCCCACCAGCGCGCCCAGCAGCGCCGACGTAAAGGCCGCCGTCAGTGCTTCGCCGGCGCGCCCCTGCCGGGCCATAGGATAGCCGTCGAAAGTGGTGGCGACCGACGAGGGTTCGCCCGGGATGTTGAATATGACCGATGTGACCGAGCCGCCGAACAGGGCGCCCCAGTACATGCACGACAGCAGGATAATGGCCGATACCGGCTGCATGGTGAAGGTGATGGGCAGCAGCAGGGTCACGCCGTTGGGCGCTCCCAGGCCCGGCAGCACGCCCACCAGTATCCCCAGCAAAATGCCGGCGATCATGATCATGATGTGGTACCAGGACAGTACGACGCTCATGCCGTGCATCAGCAGGTTGAGTTGTTCCATGCGGTTTCGTCCTACATTCCGAACCAGGCCGGGAATGGGCCGGCGTACAGCGGAACCTCAAACCAGCGGGTAAAAATGAAATAGCAGGCCAGCGGCACCACGATCGAGATGGTCAGGATCTTGATCCCGCTGTAACGCTTGCCGTCTTCGGCCATGCGCCACATGAACCAGGCAATGAATAGCGCCGAGGCCACGTACATGCCGATGAAGGGCATCAGCGCCACGTACACGCAGATGGGAATGAATACGCCCAGCACGCGCTTGAGCTGCGGGCGGGTGGTCAGGTCGGCGCGGCCGCGTGGCCATTTGGACAGGGTTTTGATAGCGGTGCCCAGACTGGACAGGGCAAGGAACAGCCCAACGTAAAAAGGAAAATACCCGGCCATGGGGCCGCCGTCGTCCCAGCCTATGCCTTGCTGCAGGCTGCCCGCCATGACGACGCCGCCCAGAACCACGAGCGACAAGGAGGTGACCAGCCCGCCCACGCGCAGGCTCAGCCCGCCCTGTCCGGGGGGCGGGCCGGCAGGGCCGGGTGTGTCTGCGGATGTCTGTGTATTCATGGCCTTCGATTCGAAGAGTTGCCGCGTCGTGGTGCTTGAGTTGCCGCGACGCAGCCGGTTTGCGGATATTTACTGCTTCAGCCAGCCCGCCTCTTTGAAAATCTCGCGGGCCCGTTTGTCGTCGGCTTGAATGTAGTCGTTGAATTGCTTGCCCGCCAGGAAGCTGGGCACCAATGCGCCGCGCTCGAGATACTCTTTGAATTCGGGCGTTTCCGTGACTTTTTTCAGCAGGTCGACATAGTACTGGCGTTGTGCGTCGGTGACGCCGCCCGGCATGAAGACGGTGCGCGGGAAACGGAACTCATCGATGTGGATGCCCTGCGAAACACAGGTGGGCACATCGGACCAGGCCTGGGTATCGGTGATTTTCTTGGTATAGACCATGCGCTCTTTACTGAACACGCACCAGGGCTTGACCTGGTGGGCACGCCATTGCGAGATGCTCTCGCTGGGATTGTTGGTGTTGGAGGCGATGTGGCCGCCCGCCAGTTGTGTGGACGCTTCGCCGCCGCTCTTGAACGGAATGTACACAAACTTGGTACCTTCGGTCTTGTTGATCAGCATGGTCAGCGTTTGGTCCACATCTTTCGATTGGCTGCCGCCCATGGGGTATTTGGCCGGCGTGGCCTTCACGGCATTGATGTAGTCCTTGACGGTTTTGAAGGGCGAGTTTTCAGGGCCCCATAGAATGAAATCGTCCTGGGCCACCATGGCAACCGGCGTCAGGTCCGTCCATTGGTAGCCCAGCTTGGCCACCAGCGGCAACAGGTACGCATTGTTGGTGCCGACAATGATTTTGTAAGGATCGCCTTTGGCCATCTTGATGTCCAGGAAGCCTTCGGCGCCGTTGCCGCCCCCTTTGTTGACGACCACGGTGGAGACATCCATGAGCTTGTGGCGCGTAATGATGGATTGAATCAGGCGCGCCAATTGATCGGTGCCGCCGCCCGCTCCGGCCGCCACGATAACCTGGATATTCTTAGTGGGCTTCCAGGCGTCGGTGGCATAGCTGTGGGCCGAGACAAACAGGCTGGTCATCAGGGCGGCGCTTATTGCACCGCGGAGCAACTGTTTTTTCAGGGATGTCTGCATGGTGTCTCCTGTAATTTATGATTTAGTGCTACAAGTATGGCCAAACTTGTGATAGCTTAATAATAAATTAATAAGATATAGTGATAACCCCAAGTGATACCTAACGCCGCCATATTATTCAATCGCCTGCGCATGCGGCAGCTTAGTTTGCTGCTGGCGCTGCATGAACATCGTTCCTTGCGCAAGGCCGCCGAGCAAATCGGCCTGACCCAGCCCGCCGCCACGAAAATGCTGCACGAGATGGAAGACGTGATCGGGCTCAAGCTCTTCGATCGTCTCCGGCGTGGCGTACAGCCTACAGCCTACGGCGAGGTCATGACTCGCTATGCGCAGGTGGTGTTTTCCGACTTGGGCGGCG
Source organism: Paralcaligenes ginsengisoli (assembly GCF_054781135.1). Classification (NCBI taxonomy): domain Bacteria; kingdom Pseudomonadati; phylum Pseudomonadota; class Betaproteobacteria; order Burkholderiales; family Alcaligenaceae; genus Paralcaligenes; species Paralcaligenes ginsengisoli. The sequence continues at coordinate 4,822 of NZ_BAAGUZ010000049.1, forward strand.
TACGCGACGAGCTGGTGGCCATCGAATCGGGAAATATCGGCAAGATCCGCATCGGCGCCATCATGGCCCCCGCCCCTCAACTGCTGTCCGACACGCTGATCATGCTCAAGCAGCGCCACCCGCGGCTGGCTCCCAGCATCCAGATCGATACCAGCGATGTGCTGATCACGGCGCTGTTGCAGGACCGGCTGGACGTGGCCATCGGCCGCGTGCCCGATAACTGGGACAGCCGCGAGCTTATGTTCGAGCCCATTGCCGAAGAGGCTTTGTCGATAGTGGCCGGCCCGTCCAATCCCGAGGTGCGCAACCGCAAAGTGACTTTGGCCGGCCTGCTGCAGTATCCGTGGGTTCTGCAGGCTCATCCCAGCCCTATGCGCAAGGTGCTGGAACTGGTGTTCATGGAGTCTGGCCTGGCCTTGCCGATCAATATTCTCGAGACCTCGTCCATGCTGCTGACCTCTTCCCTGCTCAGGCAGTCGGATATGCTGGCGGTCATGCCGACGCTGGTGGCCAAGCACTACGAAGAGCGCAAGACGCTGGGCATTGTGCCCTTGAAAATCAAAAGGCAAATACCTTCCTACGGAATCATCACCCGCAAAGGCCGCATTCTCAGTCCTGCCTCTCAAGTGTTCATCCTCGAGATCCGGGCCGCCATGGAGAGTACCCGGCTTGTATAGTTTTTTGTGTCTCGAACAATGACGGCGGGGCGGCCTCGGTAGAAACGAGGCCGCCCCGCGCGGCTTATTCGATGATATTGAATTGGTCCAGGTATTTATCGGACAGGGTCAGGCCCAGTCCGGGCAGGTTGTCGTCGAGATCCAGATAGCCGTTTTGCGGAGCGGGGTCTCCGTCGAAGATGTAGTAGAACAATTCGTTGCCTATTTCGACATCGTGCACGGGGAAGAATTCCGACATGGGCGAGGCCAGGGTCGACATGGTGAGATGATAATTGTGCATTTGCCCCGCATGCGGAATGACAGGAACGCCATAGACCTCGGCCAGGGCGTTGATCTTGTGGGCCGCAGTAATGCCGCCCACTCGATTGGTGTCGTACTGGATGACCGAAACGGCACGCTTGTCGAGCAGCTGGCGGAACCCATGGCTGGTAAATTCGTGTTCGCCCCCCGAGATCGGAATACTGGTCAGATGGTTGAGTTCGGCGTAGCCGTCGATATCGTCGGCGATCACGGGTTCCTCTAGCCAGCGGGGTTCGAAGCGTTCGAGTTTCGGCAAGATGCGCTTGGCATATTCCAGGTTCCAGCCCATATAGCATTCGAGCATCAGGTCTACGTCGTAGCCTATGACTTCGCGCACGGCTTCGACGCTTTCGATATTCTTGCGTGCGCCGGCGGGCCCGTCCTTGGGGCCGTAGCCGAAGCGCATCTTCATGGCGCTGAAGCCTTGGTCCAGGTAAGACTGGGCTTCACCTTGCATTTCACTCAGGTCTCTGCGATAGAGCTTGGAGGCGTAGCAAGGAATTTTTTCTTTGGTGCGCCCGCCCAGAAGCTTGAAGACCGGTCGGCCAGTGGCCTTGCCCATCAAGTCCCACAAGGCGATATCGATTGCCGAAATGGCGGCCATGGCTACGCCTTTGCGCCCCCAGGCTAGTGTGGAGCGGTACATGCGCTGCCATAGGTATTCATAGTCGAAGGGGTCCTGGCCGATGACGAGTGGACTGAGATACTGATCGATGATCTGCTTGGCGATGCGAGGCGCCAGCGCGACATTGCCTATGCCCACATGCCCGTCATCAGTTTCGATTTCCACTACGGTCCAGCCATGGAAGCGGAAGGTGCCCATTGAGTCGCCGCGATCCCACAGCAGGCTCATGGCGTTGGTGCAGAAATGAGGTTGGGGGGGGACTGTCTTTCCTTTCCATTCGAAAACGCGCGCTCGGATATTGACTACTTTCACTTGATTCTCCATTAGGGGCCGCTCGTGAATGTGTCGAGCAGTGTGTGGCGTGGGCGATTTACCCCGTGCGGCATGAATCGGAATGGCGTTGCGGGTCAATCAGGGCTACCAGTATGGCGAAACATGCGATAGCTTAATAATGAATTAGTGCGATATGGAGATAACCTCAAGTGATACCTGGCGAATCCTTCTTCTTCCATCGTTCGCAAGGGCGGTCGTGCGGCCGCTCCGTTTGATTTTCGCGACGAGACCAGAATATCCAGGGCAAAAAGGCGCAGTGGGATTGCTATCCTAAAAGTGGATATATGTATCGTGAAAACTTAATTTAGAAACCGATCTCCAGGTGATATTCTGTAAAAAAAGCCCATTGAATAAAGGGTTTTCAAAAATTTCAAGGTATGCAAAGTTGGCATGCATAGTGTTTTTCTGAGTAAGGCACGATGCGCGAAACGAGGAAACTGCAGGCCGACGGCAAAGCGCCCCATAAAACAGGACAGGAGATCAATGGTGAGTCATATGAGTGGAAAAGTGGTATTGAACGCGGTGTTTATCGGTTTGCTGGCGGCCGCCTCGACCGGGGCCGAGGCGGCGGGTGGGTTTCCGTCGCGGCCCATCACGATTGTCGTGGGATCCGAGGCGGGCAGCTCTCCCGATGTATTGGCTCGGATCGTGGCCACCGACATGGGCCAGGCGCTAAAACAGTCGATTATTGTCGAAAACAAGCCAGGCGCGACCGGAGCGATTGGTGCGGGCTACGTGGCATCCGCCCACCCTGACGGCTACACCTTGTTGATGGGCACCGTCTCCAATATTGCCCTGTCGCCTTTGTCCCGGACGGTTCGTTATCGATCGCAGGATTTCACGACTGTCGGCGCCGTTGCTTCAGTGCCTTTGGTGCTCGTTACCGGGCCGGGTACTCATGTGCGCAGCTTGAGCGACCTGAAGGCCTTGGCGGCCAAACAGCCTCAAGGCATGGTTTTTTCCTCGCCCGGCATCGGAGGTCCGCAGCATTTGGCCGGTATTTTGCTGCAGAAGGAATTGGGCTTGGACCTTCTGCATGTTCCTTACAAGAGCGGCGGGGCGGCGGTATTGGCGGTGGCCAGCGGTGAAACACAAATGACCTTCGCAGGCGTATCCGCGGCCATGCCCTTGATCCATTCCAAAAAAGTGGTTCCTGTGTTCATCACCTCCGAGACCCGGCTGAAATCCTTGCCGGAAGTTCCCACTTCCAAGGAGTTCGGGGCGCCTGGCCTTCTGGTGGATAACTGGCATGGCTTGTTTGCGCCCAAAGGCCTGCCCGATCCCTTGCGCAAGATCTTGACCGATGCCTTGCACAAAGCGTTGGAGAATCCTCAGGTTCAAGGGAAATTCGTTGGCTTGGGCGCTCATGTCGATCTGCGCAGCGCCGAGGAATACACCCGGTTCGTGCAAGAAGAAACCCAGCGTTGGGCGCGTGTGGTTCACGAAAACAATATTACATTTTGACTTTGACAGTCCAAGAGCAAAGCCGTGAAAACTCCTAATCTGATTATCATCATGAACGACGAGCACAACAAAAAAATGCTCGGGTTCAACGGCCATCCCATGGTCAAGACTCCTAATCTGGACAAGCTGGCCGCCAAGGGCACTGTCTTTCGCAATGCCTATACCAACTCGCCAATTTGCGTTCCGGCGCGAGCAGCGCTGGCCACGGGGCGGTATGTGCACCAGAACAAATGTTGGGACAACGCCATTGCCTACGACGGCCGTATGCGCAGCTGGGCGCGGCACTTGCGCGACACCGGCCACGAGGTGATTTCGATCGGCAAGCTGCATTATGCCAATGCGGACATCGATGCGGGCTTTAGCGAGCAAATCATTCCCATGCATATCGAGGCCGGCGTGGGCGATTTGTATGGCCTGATACGCAATCCGCCGCCTGTGCGGCACCAGTCGAAAGACCTGGCGCAATGCATAGGCCCGGGCGCAAGCACATACATCGACTATGACCGCGATATTACCGCTCGAACTGTGCAGTGGCTGGCGAAGCACGGCGCCACGCAGCGCGACAAGCCCTGGGTGCTGTTTTCCTCGTTCATTGCCCCGCATTCGCCGTTGATTGCCCCTCCGGAGTATTACGCGCTTTACAACCCCAGCGATATCCCTCTGCCTAAAAAGACAGCTGGCGGCTTGCATCCCTGGGTTCAACAATGGGACGATTGCTATCGTTTCGATTCGTATTTCGAGAACGATCAGCAAAGAAGGGTTGCCATTGCATCGTATTACGGCCTTTGCTCGTTCATGGACAATAACGTGGGTTCGATATTGCGGGCGCTCGAAATCAACGGACTGGCAGACGATACCGTTGTGCTGTTCCTGTCCGATCATGGCGACAACATGGGGGCTCGCGGTTTATGGGGTAAATCCACCATGTACGAGGAGTCTGTGTCTGTGCCGTTGATCATGTCGGGCCCCAGGGTGGCGCAGCAGGCCGTGGTCGACACTCCGGTATCGCTGGTCGACTGTTATCCAACGATACTGGATGCGGTTGGGCAGGATTTGGAAGGCGCCGAGCTGCCCGGCCGGTCCTTGTTCGAGATCGCGGCCAAGCCGTACGACGGCCAGCGCGCGGTATTCAGTGAATACCATGCGGCGGGATCGGTCAGTGCGGCGTATATGCTGCGCAAGGGCGACAAAAAATATATTTGCTATACCGGGTATCGCCCTGAACTATTCGATCTGAAGCACGACCCCGAAGAGTTCCAGGATCTGGCTTTAGGCGGACGGCATGAATCGGAATTGACGGCATTCGCGGAGACACTGGCGGGTATTTGCGATCCTGGGCAAACCGACGCTCAGGCCAAGGTCGACCAGGGGCGGCTGATTGCGCAGCACGGCGGCGCGGACGCCATCGTCAGGCGCGGCGGGAGCAGCTATACGCCCATTCCCGGCGAACCGGTCAGGCTCATCGGACATTAGCCGCCATTTTTTAGATAACGGTCCATATCTTGAAAACCTTGTATTTTGACGCCCTTAGAATCAAGCACCTGCGGCTACTGGCGGTGCTGCGCGACACCGGTACGATTCAAGGGGCGGCTGCCCATCTGGATATCTCCCAGCCGGCGGCCAGCCGCATGATCCGGGAAATGGAAGAGGCTGTCGGCTGTCCTTTGTTCACGCGTGAGCACCGGGGCGTCACCCCAACGGCGGCCGGCATTCACCTGATGGACAAGGTGGGCATCGTGCTGGAAGAGCTTGGCTACAGCGAATTCGAACCCCGCGGCCCTCATCCCCAAGCCAAGCAGTTGCTGCGGATTGGCGCGATCTCGCAAGTCGTGACGCAGATTTTGCCCAAGGCCTTGTCCCGGATGTGCGATCGGGAGCCCAGCCTTTCGGTATCCTTGCTGGACGCCACCAGCCGGCAATTGTTGCATCTGCTCAAAGAAGGCGAGATCGATTGCGCGATTGGCGGCTTCATACTTGGCGATGAGATGAGGCGGGAAGTCTACGCCCAGGAACTGTGGGAAAAGGATGATCGCCTCTGTGTCATTGCGCATCGGGACAACCCGCACTTCCAAACGCGTTCCAGGGCCGGAAAGAAAATTTCCCTGGCTGACAGCCGGTCGTTGCAATGGGTTTTGCCTACGCAAGGCACCTTGTTGCGGAATGTATTCGACGCTCAATTCGTGAGCCGGGGGCTGATTCCTATCGAACCGCGAATCGAATCGCCGTCGCCCGCTGTGATTCACGCCTTTATAAATGCCCATGTGCAGCTTTGCTCGATAAGCCGGGAGTCGGTCATCCCGCTGTTGCCGGCAGATACCCCCATCGTGAAAATAGCCTTGCTGGAAGGTTTGGAATTACCCAGGCTGCAAATTCTGATACGCCGCAATACGGAAAAAATCCAATCGCTGAAACGGTTCTTGTCGGATCTTAAATCGGAGATCGCGTGAACTCGAACAGATCGAGGCTGCGTGATACAACGCTATGAATGCTGGGCTTTGGATGGACTGCTGGAACTGGCTGTGGGCCCCGGTATCGGGGGCCACGGAACATCACCTGGCCGGTTGGGCTGCCTGGCATGGGCGGCTGATGGTGCTGAGTTGGGGGTTCCTCATACCCATCGGCGGATTGATTGCCCGTTATCTGAAAGTATTGCCCAATCAGGACTGGCCCAGGAAACTGGATAACAAGTGGTGGTGGCATGCGCATCTGGTGCTGCAGACGGCCGGCTTGTTCGCCGCCTGTCTGGCCGTCGCGCTGGCGTGGGGCAATATGGGTTCCGGCCGTGTGCTGGCGGATGTGCATGCCTGGTTCGGCTGGTCGCTGCTGGCCGTGGCGGCAGCACAGGCGCTGTCGGGCGTGTTGCGTGGATCCAAGGGAGGGCCTGCCGATGGCTCCATTCCCTTCGGGCGGAGGATGGAGCTGGGCGATCATTACTTGATGACCCGGCGCAGGCTTGTATTTGAGCGCTTGCATAAATTCCTGGGATGGCTGCTGATTGCCGGCGCCGTGGTTGTCATTGTGCTGGGTCTGTTTGTGGCGGATGCGCCGCGTTGGATGTTCATTGCCTTGCTCCTATGGTGGAGCGTGTACGGCGCGACGCTGGTGTATTGGCAATATCAAGGGCGGTGCATCGATACCTATCAGGCCATTTGGGGGCCGGATCCGAGTTTGCCGGGCAATCGGCGAGCGCCAGTCGGCCCAGGTGTACGGCGGTTTTCGAAGTGCGAATGGGCGGCGCAAATGCGTCACCGGCCTTTATGGGGGTTCAGCGGTGCAAAGCTCAAAGGCCGGAAACATGTATGAAGACAATTTCAGGTGTCGTGTGTGGATCGGGCGGTATATCCGTTCCTGGATGTGGGGGCGAACAGGTGGAAGAGATGAGTGCTGCAATAATTTTCGATGACGCCGCGCGTGGGGTGTTCCGGCCGGATTCTCGTCTGAAGCAGGTGGCGACAGGTGCGGCCTGGAGCGAAGGGCCGGTCTGGATCCATGAGGCCCGTTCGTTGTTGTGGAGTGATATCCCCAACAACCGGATACTGTGCTGGCGCGAAGGCGAGGACGAGGGGTTTTCAGTCTGGCGTGAGGGGGTGGATTTCACCAATGGCCATTATCGCGATCTGGACGGCAGCATTCTGCATTGTTCGCACGGTCGGCGCGCCATTATCAGGACGCGGATGATAGACGGTCTGGCCAGGACGGAAGATGAGGTCGTGGTTGACAGGTATCAGGGGCGACGCTTGAATTCACCCAACGATATTGTGGTCAAGAGCGACGGCACGATCTGGTTCAGCGACCCTCCCTATGGCATCTTGTCAGATCGGGAGGGCCACAAGGCTCCTTCCGAACTACGTCACAACTATGTGTTCCGCTTCGATCCCCGGACTTCGGCGCTGGATATTGCGACCGATTACCTCGATGAGCCCAATGGCTTGGCGTTTTCTCCCGACGAGAGCGTCCTGTATGTATCGGATACCTCGGCGGCACTGCGTCCCGAGGGCCAGGGGCGCCATCACATCATATCGTTCAAGGTGGGAGCGGGCGGCACCTTGTCCGATCCGAAGACATTTGCGGAAGTAAATCCCGGTCTACCTGATGGTTTCAGGCTTGATGAGCGAGGTTGGATATACACCAGCAGTGCGTCGGGAGTGCAAATTTATCATTCCGACGGCAGACGCCTGGCGGAAATTCCGGTGCCTGAAAAGGTTGGGAACCTGACGTTTGGCGGCCTGGGGGGCGATTCACTTTTTATCTGTGCCACGACCTCGCTGTACAGAATTCACCTCAATGCCAAAGGATTGCAAAAATGACAGGCCGCGAAACACTGCTATTGGTCGAAAAATGCAGCCATTGCATAAGTTGGTACGACATACACACGGGTGAGCGCTTTCGCTCGCTGGAGCTTGGCCTTTACCCCCATGAGTTCGTGACCGACAGTCACAACAAGGTGGCCTGGATAGGGCATTATGGCGTGGAAACTTCCGGGCATACCGGCGAGGGCGGGCATGTCTTGTTTCAGGTGGATATCGCCAGTGGGGCGTTGATGCGCACGATAGATCTATCCCCCTACAACCGCCTGCATGGCATGCAAATGGATGAGCAAGACCGTCTTTATGTCTTAAGCGAAGACAAGGCGGTTTTGCTGGTGCTGGACGAGCCTTTGTCCGACGTGGGCCCCAAGCGCGCCACCTCGTCGGCAGGGATCAAAAGCCATTTGTTCGCTTTGGCGCGCGATGGCCGCACCGCTTATTGCATGAACCTGCTGTCGCATACCGTTGCCAAGGTGTTTCCCTGGGATCCTTTGGCGTCTGCGGTGTTGTGCGCCCCAGGTCAAAAGCCCGAGGGATATTGCCTGAGCGAGGATGAAGGCACACTGTACGTAACGAACCGATGGAGCGGGACGCTTGCCGCTATCGACACGCGAACCATGCGGGTCAAGTACACGGCGGCATCGCGCGAAGATCCAACGCGCATCAATCTGTTTCGGGATGGGCGTTTGTTCATCTCCAACTACGGCGATCGGAGCCTCTCGATCGTGGGGCAGTCGGATCTGCGCGAAATCGGCTATGTCAGGCTGGAAGCTCGCGCGATTGCTGTTTCCTTCCATCCCACCCGGCCCATTGCCTTCATTTCCCAGGATGATGATAGGGTGGCTGTGCTGGATACGGACAGCTTGTCGTTCTTGAGCTTCATTTCCACCCAGCGCGAACCGGATGTATCCAAGGTTGTGTTCATTTAATGCTGAATTAGCCCTCCAAATCGGGTATCTGGATGCATGGGGTCAGTTCACAAGACCCGCCCCTACTTTATAATCGCGCCATGACGAAAAAGATTCTCATTGTGCGCACGTCCTCGCTGGGCGATCTGGTACACATGCTGCCGGCCATATCCGATATTGCCCGGCATGTGCCGCATGCGCAGATCGACTGGATCGTCGAAGAGAATTTTGCCGAGATTCCCGCCTGGCATCCGGCGGTCAATGAGGTCATCACGGTGGCGCACCGCCGCTGGCGCAAGCACTGGTGGGCCGCCGATACACGCGTCGAACGCGCCGCGTTGCGCCAAAACCTGCAATCGCGCCAGTACGACGTGGTGCTGGACATGCAGGCCCTGATGAAATCGGTATGGCTGGTGCGCCAGACGCACGGAGTGCGGCATGGCCTCGACCGGCAGTCTGCGCGCGAACCACTGGCTTCCTTTTTTTACAACGTCAAGCATACGGTCAACTTCTGGCAGCCGGCCGTCACCCGGCAGCGCGAACTGGCCGCCGCCGCCTTCGGCTATACCTATAGCGGCGAACCCGATTTTGGCCTGGGTGCGATTACCGATGGGGCCGAGATCCAGCCCTATGCGGTGATCATGCCGTCGGCCAGCCGCGACGACAAGCTTTGGCCGGTAGCCGACTGGCACAAAGTGTTTGAGCGTTTGCAGGAGCATGGCCTGGCGCTTAAATTGCTGGCTGGCAATCCGGCCGAGATTGCCAGGGCGCAAGCGCTGGTGGCGGGCAGGAATCAAGGCGAAGTGCTGCCGCGCATGGATCTCAACCAGATTGCGCACGTACTGGCCTGTGCGCGCGTGATGGTGGGGCTTGACAGCGGCCTGACGCATTTGTCGGCGGGCCTGGGCAGGCCCACCATAGGCATTTACAAAGCCTCCACACCGGTGCGTACCCCGCTTGAAGGGCCCGCGTACACAGCCAGCCTGGGCGAGCGCGGCAATGCGCCGTCGGCCGAAACGGTGCTCAGCGCTGTCGAGCAGGCCCTGGCTTCTCGCGATCGGGCAAATCCTGCCACCGGCCAGGAGCAGAGTTTTTCTTTCAATGCCGCCGCCGAAGGGGCGGATACACCCGACTAAGGCTCGCGTCGCGGCAATCTGCTGTTTGCTCGCTTGGCCGCCGAAAGGGTCGATGCCCTGGCCTGAACAGGCCTTGCGGTCTGCCACAGTGGTCAATATGACACGAAAATAGGGTTTTTGTCGTCTTTTGTGTATCAACTGCGTTTAAAATGGGGATAGGCATCGGTGGCGGGCGACTACAAGGGCCGCCCTCGCAGATCGACAGTCTTGTTTTATAACCTTGCGGTAAAGCCTCATTGAATCGTTTTTTTTACACTGTTTGCATCCGTCTTTTGTCCCCGGGCCTGCTCGGGTGGATGGCATTGCGTGCGCGGCGCGCCGGCGGCGATTGGGGTGTCTGGTCGGGTAGCCGCTTTGGCCATTATGCCCAAGCCAGCAAGCTTGAAGAACCTGTCTGGGTGCATGCGGTCAGCCTGGGTGAAACCCGTGCCGCGCAACCGTTTGTGCAAACCTTGCTGGACCAGGGCAACTGCGTATTGCTGACGCACATGACGGTGACCGGGCGTGCAGAAGGAGCACGGGTATTCGAACAGGCCATAGCCCAGGGCCGCCTGCAGCAAGAGTGGCTGCCTTATGATTTTCCGGGATGCACCCAGCGGTTTATTGCACATTACCGGCCGAGCGTAGGCGTGTTGATCGAACGCGAGGTCTGGCCCAATGTGATTGCAGCCGCGCGCAAGGCCCACGTACCCATGATGCTGGTCAGCTCGCGGTTTTCCGATCATTCCCTGCGCCAGAGCCTGCGGGCCGGGCGTGTCATGCGCGAAGCCTACGACAGCTTGCAGGCGGTCTATGCCCAGACACTGAACGATGCGCAACGCCTGGAGCAGGCCGGGGCGTCGGCGGTGCGGGTATCGGGCAATTTCAAGTTCGACATCTGTTTGCCGGCCGACAAAGTGGCGCGCGGCAAGGCGTTCAGCGCCACCCTGCAGCGCAAGGCCATTGCCATTGCCAGCACACGCGAAGGCGAAGACGAGCAGTTCGTCAATGCCATCGTCAAGCAAGACAGGCGGGCCACGGCGCAGGGTAAAAGCCTGGCCGAGCGCGTTATGTTTTACCTGATCCCGCGCCACCCGCGGCGCTTCGACCGTGCGGCCGCCTTGCTGCAAGAGGCCGGCATACCGTTTGTGCGGCGCTCGCAGTTGGTCGATATGGGCGAGGCGGGTGCTTCGGCCTTGCGTGCCGGCGGCGAGCCGCTGGTTCTGCTGGGCGACAGCCTGGGCGAAATGGCGGTGTATTACGCCGGCAGCCATGTCGCCATTGTGGCAGGCAGCTTTGAGCCCCTGGGAGGGCAGAACCTGATCGAGGCGTGCGCCGCCGGCGTGCCGGTGCTGGTGGGGCCGCATACCCGGAATTTCGAGCAGGCCGTCGTTGATGCCATCGATGAGGGCGCGGCGCTAAGGGTTCAGTCGCCCGATGCGGCGCTGCAAAAGGCATTGCAGATGCTGGATCACCCTCAATGCCTGGCGAAAATGGGCGAGGCGGGCGCGCACTGGGTACAGAAGCACACAGGCGCCGTCGCCCGCGTTGTCGCGGGACTGAACGAGCTCCGGGCCGAAAAGATTCACCGATAAGCAATTAAGCAATTCGCGGGAGTGGGCCTCGTGCCCACCCCAGGGGCGCCTTACAGGCCGTGGTACTTGCGTCCGAGTTCGAGCGTGGCCTGGAAGAAGCCGGCCTTGCTGCCGCAATCGTAGCGCAGGCCTTCGTATTCGAAGCCGTAAACGTCGCGTGTTTTAAGCAGGCTGGCAATGCCGTCGGTAAGCTGGATTTCACCGCCGACTCCGGCCTGGGTTTGCCGCAGGTGCTCGAATATTTCCGGCTCCAGCACATAACGGCCGACCACCGCCAGGGTGGACGGCGCCACATCGGGCGCCGGTTTTTCGACAATGCCGGTCAGGCGCGTGGTTTTATCGCTGACGCGGGAGCCCGAAATAATTCCGTATTTATTGGTTTGGTCTTGCGCTATGTTCTGTATGGCCAGCACGCTGCCGTTTTGCTGGTGCGCGGCTTCAATCAGTTGATGCGTGACCGAGGTTTTCGCGTCGATCAGGTCGTCGGCCAGCAGCACGGCAAAAGGCTCGTTTCCGACTATGGGCGCCGCGCACAGCACGGCATGGCCCAGGCCCAGTGGGTCGGATTGCCGCGTGTAGATGCAATTGATGTGCGCGGGGATGATATTGCGCACGATGTCGAGCAGCTCGGATTTATGTTTTGCCTCGAGCTCGGCTTCCAATTCGGGGACGCGATCGAAATGATCTTCAATGGCGCGTTTATTGCGCCCGGTGATGAAGATCAGGTCGGTGATGCCCGCGGCAATGGCTTCCTCTACCGCGTATTGAATCAGCGGCTTGTCCACAATGGGGAGCATTTCCTTGGGCATGGCCTTGGTGGCCGGCAGAAAGCGCGTGCCCAATCCCGCGACAGGAAAAACAGCTTTACGAATTGGTTTCATATTGATGGCTTTGATGCTTGGCAAAGAACCCATTTTAGTGCCAGATGCGTTTCGGGACGCAGTTCACGGATCGATCATGCCGCGATGGGCAAATCATGCCCGGACGATGGGGGAATTTTTTGCTTTCGGGAAAGCTTTGATATATCACATCGCTATTATTAGAATGAGCCAACGGCGATTGTGGGTACTGCATCAATGGTTTGCGCCGGACTATTAATCATCAGGGCCGCTTATGTCCATTTCCGCCGCAGATCGGGTGCTTCACGAGATCGAGACACGCATCGTGTCGGGCCAGTTGCCGCCCGGGGTGCAGCTCGATGAAGACAAGCTGAGCCAAATCTTCTCGGTTTCGCGCACGCCCGTTCGGGAGGCCCTGCTGCAATTGGCCGCCTTGGGATTTGTGCGGATGGTTCCGCGCTCGGGCATCTATGTGGTGCAGCTATCGGCCAATGAACTGGCCGACATCTTCGAGGCACTGGCGCACGCTGAAGGCTTGTGCGCCCGTTTAGTGGTGCAGCGCATTGACGATGCGCAGTTGAAAGCCCTGCGTGCGCTGCACAAGGAAGGCAAGCGCGCGGTTACGCAAAAAAATCAGGCCGATTATTCCAATTACAACAAGGCTTTTCACGAGTATTTTTATGCCAGCTGCGGCAATGCCTATTTGATCAGTCAGATCCTGCACGCCCGCAAACGCACAGGCCCCTATCGCATGCGGCATTTCGACTTTACCGAGCGCATGGCCAATTCCTGGTTCGAGCACGACCGCCTGTTGCTGGCCGTCATCGATAGAAACGAGCAAGCTGCGCAGCAGCTGGCCTGTGAACATATTCTGATTGGCGGCAAGGACTTTTGCGACCTGGCCCTGGCTTCCCCTGAATACCTGCAGTTCGATCCCGATACCAGTCCCGCATGGAATCGCGGCCTGGTGGACATGCCGCGCCTGTTTGCGCCGCCTTCGACCCTGCATTGATTCCGGACTCATTTATAAATAAATGGCCTGTTATTTGGCCTTGGAGACAAAAATGCTGAAAAGGATTGTATTGGCGGCCATGCTGAGCCTGGGTGTGGTTTCCCTGGCGGCGGCCGAGACTGCGCCGTTGAGGATAGTGGTGGGATTCGCTCCGGGCGGCGGCGTGGATACTCTGGCCAGAATCACGGCGCGCCAGATCGAGAAGACGCTCAAGCGTCCGGTGGTGGTGGAAAACAAATCCGGCGCCGGCGGCACGATTGCCGCCGACTATGTGGCCAAATCGGCTCCCGACGGCAACACCTTGCTGCTGGGCGACTCATCGCTGCTGGTTGCGCCGCATATCTATCCCAAGGTCGGCTACAACATTCAAAAGAGTTTTGAGCCGGTGGGCGTGGTGGGGCAGGCGGATCTGGTCATTGTCGTTCCGGCCGCCAGCCCGGCCAAATCGCTGTCCGGTTTCCTGGACATGGCCAGAAAGGAGCCGGGCAAATACTCCTTCGCGTCGGTAGGCGTGGGTTCAATACACCATTTGGCCGGCGAGCTGCTGGGCATCAAGGCCGGGGTAAAACTCCTGCACGTACCCTATCGCGGCGGCAGCCCGGCCAATCAGGCGGCGGCGGCCGGCGAGGTATCGATGGCGATTGCCAGCGTGGCTTCGGCCATGGCTTTGGAAAAAGCCGGCAAAATCCGTATTCTGGCGGGTTTGTCGGCCAAGCGGTTTCCGGCCTTGCCCAATGTGCCCGCAGTCGATGAAACGCTGCCCGGCTACCAGGCTACGCCCTCCTTGTTTTTGCTGGCCCCCGCAGGCACGCCGGCCAGTGCGCTGGCTCCTGTGACGGCCGCCCTGAAACAGGCGCTGGGCGAGAAGTCGGTGCAAGACTCGTTTATCGTGCAGGGCGCGGTAACTGATTTCCACGATCCGGCCTGGCAAGCCGACTGGATGCGGCGAGAAGAAGCCCGCTGGGTCGGCGTGATCAAACAGGCTGATTTGAAGTTTAATCACTAGCCTGGAATTCCATGATGAACCTTTCTTTCCCCGACGCCCAGAAGCCCATAGGCCTGATTGTCCCCCCGGCCGCGGGCGAGGTGCCCCCGGACGCCCGGATTATGTACCCTGGACTCAGGTTTATCGCCAAGGGCCTGTCCCTGGGTACCGTGGACAAGCAGGGTTATGACCAGGTCATTGATCACGTCATTGAAAAAGCCAGAGCCTTGGCGGACGAGGGGGTATCGGCGATTTCCCTGATGGGGACATCGCTTAGCTTTTATCGAGGCTCCGATCTCAACCAGCGCTTGAAAGACCAGATGGAGCAGGCAACAGGCTTGCCCTGCACGACCATGAGCTATGCCATTTTGCGGGGCATGCGTGCTTTGGGTTTGAAGACCGTGGCCGTTGCCACCGCGTATGTGGATGACGTGAACCAGCGCCTGGCCGCGTTTCTGGGCGTAGAAGGCATTGCCGTCGCCAGTACGAAGGGCCTGGGCATCAACGGAGTTCGCGAGGTCGGGCAGGTATCCACCGATACGCTGGTCAGTCTGTGCCTGGAAGCCTGGGATGACGCCAAGGGCAACGCCGATGGCATTGTGCTGTCGTGCGGAGGGCTGATTGTGCAGGACGCCTTGAAACAGGTAGAGCGGCAACTGGATGTGCCGGTGGTGGCCAGTTCACCCGCCGGATTCTGGGATGTCGTGGGCACGGCCGGCCTGGATAGCCGGACTCAGGGTTGCGGACGGTTGGCGGCGTCGGCCTGGTTGCCTTCGCTTGGCTGACCCAAAGTGACGATGGCCGGATTCTGCTGCAAGGTCAGCATATGCGGGTCGCGCCCGACCTCGTTGGGCGGTGTGCCGAAAAAGCCTTGCCCATAGGCCAGAACGATAACGTTGGCAATCAGAATCAGAAGAAATAAAAAGCGCATGGCCTGGAAAACCAAAAAACCGATACAAGTGGCCCGAGTGTAAAGCCAGGCCGGACTTTTTGCATCTTGGCGCCCGCCGCGGTCATTGCCGGCTCGCCAGGCGGGCCAGGCCGTCGAGTACCGGGGTGGCCAGCCATTCTATGGGCGCAAGGGGCAGGCCAAGGCGGTTTTGCATGGCGGCCAGCAGGCGCAGGGTTTCTTCCCTGACCACGGGCCAGCCTCCGCCGGCGCTGAAGAGCAGGGGGGCGTTCCCGTAGCGGTCCAGCCCGATCAGCCATTGCCGCAACACGGCGCCTGCCTGGGCGGCGGCGATGCCGGTTGCGATGGCCTGGTGGGTGTGGGCCGGGTAGGCGGCCGTATCGCCGTCCGCCTCGGGCAGATTGGCGGTGCCCTGCGCGAGCGAGGTGCGCATCAGGGCGGGGCCGGGAAAGATCAGCCCGCCCTGGAAAGCCAGGTCGGGGCTGAGCGTGTCGATGGTCGTGGCGGTGCCGAAACTGGCCAGCATCAGGGGGGCGGGGCTGGTAGAGCTTGCGCGTGGGCCTTCCGCATGCTGGGCCAGGGCCAGCATGGATACCCATCGGTCGGGACCGAGCTGGCCGGGTTGATGGTAGGTGTTGCGTATTCCCAGTGCTTCGCTCTGGCTGGCGACCCAACTGACGGGGCAGGCATGCGGCGCGAGCCGTGATTCGATGGCCGCGGCGGTTGCCGCGCCGGCCACGTTGACCCCCAGGGCCGCGGTGGGGCGCATGGGAAGTTGTTGCAGCCATTGCGACAGCTGATCCAGCCCGGCATGGTGCAGGGCCAGTGCGACGGTTTCGCGCCGGCCGCTGCCGGGTTCGATCCAGCCGAACTTGACGCGCGTGTTGCCGGCGTCGATCAGGAGCATCATGTTTGCGCCCGCACCGAGATTTCGCCCACCGAGATGGGCTTGTCGCCATCTGCAGTGCGCACCAGCAACTGGCCGAAGGTATTGATGCCGCAGGCGATGCCTGCGTGGATAATGCGCCCGTCGTCCAGTACGTTGACATGCTGGCCGGCCAGGGCGTCGACCTGGGCGTAGCGCGCCGGCAGGGCGTCGAACCCCTCTCGTATGGCGGCGTTGAAACTGGCGTACCAGGCGTGGGCGATTGCGGCAACCATGGTCGATGCCGAGGCTGCGGCCGCCTGCGCGTCCTGGGCCGTGACTTCCGACCAGTCGGCGACCTGCCGGTTCAGGGATTGGCTGAGCGCCCGGGCGTCTTCAAGATTGATGCCGATGCCGACAATGGCAACATGGTGATCGGCCGCCAGCTTCGAGGTACTGGCCCGGGTGATTTCGACCAGAATGCCCGCCAGCTTGGCAAATTGCCAATGCACGTCGTTGGGCCATTTCATGACAAGGCGGGTTTGGTGCGCAGGTTCGATCAGGCTGCGCAAGGCCTCGCAGGCGGCCACGCCGGCCAGCGGCGAAAGCGTGGGCAGTTGCTTGGGCGGCAGGAATACATCGAACGCGCAGGAAAACATCAGGTTGGCGCCGGCGCGGTTCTGCCAGGTTCGGCCGGCCCGGCCGCGGCCGCCTTCTTGCAGGTGCGCGCCCAGCAGCCAGGGCCGGGCCAGGTGATGGCCCCCGCGGCGCGCCTTGGCAAGCAGGTCGGCGTTGGTCGAGGAGGTGCTGTCTACCCACTGCACTTGTTTGAAATTGGGCAAGGCCGCCCGCAGACTGGCGGCCATCTGTTCCGGCGTGGGCAGGAGGGGAATCGACGCTGATGACATCGTGTATGGGGCCGTGTAATCGTCATTGGGCCAAAGTGGCCTGTTACTGGACTAATAAGTCTACCTGATGTTGTTATGATTCGAGTTCTTGTCGGGATTTTTAGCCTTATGTCTGTGAACGTCAAAAATACGGTATTCAAGGGTTTGGCCGGGGCCATCGACTGCGCCCTCGATTGGCCCGATGGGCCTGCGCGCGGCTGGGCGCTGGTCTTGCATCCGCACCCTTTGCATGGCGGGGCGCGCGACAACAAGATCGTGACCACGATTGCACGCGCCTGTGTGCAGCACGGCCTGGTGGCCGTACGCCCCAATTTCCGTGGTGTTGGCGCTTCGGCTGGTGAATTCGACCGGGCCGTGGGTGAAACCGCCGACATGCATGAGCTTGTCGGGCAGTTCGAACTGGCCTACCCCGAGCTGGCCGCCGGCAAGTGGGTGCTGGCGGGCTTTTCCTTCGGCACCTCGGTGGCGGCCCAGTTGTATTCCGGCGTGGCCGAGCAGGCGGGGAAAACGCCCGATGCGCTCATGCTGATAGGCTCGGCGGTCGAGCGTTTCAAGTTTCGCGAGGTACGCATACCCGATGATACGTTCTTGATTCATGGCGAAGTCGATGAAGTCGTGCCTTTGTCGGAAGCCATGGATTTTGCACGCGTGCGCGGTTTGCCTGTCGTGGTGGTGCCCGACGCCACGCATTTTTTTCATGGCCGGCTGATTACACTGAAGCAATTGCTGCAGCAACGCCTGGCGATACTGTAACGTTTTTCAAACTTCCGTAGCAAGTATTTTCAGTTTCCACGCTCAAATGGCCATTCTGGCGGTATTGTCCCGCGCAGGCTCTGCCTATAATGGGCGTTTCGCTTATCCGGCTTCCTTGACCGGCTTTCTTGACGGAATCGTTATACGGTATGTCGATGACACATTCAGCTTTTATTTTCTCCCTGCGCCGCTCGCGTTATCTTGTCGCCGGGCTTGCACTGTCACTTGCTCCCCTCTTGTCCCTGGCCCAAAAGGCGCCCGCCGCCACACCCGCACCGGCGGCTTCGACCGCCGCGGGCAAAGCCCCGGTTGCGGCGCCTGCGGCCTCGACTGGCGCCGCGGGCGTGTTGACCCCGGTGGGCGACTTGTCGTCCGTTCCGCCTCCCGCCATTACGGCTAAAGCGTGGCTCACGCTCGATGCAACCAGCGGCCAGATCATCGCTTCGTCAAATCCCGACGAAAAGATCGAACCGGCCTCGCTGACCAAGCTGATGTCGGCCTACGTGGTGTTCGATGCCATCGACAACAAGCGCCTGACACTTAACCAAACGGTCAATATTTCCACGAAAGCCTGGAAAACCGAAGGTTCGCGCATGTTCGTCAAGCCCAATACGCAAGTATCGGTCGACGATCTGCTGCAGGGCCTGGTTGTGCAGTCGGGCAACGATGCCACGGTGGCCCTGGCCGAAGCCGTGGCCGGCAGCGAGTCGGCCTTTACCGCCCTGATGAACCAGGAAGCCGCCAAAATGGGCATGACCGATACCCATTTTGCCAATTCAACCGGCTTGCCCGACCCCACCCACCTGACCACGGTGCGCGATCTGGGCATCCTGGCCAAGAACCTGGTGCGCAATCATCCGCAATATTTGCACTACTACAGCCAGAAAGAATTCACCTATAACAAAATCAAGCAGATGAATCGCAATCGTCTGTTATGGACCGACCCGACGGTCGATGGCCTGAAAACCGGCCACACCCAGTCGGCCGGCTATTGCCTGGTGGCAACGGCTGTGCGCAATGGTCGCCGCGTGGTGTCGGTCGTGGTGGGCGCCACCAGCGATTCGGCACGCACGGAAAACAGCCTCAAGCTATTGAACTGGACCTATCAGAATTTCGATACCATCAAATTGTTCGATACCGAGCATCCCGCCGTGAAAGCCCGGGTATGGGAAGGCCAGGCCGAAACCGTGGGCCTGGGCGAAATGCAGCCGCTCTGGATTACCGTTCCGCGCGGCAAGGGCCCCGAGGTCAAGCCGGTAGCCCAGTACACGCAGCCCCTGATCGCGCCGCTTAAAAAAGGCACCAAGGTCGGAACCGTTTCCCTGTCTCTCGATGGCAAGGTGTTGCGCCAGGACTCCCTGCTGGTTCTCAACGATGTGCCCGAGGCAAGTTTCTTCGGCCGGATTTACGATAAAATACGCTTGATGTTTCAATAAAAATCAGGTCAACACTTAGCGCAATTCAGGCACGTTTTCAGGCAATCCCGGGCTGCGCGCGACTCATCAAGGGCGAATCTTCGGGTTTGCCCTTTATTGTTTGTATTGCCCGTTGTTTCAATTTCATTTTTTTTACGCGAGGCGTGAGCAATGATTCCAGATGTCGATAACGAAAGTATTGTTTATTTGAACGGCGAGTATGTGCGCCTGGGAGACGCCAAGATTTCGGTGCTCGACCGCGGCTTTATTTTCGGCGATGGCATCTACGAAGTCGTGCCGGCCTACAAGGGCAAGCCTTTTCGCATGAACGGGCATCTGGCGCGCCTGGAACGCAGCCTGAAGTCTATCGGCATCGAGCTGGACTGGTCGCGCAGCGACTGGGAAAAACTGGTGCACGACATGCTGAAGCGCTCAGCGCTTGATGACAGCATGGTGTACATACAGATCACGCGCGGCGTGGCCAAGCGCGATCATGCTTTCCCTAAAAATGCGACGCCTACTGTCTTCTGTATGGTATCGCCGTTCAAGCGCCCCAGCGCGGAATTGCGCGACCAGGGGCTTACCGCCGTTGGCGTGCCCGATGTGCGCTGGCTGCATTGCGAGATCAAGTCGGTGTCTTTGCTGGGCAATGTGCTGGCCAAGCAGCAGGCGGTCGAGGCCGGGGTCGACGAAGTGCTGCAGTTTCGCGACGGCAATTTATCCGAGGGCGCTTCGTGCAATATCTGGATGGTGAAAAACGGTGTCCTGGCCGCGCCGGTGCGCAACAACCTGATTCTTGAAGGCATACGCTACGGTTTTCTCGAAGAGCTGGCCAAGGACGCGGGGGTTCCCTTCGAGTCGCGCCAGGTTTCGCAGCAGGAAGTCGAGCAGGCCGATGAGCTGATGATGTCTTCGGCCACCAAAGAGGTCCTGCCTATCGTTACGTACAACGGCAAGCCGGTGGGCAGTGGCAAGCCGGGTGCCGTCTATGCGAAATTGCGGGCGGGGTACGACAAGGCCATCGCCGCGCTATAAGGTCTCTCAAGATGCATACCATTCCTCCTGAAGAATCCCTGATCGAATACCCGAGCGCCTTCCCCATCAAGGTCATGGGCAAGGCGCATCCGGATTTCGCCCAGACTTTGACCGACGTGGTGTTGCAGTTCGATCCTGAATTCGATCCGGCCACGATAGAAATGCGGCCCAGTTCGGGCGGCAAGTACATAGGCCTGACTTTCACGGTGCATGCCACTTCTCGCGAGCAGCTGGACAATCTGTATCGTGCCTTGCATGCGCACCATATGGTGTCGATTGTTTTATAGGGCAGGCGCGCGGCGCGTCCGGCGGCCGTGATTTGATGGTTGGGTGATGACACTACATAAATGGTGGCCGAGGCCGGCCGAGTATCTTGAGGTCTGGCAGGCCATGCAGGCGTTCACCGAGGCGCGCGATGCGCAGTCGGCCGATGAGATCTGGCTGGTGGAGCATTCTCCGGTCTATACCCTGGGCCAGGCGGGCAAGCCTGAGCATATTCTGGACAGCGGGTCGATTCCCATAGTTCAGTCGAATCGCGGCGGGCAGGTTACGTATCACGGGCCGGGACAGGTTGTGGCGTATTGTCTGGTGGATCTGCGGCGCATGGGTATTTATGTCAAAGAGTACGTGGAGATGCTCGAGGATGTGGTGCTGGGGGTGCTGGGTGAGCTGGGCGTGGCGGGGGCGTGCCGCAAGCCGGGAGCGCCGGGTGTGTATGTGCCTATGGCGGACAAGGGGGGCGATCTGGCCAAGATTGCCGCGCTGGGTGTCAAGATTCGGAAGGGTTGTGCTTATCATGGCATAGCGCTTAATGTGGCTATGGATTTGTCGCCTTTCCTGGGGATCAATCCGTGTGGGTATGAGGGTTTGCGCACTGTGGATTTAAGTGCTTGTGGGGTTGATGTGCCGCTTGGACGGGTTGGCGATCTGCTGGCTGGGCGCTTAAGCGACTCCTTCGAGGCTTATTGCAAATCGCCACAGACCTGATCTGAGGATTGCTTGTGGTATGTGGGGGGGGGGCGGTCCTTGCGGCCACCCGTCATTTGCATTTTTGAGCTGCGGCCCAAGCCTGGCTCGGGTGGGTGTGGGACTTGCATACTCTGTTTTGGCTCGTCTTCGGTGTTCTTTAGGCGCGAGAGTGGCGGGCAATGGCCGTCACAAATGCTGGTGGCATGATATGCGTTCTTAAGGCGCGGGGGTGGCGGCCCAGGCGGGGTGGAGCTCGCATCGTCCGGTCCTGGCTTTGCCAG
>NZ_BAAGUZ010000050.1:0-42321 GCF_054781135.1 Paralcaligenes ginsengisoli
CAGGCTGCGGCCGCGGCGGACTCAAGCTCGCCCACCCCGCCTGGGCCGCCACCCCCGCTCGCATTGGAGTTTTTTGTGTGGTTACAGGCGACTTTTTGCATGCTTATGGGGTTGCACGGCTATGCGCGCGGCGTCACTAGCCGATTGCGGTTCAGTCCTCGGGCAGTAATTGCGGATTCCACGCGATCTCCCACAGGTGGCCATCCGGGTCCTGGAAGTAGCCCGCGTAGCCTCCCCAAAAAGTGTCCTGGGCCGGCTTTACGATAATCGCGCCGGCATTCCGGGCCTGCTCCATGACAAGATCGACTTCCTCTTTGGACGAGACGTTATGCCCAAGAGCGAACTCGGTAGCGCTTGGGCTACCCAGCGGAATTCCTGAGTCGTGGGAAAGGCTCGCGCGAGGCCAGATGGCAAGCATCACCCCCGCCTGCAGCTCAAAGAAGGCCACGGCGCCATGCTCGAACTCTTCGCCAATAATTCCCTTGGTTGCCAGGCCCAGGCCGTCGCGATAGAACCGAAGCGATCGATCCAGATCATCAACGCCAATGGTTATGACTGTAACTCGTGGTTTCATGACATGCCTCGTCAGGAAAATCCTAAATTACCATACCCCTGCCGATTTGGCTGCCAGCTTCTGGCTGCACAGAAGATCACGTTCGCGTCAAATACGCCGGCGCCTTCGCATGCGACTTACTTGTTCACCTGTTCGACGGCGGCGTGGTCGAACTGATACCACGCGGCCATGGGATCGAGGTCGTCCATGCTGAAGCGAAGGCGGCCGGCATCGATGCGCACACGAAGATTGCGGTATTTGACAAGGTAATGTATCGCGACGATTGCCGCGGCAAAGCCCGCGACGGCGCCTATGCCCAGCGCCCAGCGAGGGCCGAAGGCATCAGCCACCCAACCGACAATGGGCGCACCGATGGGTGTGCAGCCCAGGGCTATGGCTAGGCGAATCGCCATGACGCGCCCGCGCATGGCGGGGTCGGTCGAAAGCTGCACCAGGCTGTTCGTTGACGTGTTGAAGGTCAGTGCAGACATCCCGATGATAATGAGAGCGAGGCCGAAGAGCCAGTAGTTGGGCATGACCGCGGCCAGAGCCAGGCCAAGGCCGAAGACTGCCGCGCCGGAGAACAAATGCACGATATGCGGTTTCGCCCGCCTGGCGGCAAGCAGCGCGCCGGCAACCGTTCCGATCGCCATGGTCGATGTCAGCAGCCCATACTGGCTCGCTCCTCCGTGGAAGACGGTGACCGACATGGTTGAAATGAAGATTGGGAAGTTCATTCCAAACGTGCCGATGAGGAAGAGCATGAGAAGGACGACTTTCAGATCGGGACGCTTCCATACATAACGGAAGCCTTCGGCGAAGCTTCCCCGCGTCCGGACAGCCCGGGTGCTCTGATGAAGTTCATCAATGCGCAGGAAACCCAGCGAGCAGAGCACAGCGACAAACGAGGCTGCATTGATAAGGAATACCCATCCGGATCCCACGACGGCGATGAGGACACCGGCGACAGCCGGACCGATCATCCGCGCAGCGTTGAACGATGTGGAGTTCAGCGCCACGGCATTCGACAGGTCGGCCTCGCCGACAAGATCCGAGACAAATGTCTGGCGCGCCGGAGAATCGAATGCCGTGACGCAGCCAAGCAAAAATGCAAACACATAAACATGCCATAACTGAATGAGCCCGGCGATGGTAAGAATACCCAGCCCAAAAGCAAGCGTCCCCATGGCTGCCTGCGTACCGATCAGGAGTTTGCGCCGATCGAAATGATCGGCCGCAAAACCGGTCAGGGGCAGCAAGAGAAGATGAGGCCCGAACTGGAGCGCCATGACCACGCCCACGGCCGTCGCATTGTTATGCGACAACTGGGTGAGCACAAGCCAATCCTGGGCGGTGCGCTGCATCCATGTTCCCACATTGGATATGATCGCCCCGCCGGCCCATACCCGGTAGTTGAAGATGGCTAGCGAACGGAAGGTGCTGTTCATTTGTTCAAGCGAAACAGTTCGATCAGGAATCGGCGAAGCGTTTGAGCAGTTCGATGGCGCGTGCCAGTTCTTTCTGCTCTTCCAACGCAAACTTTGTCCGGATGGTGCGAAACAGCCAGTCCTCGCGCGCTACCCGGCCGGCCTTGATTCTTTCCCGACAAGCGGCAGTAAGAGACAAGACGGTTTGCCGCCCATCGGTCGGGTCCGGTGCGCCGCTTACCAGCCCGGCCGCCTTCAGTACAGAAAGAGTTTCACCCATCGATTGCGGGCGCACACCCTCTGCCCGCGCCAGGCTTGTCACCGTCGCGCAACCTTCGCGCTCCAGCCTGCGCACTACTTGTATCTGGGACCACGTGAAATCTCCCAGATGCGCCTCTTCACGCAGCCGCCGCTTGAGCGTGCTGACCAGCACGCGTAGTTCTTCGGCCACAGCCAAGGCGCGCGCGACGTCGGGGTCGCTGTGCTGCTCGCTCATCTCAGGGATTTCATCTTAATATGAAGGAAACCTTTGTAGTTTACCTTCAAATAGGGCTTGACACCACTTTGCCGACCGCGAGGTGCATAAATACCCTATCCGCTATGCGCCAACCAGCCGATGCAGCGCGGCGATGATGGCGGCCGTGTCGCCATCCTTCGTACTCAACGCCACATACGCATCCGGACGAATCAGGTAGACGTGGCCAGCCTCGTAGCCGGAAGCAACTCCCGCGCCGGCAGCGGTGGCGACGGATTGCAGCACGCCGGGCAGGTTTACGCCGGTCGCGGCAACGGAGAGCACCGCGAACTTCCCGGTGGCGAGTATGTCATGCAGCCGCGAGGCCCCGCCTCCAGGAACCGTCAGAGGAAGATCGGGCGCGCGTTCGCCTGGCGCCGGGTGTCTTGCCGCGCTCTGCGGCGTCAGAGTCAGGGGGCTGTCGTGATAGTGCAGATCCATCTCGGTCAGCTGGTCCACCATCCGCTGGCGCAGCATCGGAACGCGGCCCAGGGCGCTCACGGCAAGATTGCGAGCCTTCTGCAGGACAGGGTTGCTCAAGATGGCAAGCTTCGTCAATCTGCCGGCGTTGCGCAGGACCTGATCCCCGACAGCGCTGCGCTCCGGAGAATAGCTGTCAAGCAATACAGGCCTGGCCTGCCGATGCCAGACCATGGCAAGCTTCCAGGCCAAGTTGAAAGCGTCCTGCATTCCGGTGTTCATACCCTGGCCGCCCGCCGGGCTATGGACATGCGCCGCGTCGCCGCAAAGAAATACCCGGCCGCATCGGTAGTCCTTGACCTTGCGTTCGTTGATACGAAAGCGGCTCATCCACACTGCGTCATGCGCCCGCAGCCCGGGCGGCCCCCGGCGGTCAAGCAGTTGCTGGACTTCTTCCAGCGTTAGCGGCGATGCGTCGGCCGCAGGCGCCAGGCCCACATCGGCAATGATGCGGAACCGCGCCCCCTTGATCGGAACGAACAGGAGGACACCGGAAGGCGTCCAGCAAATCGTCAACTCATCCTGCGAAATCTTGCCGTCGAGCTCGACATCCGCCAGCATCCAGCCCGACGGCAAGGTATCGCCCTCGAACTGGGCTTCCAGCCCATGCCGGACAGTGCTGTGCGCGCCGTCGCAGGCAGCAAGATAGGAGGAATTCACCGTTTCGTCGTGCCCGTCGGCATGGCGCAGAACCGCGCCGACGCCGTCCCCGGTATCGTTAAAGGAGATGAGTTCGACGCACCGCTCCACACGGACACCGGTCAAAGCCAGCTGCTCTTCCAGCAAGCGCTCGGTGTCGCTCTGCGGAAGCATCAAGGCATAGGCATACGCGCTGCGAGCGGTGTCCAGGCGTACATGCACCAACATGTTTTGTTGGGCGAAGATGCGCGCGCCAACGGCTTTCATGCCGGCGTCCAAAAATGGTTGTACGCAACCCTGTATGTCCAGCATTTCGAGTGTTCGCGGCCACAGTACCAGCGCCTTCGACTTGTCGGTGCGCGCCGCCGCCTTATCGACGATACGCACCTCGACACCCCGGTGCTTGAGTGCCATCGCCATCGCCAGCCCTACAGGACCCGCCCCTACGATCAATACTGGTTCGTTCATTCTAAGCATCCTGAGTTGATTTGTGATTAGAAGAGTCTGTGCCGCGGCAGGTCCGGGCAAATAATAACATCAGCGTCTTTGGCGGCCATGCAATAGGCGACGATTCGGCGACTCATCGGTATACACTTCAACCTTCCCCTAAACATACCGATGCGGACAAGCGCCCCATGGCTCATAGATACGGCTTACTGATCGTCGGCATATTGCTTGCCGGGTCGGCGCCGCCCATTGCAAGCGCGGCAAGCTTCGACTGCGGCAAGGCCAGAACCTCTTTCGAAAAAGCAGTCTGCGCGGATCCGCAGCTGTCGGCCCAGGACACAGCCATGGCGCGGCGCTACAACGCCGCCCTGCCCCTACTTTCCGCCCCGGGGCAGGCGATCCTGCGCACCGGCCAGAAAGAGTGGCTCAAAATGGTGCAGGCCTTGTGCCTCGACAACAAAAGAAAGGAAAGTCCCGTCACCTGCCTGCGGCAGCAGTACGCCGACCGGCTTGACGATTTGCGCACTGCGGCCGTGGCCATCGGCCCTTTCGTGTTCAGCCGGGATGATCATTACGCGTCGATCGCAAGACAGGAGCCTGGCGGCAAGCCCCTGGAGCAGCATACGGGCCTGCCACGAATCGACCATCCGCTTTCGCCGCAAGCCGAACAATGGAATGCCGCGATAGTGCGGTTTGCGGCAGAGGCTCGAGCGAACTGGTGTTTTGCAGACCCAAGCCTGCCCAGCGACCAGTTTGTCCGCTTCAAGATTGAATCGGCCACACCCGATTTCATCAATGTCAAGATGCTGCACCATGAGCAATGCGACCGGGCCGCAGGCTCCGAGGATATGCGCAATATCTCCTACCTGCTCAAGCCTGGCCTGCATCGCCTCGAGGCGGCGGATCTGTTCAAACCGGATAGCGGATGGGAGTCCTTTTTGAGCACGCGCGCCACTCAAGTGCTGGGCGCCGATGATGCCATTGTCTTCAATGAAGGTATCAGCAAGGCCGTACGCGACCCAGTATCGTGGTCCTTCACCAGGCCCGGCCTTCTTGTCTCGTTCAACCCAGGCGAGGCGGGAGCGATGGCCTCCGGCATTCTGGAAGTGACCATACCCTGGGCCGATCTGCGGCGCTTCCTTGCGGACCATGCCCTTCAAAAGACCCGAGGCTTCGAGGCCGGCTAGGACCGCGGCTTTACGGACGCAGAACCTTTACGCACGCCGCCGCCTGTTTCGCGCGTTTGCGGGCTCCGTCGATATTCGTGTCGTAGGCCAGGGCTACACCCATGCGCCTGCGCAAGAAACTCTCGGGCTTGCCGAACAGGCGCAGATCGGTTTGCGGTACACGCAGCGCCTCTTGCACGCCATCGAAAGCCACGCCATGCGCATCGACGCCGCCATAGATGACGGCACTGGCGCCGGGACTTCTCAATGCCGTATCGACGGGCAGGCCAAGAATGGCGCGCGCGTGCAGCTCAAATTCGCTTTGCCACTGCGAGATCATGGTTACCAGCCCGGTATCGTGCGGGCGCGGGCTGACCTCGCTGAACCAGACATCCTCGTTCTTGATGAACAGCTCGACGCCGAATACGCCTTGCCCACCCAGATTGTCGGTAACGGCCTTGGCGACATGCCGGGCCTTCTCCAAAGCGGCCGGACTCATGGGATGAGGCTGCCAGCTTTCGATATAGTCGCCTGCGGCCTGCAAATGACCTATGGGTTCGCAGAAATGGGTTTCCACCTGCCCATCGGCGCCGAGGGCGCGCACCGTCAGCAGGGTGATTTCGTAGTCGAAATCGATGAAACCTTCCACAATAATGCGGCCATGGCTGACACGGCCTCCGGCCATGGCGTATTCCCAGGCCGGCCGCACCTGATCGGGGCTGTCGATTTTGCTCTGGCCCTTGCCGGAACTGCTCATTACCGGTTTGACGACGCAGGGATAGCCGATGCCGCCGTCGATGGCGGCCTGCAGCTCTTCCAGCGAATCGCAGAATTTATAAGGACTGGTAGGCAGGCCCAGGGTCTCGGCGGACAGGCGCCGTATGCCTTCGCGATCCATCGTCAAACGCGCCGCGCGTGCGGTAGGAATAACACGGGCAAGGCCGGCGGCTTCCAGTTCCTCGAGCGCCTGGGTGGCAATGGCCTCGATTTCAGGAACGACCAGATCGGGCTTCTCGGCTTCTATCAGCGCCTTCAACTGTGCTGGGTCGCTCATGGTGATGGTGCGGGCGTGGTGGGCGACCTGCTGGCCGGGAGAGTCGGCATAGCGGTCAACCGCAATGGTTTCCACACCCAGGCGCTGCAAGGCAATGATGACTTCCTTGCCCAGCTCGCCGGAGCCAAGCAGCATCACTCTCGTGGCGCCAGGGGACAATGGGGTTCCGATAGTGCTCATAGTAGGATCTTCGGGCAAAGTAAGGATATGAATTGTAAATGCCCGGCGCCGGTTGCGCGGGAAAGCCGGGCACCGGCGCGATCGGCGTCAGTCCTGGCGGCTGGTGACTTCGAGCAGATGATAACCAAACTGGGTTTTCACAGGACCTTGCACCACGTTGAGCGGTGCGCTGAATACAACGGTATCGAATTCCTTGACCATTTGGCCAGGGCCGAACGAACCCAGGTTGCCGCCGTCGCGGCTGGAGGGGCAACTGGAGTTCTCTTTAGCGACCTGTGCGAAATCGGCACCGCCTTCAATAGCGGTTTTGAGTTCATTGCACTTCGCTTCGGTGGAAACCAGGATATGACGGGCAGTGGCTTGGGCCATGAGTATTACTCCTTCTAAATGAGTCGAACAGAATACCTCAATCGGAGATTTGCTGCGCGGCCTGAAACGGCTGGGCCGGCCTCGGGAAACCGAACTCTCAACCAATCCTGGAGTGCCTCTCACGACAAAAACACTTCTTCCGCTTATTTGCCACGCACGTGATCGAGCAGGCGCCGATCGCGTTTCGTCGGGCGTCCAGCGACGATTTCATGGGCAGGCTCGGGGGCAAGACGTCTCATCTCGGCAGCACGCTCGCGGGCGCTTACGCTTTCCGGCGTTTCCTCATAAAGCAGACGTGCCACCAGAGCCGGACCCCGTACACTGCTCACCGCGCACACGCGCACCTGAAGCGGAGGGTCTTCTTTGCGAACGCTTACAAGATCGCCCACCGCAACTTCACGCGCGGGCTTGGCGGGCTGGCCATTCACGAGCGCCCTGCCTTTGCCAATTTCCTCCGCCGCCAAGCTGCGGGTTTTGTAAAAGCGAGCCGCCCACAGCCATTTGTCGAGTCGAACCTTGTCCGCCATGCGAACTCCCCTTGCCTGCCTTATTGAGGAATACATGATAACTGGGACGCCGGGCCGGCCAGGCATCGACCCCGGCCAATGATGCAAAAAACACCGACAAAGCGCAATGTCAAATATTCCAGCGATCCGCGATGGCAGCCAAACGCTGCCGCAATGCGTCGAATTCCTCCGACAAGCGCCACGTCAGTGACACATAGCCAGCTAGCTGTGGCGGCATTGAATCCATTGCCATCTCAGGCGCCGCGGTGTCGCTCGGCCTCAAGCGGGCAATCGTGCCGAACTTCAGCGCGCGGGACATGCCGAGCAGCATGTCCCGCAAGCGATGGTTCTCGCCTCCAAAATGATGCTGGATGAATGCCTGCGCGCTTTCATCCTCGACGCGGGGGCGCGTGGCGGCAAGCACCTCCAGAAGGCTGAGGCAGATTCGCAAGCTGTGCTGGATCTCCTCAAGCTGCGCCGTCGAGACCCCGGTCTCTCGAGCGACGGATGGCATCAGCGAGCGTAGCTGTACCAGCAGAGTTCCTTGCAAAATCATGGCCCGCTGCAGCTCCGCCATGTCGAGGGACGCCTGGGTGGCGATCACGGTGTACGTCTTTGCACAGCCGCGCAGGATATCCGCCAGCGTGTAACGCCACGAATACGTGGCATGCAGCGGCAAGGCAAAGGAGAACAGCAATGCAATCGCAATTCCTATCAGCACATCCACCGCGCGCCATAGCCCATCGGCCATCGCGCTGTCGCCATGACCGGCAACGATCAGGATGGTGATTGCGGAAAGCAAGGCAATATAGCCTCCTTTGCCGATCGCGTGATACGCGCAAAAGCCGCAAGCAATCACGATCAGCAGGGAGCTAAGCCAGGGAATCTGAAAATAGGCCTGCTGCAGAATCACCGCCAGGCCCACCCCTGCCCCGATTACCGTCCCAAGGGCGCGCTCCGCGGCCTTGCGCCGAATATTGCCATGATGCTGCAGGCCGCCGATGACAACCAGCAATGTAATGGACGCCCACTCCCCATGAGGCAGGTTTATGCCTGTAGTCAACACCATGGATGTCAGGAGTCCAAGCGCGACCCTGACAGCATGAATCAGAGTCGCGTGACGGTAACGGCGAGCAGGATCCTGCAGCGGGCGGAGCAGGCCCTGCCATAGCAACTGAACGCGCGAAACTAGCGGAATGGCCATAAACAAGCACAAAAACCGGAAATTGCAATGACAAACGCTTGCCCCGTGGAAACCGCCTGGGGCTGTACCAGTCTACAACAGACGGCTACGGCCGTCTCGCGCCGCGTACACTCTCTTATTCGAAGGCCGCCGCCGCGCGCCCGATGCGATCATTCACCGCCTGCCACAGCGCATTGCGGGGCGGCCGCTCCACCAGGATGCGGTTATACGCAGCTGCGTCGAGGCGTCGCAGCAGCGCATACAAATCGCGCGCATAGGCCTGCGGATCGGCAGGCGTCAAGTACCAGTCCACGCGTGGATACGCCGCCTGCCCAGGACGTTGGAAAGCCACCACCGCGACACGCTCCGCATCGCCCGCATGACGCTCCAGATACCCAACCAGAGCCTCCAGGGACAACAAGTGCAAAGGCGTACGAGGCGCGTAATGCGCCTTCAAGGAACCCGACACCCGCGGTGCACCGGCATCTGGCCGAGCAGGCTCAGCCCCCAGCACGGCCGCAATCTGGGCCGAAGAAATATGCCCCGGCCGCAACAGAACCGGGCCCATGCCTTGATCGAGCCGCGACACATCCACGATCGTCGACTCGATCCCCACCTCGGACGGCCCGCCTTCAAGCACCAGCATCTCGGCATCGCCAAGCTCCGCAAATTCACTGCGCACATGCGCCGCCAGAGTCGGCGAAACCTGGCCGAACTTATTGGCCGAAGGCCCCGCCACTCCGCCCTGCCCGCTGGGCTTCAACGCGGCAAACTCACGCAGCAAGGCTTGCGCCACGGGATGCGATGGGCAGCGCAAGCCCACACTGTCCTGGCCTCCGCTGACCGCGGCCGGCACATGATCGGCCCGCGGCAATATCAGCGTCAAAGGCCCGGGCCAGAACGCCTGTATCAAGGCGCGAGCCTCGGCTGGAATAGCCCGGGCCCAATAATCCAGATCCGCCTCCGGCGACACATGGACAATGACCGGGTGACTGGATGGCCGTCCCTTGGCAGCGTAGATCCGCGCAATAGCGTCGGGGTTCTCGGCATCGCCCCCCAGGCCATAAACCGTTTCCGTCGGAAACGCGACCAGACCGCCCGCGGCCAGGCGCTCCGCGGCCAGGCGCAATGCTCGCGCCATATCGGCAGGATTGGACATCGTCATTACTTGAAAGAAATATGAAGTACGGCCGCGACAGCCGCGGCGGCCTCGCGCACGGCATCGAACGTGGGCGCCACCAGATTGATGTGACCCATCTTGCGCCCGCGCCGGGCCTCTGCCTTGCCGTACAAGTGCAATTTGGCGTTCGGCGTGCCCAGTACAGCGGCCCAATCGGGCTCTCGCTTCCGGCCGCTGGCGGGATCGAACCAGACATCGCCCAGGATGTTCAGCATAATGGCCGGGCATAAGCTGTCGGTACTGCCCAGCGGCAAACCGGCCATGACGCGAACCTGCTGTTCGAACTGGCTCGTCACACAGGCATCCATCGTGTAATGGCCGCTATTATGTGGACGCGGGGCGATCTCGTTGGCCACCAGGCTTCCATCCTGCAAGACAAAGAACTCCACGCACAGCACACCGTAATAATCCAGGCCATGCGCTATCGCCAGGGCGGCTTCAGCGGCCCGCTCGTGCAATGCGGACTCGGCCGCGGCGAATCCGGCCGCCACCGTCGAGACGGCCAGAATACCTTCGCGATGCTCATTGCTGGCCGGCGGATACGCTACCGCCCGGCCGTCGAAACCGCGCGCCAGCACCACGGAAAACTCCGACTTCAGCGGCATCAGGGCTTCCAGCACACAAGCCGTTCCCCCAAACGAGGCAAAGGCCTCCAGAGCCTGCTCGGGGCTGCCGACGCGTGCCTGGCCCTTGCCGTCATAACCCAGCCGAGCCACTTTAAGTATTCCGGGAAACAGGGCCGCCGGCGCGGACAAAATATCCTTGGCGCCGTGTATCGCAGCATAAGGGGCGAGCGGCACGCCTATTTTTCCGATAAAGGCTTTTTCCTGGATGCGGTCCTGCACAATAGCCACGGCCTGAGCCGACGGACTGACCCTGGAGCGCGTAGCCAGTCTTTCCAGGCTAAGCGCCGGAACGTTCTCGAACTCGGTGGAAATCGCCGGGCAGCGCTCCGACAGACGGGCCAGACCGGCTTCATCGTCGTACGCGGCCTGAATATGCAGGTCGGCCACGGCACCCGCCGGACACTGCGCAACAGGATCCAGCACCGCCACCTTGTATCCCATGCTCTGGGCGGCTTGACAGAACATCCGCCCCAACTGCCCTCCCCCAATCATGCCCAGCCAGCCTCCTGGCGCAATCGGATCGGAAAGGGAAACAGCAGTCTTGGCCATAATCGGGAAAATTAAAAAATTAAAAATAAAAAAACCGGCATGCGCGCATGTTCCGGCCGCTGCTCAAGCCATGCGCCGCATGCAAGACATGGCGCCACCTTGATAGCGCAGCCGCCCGGTCCTATAGGGTTACATGCGGGGGCACCGTCATGGCCTGTGCGGCCTCGGTTTGCCGGGTGCGGAATTCTTGCAGCTTCTTGCGCAAATCGGAATCGGTCGTAGCCAGGCAGGCAACCACATGCAGGGCGGCATTCGCGGCGCCCGCTTCGCCGATGGCGAATGTGGCTACCGGTATGCCCCTGGGCATCTGCACGATGGAAAGCAGAGAATCCTGGCCCTGCAAATACTTGGACGGAACCGGCACGCCGAATACCGGTACCGGCGTCAACGCCGCCATCATGCCGGGCAAATGCGCCGCGCCGCCCGCGCCCGCGATAATCGCACGCAGGCCGCGCTCGGTCGCCGAAGCGCCGTATTCGACCATTTGATGCGGCATGCGATGAGCCGACACAACGTGCAGCTCGTGCGGCACGCCAAACTCTTCAAGCACGGCGGCAGCCTGTTTCATTACGTCCCAATCGCTGGATGATCCCATGATGATGCCCACCAGAGGACTGGCATTGGATTCGGTCAAAGATTTCATAGTGAAGTCGGCCATAACAATACTCCAGGGAGAGCGGCAAATTTTACCGTGCGGCGAAGGAAGCAGCGGTTACGAGCTGCATCCCCCCGTTACAGCTCAGACATGGAAGCCCGCCTATGCCGTCAGGCGCGTCATGGCTTCGCGATACTTGGCCGCTGTTTTTTCAAGCACATCGGCGGGCAGGCGGGGCGCCGGCGGGGTTTTATCCCACACCTGGGTCTCGAGCCAATCGCGTACAAACTGCTTGTCGAACGAGGGAGGGCTGATGCCGACAGCGTACTCGGATGCCGGCCAAAAGCGCGACGAATCCGGCGTCAGGACCTCATCCATCAGATGCAGCTGGCCTTGCCCATCGAGCCCGAACTCGAATTTTGTGTCGGCAATGATAATGCCTTTGCCCGCTGCAAAATCAGCCGCTTCGGAATACAGCCTGAGCGTTACGTCGCGGATTCTTTCAGCCAGCGCCGCACCGACTTCACGCACCACATGATCGAAATCGACGTTCTCGTCGTGCGAGCCGAACTCGGCCTTGGCCGCCGGGGTGAAGATGGGCCGAGGCAGCTTGCCGGCCTGCCGCATGCCCGCCGGCAGGGCGATGCCGCAGATCGATCCGCCGGCCTGGTAGTCCTTCCAGCCCGAACCGATCAGATAGCCGCGGGCGACCGCCTCGACCAGGATGGGCTTGAGGCGCTTTACCACCACCGCCCGGCCACGCACCTGCTCGCGCTCGGAGGGAGCGACGACATCTTCGGGAGCAATGCCCGTTGAATGATTGGGCAACACGTGCGCCAGCTTTTTCAGCCAGAACTCGGTCAGCTCGGTCAGCACCTGGCCCTTGCCCGGGATGGGATCGTCAAGAATGACGTCGAAGGCCGAAATGCGGTCGGTCGCGACGATGAGCAGCTTGTCTTCGCCAACGGCATACATATCGCGCACTTTGCCGCGCCCCAGCAAAGGGAGGGAGTCGATAGATGATTGATGTAGTGCTTGCACCACGATTTGTCCTTAGATCGAAAACACAACGCCCGACGAGCCTGTCGGGCGCCATTCATGCATTCAGGAAAACACGGCGCCTGAGGAACGTTCGGGCACCATGCTTTCCTGGCCGGCCAGACGCTTACTGAACCACTTGGGCCAGCTTGCCCGAGGCATATTGCTGGGCAATTTGAGACAGGGCAACCGGCTTGATCTTGCTGGCATTACCGGCTGTGCCGAACTCGGCATAGCGCTGTTTGCAAA
Organism: Paralcaligenes ginsengisoli; assembly: GCF_054781135.1. Lineage (NCBI taxonomy): Bacteria > Pseudomonadati > Pseudomonadota > Betaproteobacteria > Burkholderiales > Alcaligenaceae > Paralcaligenes > Paralcaligenes ginsengisoli. The sequence continues at coordinate 12,756 of NZ_BAAGUZ010000050.1, forward strand.
TCAGCTTCGCAGCCTGGCGTGCCGGCTTCAGATATTCGCGCGGATCGAACTTGGCCGGGTTTTCGGCCATGAAACGCCGAATTGCGCCGGTCATTGCCAAGCGTATATCGGTATCGATATTGACTTTGCGCACGCCGAACTTGATGGCTTCCTGGATTTCTTCAACAGGCACGCCATAGGTTTCTTTCATGTCGCCGCCGAACTCGCGAATCTCGGCGAGCAGGTCTTGCGGCACGCTGGAACTGCCATGCATGACCAGGTGCGTATTGGGCAGGCGGTGATGGATTTCCTTGATGCGGGAAATCGACAAAATGTCGCCGGTGGGCTTGCGCGTGAACTTGTAGGCGCCGTGGCTGGTGCCAATCGCAATCGCCAGCGCATCGAGCTGAGTGTGGCGCACGAAATCGGCCGCCTGCTCGGGATCGGTCAGCAATTGATCCATGGTCAGCTTGCCATCCGCGCCATGGCCGTCTTCCTTGTCGCCCTGCATGGTTTCCAGGGAGCCCAGGCAGCCAAGTTCTCCTTCAACGGTAACGCCCAGCTTATGAGCCATTTCGACCACGCGGCGCGTGACATCACGGTTGTAATCGTAGTCGGCAATGGATTTGCCGTCTTCTTTCAGGGAACCGTCCATCATGACGCTGGAAAAACCCAGCTCGATAGCCCCCTGGCAAATCGCGGGGGACTGGCCGTGATCCTGGTGCATGACGACCGGGATATGCGGAAACGACTCGACGGCCGCCTGGATCAGGTACTTCAGAAAGCCTTCGCCGGCGTATTTGCGGGCGCCCGCCGAGGCCTGCATGATGACCGGGCTGTCGGTCTCATCGGCCGCTTCCATGATTGCCTGAACCTGTTCCAGGTTATTGACGTTAAAAGCGGGAATACCATAACCGTTTTCAGCAGCATGATCGAGCAACTGACGCATGGAAACTAGGGCCATGACTAGACCTCCTGAATGCAGAATAAATTAGGGACAGGCGTCATTTTACGAGGGAATAGGATTAATTGCTTAAAGCCGCGCCTCACCGCTGCGGCCCAGTACGAGGGCGTAGCGCCGACTTGGGCCGGAACGCCTTGACGATCTGTTCGCGGGTTTCGATATACGGCCCGCCGATCAGGTCGATGCAATACGGCACGGCCGCAAAAATGCCGGCCACCCGCGTTTTGCCCTCGGCGTCTTTCAATCCTTCGAGCGTTTCCTTGATAGCCTTGGGTTGGCCGGGAAGATTGATGATCAGCGCCGCGTGTTCCGGCGTTTCGCGAATTACAGCCACCTGGCGCGACAAAATGGCCGTGGGCACGAATGCAAGGCTGACCTGGCGCATTTGCTCGCCGAAACCCGGCATTTCCTTGGTCGCCACCGCCAGGGTGGCCTCGGGCGTGACATCGCGCCGCGCCGGGCCCGTGCCGCCCGTGGTCAGCACCAGATCGCAGCCCAGTTCGTCGACCAGATGAATCAGCGCCGCGGAGATCTGTTCGGTTTCATCGGGAACCAGGCGCGTGGCGAACTGGCACTTGCCCAATACGGCCGATTCAAGCCAAGCCTGCAATGCCGGCAGGCCCTGGTCCTGGTAGACGCCGCTGGAAGCCCGGTCGGATATGGATACCAACCCGACCAGCAATTCATCGGGATGGCCACGCACAAGACGCTGTTGTTCAGACATATTGTTCCTGAGAAAAACGGGCGACCACAAGAGCCGCCCCTGCAAACACCCATGCCGCCGGCCTTCCCCTCCATAGGGCCGCCCCTGTAAAAACCAACGGCGTCGGCCCCTCGCTCCGTAGATACCGTCTTTGGGTATCAATAAGATTCAGTGCAGGGAATGGCACTTGCGGCACCCGATTTACACACAGCGGCCGCCGTCGACCTCCAGGCACGCACCGGTGACAAAAGCCGCCTCGTCGGACGCAAAATACAGGGCCGCATTGGCAATGTCCTGGGGCGTGGAAAATCGCCCCATCGGAATACCCGCCAGAAACCGCTCGCGATTGGCGGGCGTATCGGGCATGCCCATGAAATCTTCAACCAGGCCGGTGGCGCCGATAACGGGATTGACGCAATTGACACGGATATTGTCTTTGCCGAGTTCGGCCGCCATCGCTTTGCTGGCCGTTACGACCGCACCTTTGGTGCTGTTGTACCAGACCAGCCCGGGGCGCGGGCGGATCGCGGCCGTCGAGGCAATATTGACGAAAGAGCCGCCGCCGTGCCCACGGAAATAAGGCACCATATGCTTGGCAGTCCAGAAAATGCTTTTGACATTGACGTTGAACACCCGGTCGAACTCCTGCTCGGTGATATCGAGCAAAGGCTTGTTCTTGTGCGTAGTACCGGCGTTATTGACCACGCAATGCAATGCGCCGAAAGCCTTGAGCGTTTCTTCCAGCAAGTTTGCCACACTGGCCCCGTCGGCCACATCGGCCGCCGCGAATACGGCATCGCCGCCAGCCTGGCGTATCTGTTCGAGCACGGCCCGGCCATGCTCTTCGTGAATATCCGCTACCACCACACGCGCGCCCTCGCGCGCGAAGGTATGCGCGATACCGGCGCCAAAACCCGAGCCCGCCCCTGTCACTATTGCCACTTTTCCTTCCAAACGCATGCCTGCTTCCCTCGATATGTATTAGTGTTTGATCGCTATGGTCTTGACCGTGGTAAATCCATAGAGGGCCTCGAAGCCCTTTTCACGACCGAAACCCGATTGTCCGGTACCGCCGAAGGGCAGTTCCACCCCGCCGCCCGCACCGTAATTATTGACAAAAACCTGCCCGGCCCGTACCTGGCGCGCCATCCGCATCTGGCGCGCGCCATCTTGCGTCCAGACGCCGGCCACCAGGCCAAACGGCGTATTGTTGGCCAGGCGCAGCGCGTCGGCTTCATGCTCGAACGAAATGGCCGCCAGCACCGGGCCGAAAATCTCTTCCTGAGCCAAGCGATGATCAGGCGGCACATTGCTCAACAGCACCGGCGGCTGATAAAACCCACTGGCAGGGGCCGAGGCTTCAAGCGTGCCGCGCGCCGCAACCGTGATCGCCGCCGCGTCGGCCTCATCCAGAAAGCCTCGCACGCGCGCCAGTTGTTTGGCGCTGATCAGCGGCCCGCAATCCAGATTTTCACCGGCCGGCCCGGTGCGAGTACACGCAAAGAGTTCGGACAGGCGCTCGATCAGCGTCGAGTACAAGGGACGCTGGATCAGCAAACGGCTGCCGGCCGAACACGTCTGGCCGGCGTTTTGCACTATGGCATTGAGAAGGACGGGCAAGGCCGCATCGATATCGGCATCGGCAAAAACGATCTGCGGCGACTTGCCGCCCAGTTCCAGCGTAACCGGGGCAAAATGCCCGGCGGCAGCCTGGGCCACTTGCTTGCCGGTTTGGGGCGAGCCTGTAAACGAAATATGATCGATACCCGGATGAGCCGACAGGGCGGCTCCCGCCTCGGCGCCCAAACCGGTACAGATATTCAGCGCCCCGGCGGGCAGGCCGACATCCAGCGCGATTTGCGCCAGCTCCAGCAAGGACACGCAAGCGTCTTCGGCCGGTTTGACCACGCAGGCATTGCCGGCGGCCAAAGCGGCCCCCACGCTGCGGCCGAAAATCTGCAGGGGGTAATTCCACGGGATGATATGCCCGGTTACGCCATGCGGCTCGCGTAGGGTCAAGACGGTGTAATCCTGGGGATACGGAATCGTCGAGCCGTGCAGCTTGTCCACCGCCCCGCCGTAAAACTCGAAATAGCGCGCCACGGCGGCCGCGTCGGCCCGGGCCTGTTTAAGCGGCTTGCCAGTGTCTCTGGATTCGATTTGCGCCAATTGCTCCTGGCGATCCTGCAGCGCCACACTGAAGCGCAACAGCAGGCGGCTGCGTTCGGCCGGAGGCATTTTCCCCCAGACGCCTTCGCTGGCTGCCCGCGCAGCCAGCACAGCGGCATCGATATCGGCCTCGCGCGAACGGGCAATCGTGGAAAAAGCCTGGCCATCGGAAGGATCGATAACGGGCAGGGTTTCGCCGCTCTGCGCACTTACCCAGCGATTGGCAATGAAATTTTGGTACGTCATGAGTCTTGTCTCTTGAATAAGTATTCACAAAGCGCGGCATTCTGTGCCGGCTTTGCTTGCCGTGTGCGCAGTATTGTCCGCGCTGCGGGTCCATCTGAAAACCGAACTAAAATGTAGTTTATCAGTATCGCCTCGTCTCACCCTGCACGGCGGGCAATATCGTCGCGGCCCACTCTGGAACAGTGCACGGATACATTCTCAAGGAAAAAAATGGCAGGTAAACGCGTTTTACTGGCCGGTGCCGGCGACCTGTGCCTGCGCGCCGCGCAATTGCTGCTGAAACAAGGAGATGCGGTCTGGGGCCTGCGACGCCATCCTCCCAAAGATTCGCTTTCCGGCATACAGTGGCTGGCCGGCGACCTGACAGAAGACCTGGACTGCCTGCCCGCCGACCTCAGCCACGTCATTTACGCCCCTACGCCCGATCGCCGCAACGAAGCCGCCTACAGGGCCGTTTTCATGCAAGGCTTGCAGCATCTGCTCGCCGCCCTGAACCACCAGACACTGCAACGATTCCTGTTCATTTCGTCCAGCGCCGTCTACGGCCCCGATGAGCAGGCCTGGGTCGATGAGGCCACGCCGCCCGATCCCCGCGGTTTTAATGGCGAGGTACTGATGGAAGCCGAACGCTGGCTGGCTGCCGAAGTACCCTGCGCCATCCGTTTTCGCCTTGCCGGCCTGTACGGCCCGGGCCGCGTGGCACTGCTCGAACGCCTGAGGCTGGGCAAGGTCACGGTGCCGCGACAGGCCGCGCACTGGGCCAACCGCTTTCATATCGACGACGCGGCGCGCGCCTCGGTGCATCTGCTTGAACTGGATCGGCCCGAGTCCTGTTATATAGGCGCCGACAACCGCCCGCACAAAATCGACGAACTGTACGATGCCCTGGCCCGCATGCTCGATGCCGGGCTGCCGCCCGACGCTCCCATGTCAGAGGAAGTAGGCAGCAAACGCCTGAGCAACGCACGTCTGCGGGCCAGCGGCTTCGAACCCGCCTGGCCCGATGCCATCGAAGGCTACCGCGCCCTGATCAGCCGGCGCGCGCCCATGTAGAACGGACGGATTCGCACGGTGAAAAACGGGTGGGCCCCGCCCTGCCGCCCGCGAGGCGCGGACTTATACAGCCTTATCCGGCCGCTCTTTCTTCCAGGATTTGTACCGCCGGCAAAGGCTTGCCTTCCAGGAACTCAAGGAACGCGCCGCCGCCCGTCGAGATATAGCCCACTTTATCCGCGATATGGAACTTGGCTATGGCCGCCAGCGTATCGCCGCCGCCCGCGATCGAAAATCCGGCCGATTCGGCTACCGCTCTGGCCACGCCCTGCGTACCCTTGGCAAAAGCCTCGAGTTCGAAAACACCGACTGGGCCGTTCCAGACTATGGTTCCCGCATTCCTGATAATTTCGGCCAGCTGCCCGGTTGTTGCAGGCCCTATGTCAAGAATCAGATCGTCGTCGGCCACTCGATCGGCCGGCTTGACGCTGGCGTGGGCATCGGCGCCAAACGACTTCGCGCACACCACATCGACCGGAATCGGCACGGCGGCGCCGCGTTTTTTCATCAGGTCGATTACGGCCCGAGCCTGCCCAAGCTGATCGGGCTCGGCCAGCGATTTGCCGATATTCAACCCCGCGGCCAGCATGAACGTGTTGGCGATCCCTCCGCCCACCACCAATTGATCCACCTTCTCGGCCAGCGATTGCAGAATCGACAGCTTGGTCGATACTTTCGAGCCGCCGACAATCGCCACCAGGGGGCGCTTGGGTTCATGCAGGGCGCGCGCCAGGGCGACAAGTTCCGCCTCCAGCAACGGGCCCGCGCAGGCGATGGGCGCAAAACGCGCGATGCCATGAGTCGTGGCCTCGGCCCGATGCGCCGTGCCGAAGGCATCGTTGACATACACATCGCACAAGGCCGCCATTTTTCTGGCCAGGGCCTCATCGTTCTTTTTCTCGCCGACATTGCAGCGGCAGTTTTCGAGCAACACAAGCTGCCCGGCCTGGACCCGCACGCCGTCAACCCAGTTCTGCACCAGAGTAACCGGTGTTTCCAGCAGCTTGGAAAGACGCACGGCAACCGGCGCCAGTGTATCCGCGGCGGCGACCGTCCCTTCCTGGGGCCGCCCCAGATGCGAGGTGACCATCACCGCGGCGCCGGCATCCAGCGCCATGCGTATAGCCGGAACCGATGCGCGTATGCGCGTGTCTTCGGTGATTTCGCCCGACTCGTTGAAGGGCACGTTCAGATCGGAGCGGATGAATACCCGCTTGCCCGCCAGCGCGCCGGATTGAGCCAAAGAAGCAAGAGTTTTAACTGTAGACATAAAGAAGCACCAAACCAAGGTAACGGATATGGCAAGGGCGGGTCGCCCCGCCCTTGCATTGATGGCAGACTGCCTATTTGGCCGACATCAAGGCCACCGTGGTATCCAGCATGCGATTGGAGAAACCCCATTCGTTGTCATACCAGGACGAGACCTTGACCAGCGAGCCGGATACTTTGGTCAGGCCCGCGTCGACGGAACTGGACGCCGGATTATGGTTGAAATCCACCGACACCAGCGGCTCGGTGCTGTACTCGAGTATGCCCTTGAGCGGCCCTTGCTCGGATGCGGCCTTGAGAATACCGTTGACTTCGTCCACTGAAGTTTCACGCGATGCCACAAAAGACAAATCGACGAGAGACACATTGATGGTCGGAACACGAATCGCATAACCGTCGAGCTTGCCATTGAGTTCGGGCAGAACCAGGCCAACCGCCGCGGCGGCGCCGGTTTTGGTTGGAATCATGCTCATGGTGGCGGAACGGGCGCGCCGCAGGTCCTCGTGGTACACATCGGTCAGAACCTGATCGTTGGTATAGGAGTGAATGGTGGTCATCAGGCCAGTCACAAGGCCAAGCTTCTGGTGCAAGGGCTGAACCAGGGGAGCCAGGCAGTTGGTGGTGCACGACGCGTTGGAAATGACCGTATCGCTGGCCTTCAAAACGCCGTGGTTGACGCCGTAGACGATGGTGGCGTCGACATCCTTGCCGCCGGGAGCCGAAATAATGACTTTCTTGGCGCCGCCCTTGATATGCGCGCTGGCCTTTTCCTTGCTGGTGAAAAAGCCGGTGCATTCAAGCACGACATCCACACCCAAATCGCCCCAGGGCAGTTCGGCGGGATTGCGTTGGGCCAGCACACGGATCTTGTCGCCGTTGACCACCATGAAATCGCCGTCGACCGTTACCGTGCCGGGAAATTTGCCGTGGGCCGTATCGTATTGCGTCAGGTGGGCATTGGTCTTGGGCGCACCCAAATCGTTGATGGCCACGATTTCAATATCGTGCTTTTTGCCGTCTTCGTAGTGCGCACGCAGAATATTGCGGCCTATACGTCCATACCCGTTAATCGCCACGCGAATTGTCATTGCTGCTCTCCTGTTTTATAAAACCTGTTCGACTGCCGCCGCCACATGCTCGGCAGTCACGCCAAAATGCTTGAATAAAACTCCCGCCGGGGCCGATTCGCCATAGGTGTCCAAGCCCACCACGGCGCCATCCAGCCCCACATATTTGTGCCAGCCTGCGGTGACGCCGGCCTCGACCGCAACCCGCGGCAGGCCTCTGGGCAACACGGCGGCGCGCCAGGCAGCGTCCTGGGCGTCGAACACCTGAGTGCAGGGCATCGACACCACCCGAACCGCTATGCCCTTGGCGGCAAGCTGCTCTTGCGCTCCCAGGGCCAGGGCCACTTCGGAACCGGTGGCAATAATGATGGCTCGGGCCTGGGCCGCATCGCGCAGCACATAGCCGCCACGTGAAATTGCCGCCATGGTTTGGGAGTCGCGCTCGACAAAAGGCAGATTCTGGCGCGATAAAAGCAAGGCACTGGGGCCTCCGTCTTTTACCTGCATGCCCAGGCTGGCCGGCCGCTCAATGGCCTGTACCCAGGCCACGGCCGTTTCGGTCGTGTCGCAGGGGCGCCAAACGTGCAGATTGGGGATCAGGCGCAGGCTGGCCGCATGCTCAACCGATTGATGAGTGGGGCCGTCCTCGCCCAGGCCGATGGAGTCGTGAGTGAACACATGCACGACGCGCTGCTTCATCAGTGCCGCCATGCGCAGGGCATTGCGCGAATAATCGGAAAACGTCAGGAACGTACCGCCAAAAGGCAGGTAACCGCCATGCAGGGCAATGCCATTCATGATGGCCGCCATGCCGAATTCGCGCACCCCATAATTAATGTGGCGCCCGAACTGCAGGCCGTGCGTGGTCGCACGAACCGGCACGACACCTTTCCAGTCGGTGAAATTCGATCCGGTAAGATCGGCCGACCCACCCAGGAACTCGGGCAGAATCGGCGCAAAAGCGGTGATTGCAAGCTGAGATGCCTTACGGCTGGCCACGGTTTCGGCCTTGGCGGCAGTGGCCGCCACAAACGCGCGGGCCTGCTCGGCAAAGTCGGCAGGCAGTTCGCCGGCCAGGCGCCGGCGCAATTCGGACGCCTCGGCGGGAAAAGCGCGGGCGTAGGTATCGAAACAATCTTGCCACGCTGCCTGCAGCGTTGTTCCGCGAGGCTTGCCATCCCAGCGTTGGTAGATATCGGCGGGAATCTCGAATGGCGCATACGGCCAGTCCAGGGCCACTCGCGCGGCGGCGATTTCGTCTTTGCCCAGCGGCGCGCCATGTACCTTCTCGGTACCGGCCGCATTCGGGGCACCCTTGCCTATGACAGTGCGGCAGCAGATCAGGGTGGGGCCCTGCCCCTTGGAGGCCAGTTGTTTGGCCTGGACAATGGCGGCGTCGATGGCCGCCGCATCATGGCCATCGATATGGCGCAGCACGTTCCAGCCATAGCCTTCGAATCGCTTCGGCGTATCGTCGGCAAACCAGTTCTTGACTTCACCGTCTATGGAAATGCCATTGTCGTCGTAGAAGACGATCAGTTTGGACAATTTCAGTGTGCCGGCCAGAGAGCTGACTTCGTGCGAAATCCCCTCCATGAGGCAGCCGTCGCCGACAAAGGCGTAAGTGTGGTGATCGACCACAGCGTGGCCAGGCCGGTTGAATTCCCGCGCCAGCAAAGCCTCCGCCAGGGCCATCCCGACCGCATTGCCCAAACCCTGTCCGAGGGGTCCGGTGGTTGTTTCGACCCCGGCAGTCACCCCCACTTCGGGGTGGCCGGGCGTGCGGGAATGCAATTGCCTGAAGTTTTTAAGCTCTTCTACGGGCAGATCGTAGCCGCTCAGGTGCAGCAGAGAATAAAGCAACATGGACCCGTGCCCGTTCGACAGCACGAAACGATCCCGGCCGGCCCATGCCGGATCGGCAGGGTTATGGCGCAAATGCCGCGTCCACAACACTTCAGCGATATCGGCCATCCCCATCGGAGCCCCGGGATGGCCCGAATTGGCTTGTTGAACGGCATCCATGGCAAGCGCGCGTATGGCATTGGCCAAGGATGAATCTTGGGCGGACGATAGACTCATTAAAAACTCACAAGAGATGACTCAGCCCCGCAGAGCCTGGGTGCAACAATATGGTTTGCAAAGCCCTGGATTTTACCACTGGCCGCACAAGCAGCCTGCCCGCCGGCGTTTTACTCGGCGATCGCGCTTTTCTCCGGCATGCCCGCATGCTACCTTAGCAGCCTGGTACCTATTCCATTTTCCCGGGGCCAGCCCCGAAGCACTCCCAGCACAGCCATGGCCACATCGCGCTTTTATTGCCCCCTGCCCCTTACCGCACATCAATCCCTGGAATTGCCCGCGGAGCTTGCGCACCACGCATTACGGGTCTTGCGCCTCAAGGCCGGGGCAGAAATCGTCCTGTTCGACGGTCGCGGCGGCGAGTATCCTGCCATCCTGCAGACAGAAGGAAAAAAAGGCTATGCCGAACTGGGCGCGCAACGCCTGGTCGAAGTGGAACTGTCCGGCGAAATTACCTTGGCCCAGGGCATACCGGCCGGGGACAAAATGGACTGGATCATCGAGAAAGCGGTCGAGCTGGGAGTGCAGCGGCTGATTCCCATTACCGCGCAGCGCAGCGTATTGCAGCTCAGCGGCGAGCGTCTCGAAAAGCGCCAGCGCCACTGGCGAAGCATTGCACAATCGGCCAGCGAGCAATGCGGTCGCAACCGCCTCATGGCAATCGATGCGCCCATGCCGCTGCGGGCCTGCCTGGAACAAGCTGATTCCGCCGCGCGGCAAGCCCTGTTTTGCCATCCGGAAGCGCAACAGACGCTGTCGCAAGCCCTGCGGGCTCAAACCAGGCGCCTGATGTTTTTGATCGGCCCCGAGGGCGGATGGTCGGACGACGAACAGGCCCTGGCCAGGCGCCACGGCATAGAAGCCATCCAATTCGGCGCACGCGTTCTACGCACGGAAACCGCGGGCCTGGCACTGGTCGCCGCGGCCAGCGCCCTGCAGCGCTGGGTCTGAGACGCAGGCTTATTCGTGCGAGCGATGCCCCGCATAAGGGGTTGGCGCCACGCCAGGCTCCGGGTCGGGATGCTTGCCCGCATGCTCGACCACATACGCAAAATAACGATCATTGTTGACGGCGAACTCTACGGTGTCGGCGCACACGCTTTCAATGGCGGCCGCGTCGGCGGCCAGCACCGGATCGCCCGAATGCAGATTGTGCAGCCACAATACTGCCCCGATCTTTTGGTCGAGCACGGTATCGCACAGGCAGTCCGACAAGGCGTCAAGATTACTGCCGAAGTACTCAGGGAAATCGACCGCTTTCGCAATGGCCCTCAATACAGCCGAACAGCTGCGGGCCCGATCGCAATCGACGACGAAAACCGTCATGCCCAAGGTGTTTGCCGCATTGACCACCTCTTCCTGCGAAATCGAGGAAACGTCGAGCAAACCACTTTTCTGCAGTTTTTTTTGCAATGACTGTGCTGGGGCCATTGTTACGTCTCCTTGAAAAACGCCTGGACTTCTTCAACATGGCTCATGCTATCGGCACGACCCAAACGAATGAGCGCTTGCGTATAGCTGGCCTCGAACAACAAATACGAAATAAGTGCACCACCGGTTGACGAGCCTGAACCCGACGATACACCGAGAACGCGAAAAAGGGTACGGGCAGCGCGCGGCATTTGATCCAGATGCTCCATGGCTATTCCATCCAGCGAACGGCTAGGGGTAATTGCCAAGGTGCTCACCGGGCGCAGCGTTTGGCTTTGTAATGCATTCGGGGGCAATTGCGCAAGCAGTTCGTTGATACGGTCCATGCGTTCAAGGTCCATGGACAGGCTATCCAGGAAAATATTCGATAAAGCTTGCCCTCCGATTTGAGCCAAAGTGGGATATTTGGGGTCTTCCTGGCGCAATTCGGGATGGGTATCGTCCTGATGGCCGGTGCCGATTACGAATATTTTTTTCGCACCCAGATGTATGGCCGGGCTCAGGGGCGCCAACTGACGCATCGAACCGTCACCGCACCATTCGACCTGGCTGCCCAGGGACATGGCCTCGGCCGGAAATATGAATGGAATGGAACTGGAAGCCATCAGGTGCGTTACGTCAATATTGCAGGGCACGGCGCGGCGCAAGGAACGACGCCAGGGCTGTATCGTGCGATGCGACTGGTAAAACGTCAGGTGTTCGCCGCTGGTATAGCCGGAAGCCGTAATCGCCAGGGCTTCCAGATGCCCCAGGCTCAGGTTCTGATGCAGCCGGTCGAAATCCAGGGTTGCCGAAAGCAGCTCGACAAGCGGCCGATTATCGAGCAGGGAACGCGGATTCCGGTTGCGCATATGGGGAACCAGCCACCCCAGCGACAACATGCCCAGCCAGCGCAGGCCCGTGAAAACAAGACCGGCGCTGTCGGCCTTGTAGACCATCCCGGTATGCAGGTTTTCCCAGAGGCGCCGAATGTGATCGAGCGCCACATGCGGCGCGTTGGCGTGGCACCCGAGAGCCACCGCATTGATAGCCCCCGCCGACGAACCGCAAATCACTTTGAAGGGGTTCGAAAACTGGGCCGAATGCGCAGGGTCGAGAATATCGAGCACCCCCTGCAGCACCCCCACCTGGTAAGCCGCCCGCGCCCCGCCCCCGGTCAGAACCAAACCAGTGGGCAAGGATGAGTCGACAACGGATACCGGTTTTTCGTTAGCGCGGAGTGTTGGCATCGACCACTGTCAGCGCCGTCATGTTCACGATCCGACGCACTGTTGAACTCGACGTCAGGATATGCACCGGCGCATTGACCCCCAGCAGGAACGGGCCAACGGCCACATTGCCGCCCGCAGCCGTTTTAAGCAGGTTATAGGCAATATTGCCCGAATCGACGTTGGGACACACAAGCAGGTTGGCTTCGCCCTTGAGCGTGGTGGACGGCAGTATGCGTTGCCGCAAGGCTTCGTCGAGCGCGCAGTCGCCATGCATTTCCCCATCGATTTCAAGCTCGGGAGCGCGTTCGCGTATCAGTTCCAGCGCTTCGCGCATCTTCTTGCCGGAAGCGGAGCTGCCGGAACCGAAATTCGAGCGCGACAGCAAGGCGACCTTGGGCTCGACGTTGAGGCGGCGCATTTCGGCGGCGGCGGCAAGCGTGATTTCGGCGATTTGTTCAGCATTGGGATCGTCGTTGACATGGGTATCGACCAAAGCCACCGTACGCTCGGCCAGCAGAAGGATATTCATGGCTGCATAGGTTCTGGCCCCGGCCGATTTGCCGATGACTTCGTCGATGAACTGCAGGTGATTGGCGTAGGTACCCACCGTGCCGCACACCATGCCGTCGGCGTCGCCCAGGTGCACCATCATGGCGCCGATCAGCGTCAGGCGGCGGCGCATTTCGACCCGGGCCATTTCCTTGCTGATACCGTGGCGGCACATGAGCTCCCAGTATGTGGTCCAGTACTGATGGAAGCGTTCGTCGTATTCAGTATTGGTTACTTCGACGTCGACGCCGAGCCGCAGGCGCAGCCCAAATTTTTCAATGCGGGCCTGCAGCACAGCGGGGCGGCCGATCAGTATGGGCTTGGCGAGCTTTTCGTCGACAACCACCTGCACGGCCCGCAATACCCTTTCTTCCTCGCCTTCGGCAAAGACAATGCGCGACTTTCCACCATCGCGCACCAGGCCCTTGGCAATGGAAAACAGCGGCTTCATGAAAGAGCCCGAGCGATACACGAACTGCTGCAATTGCTCGGTGTAGCCGTCAAGGTCGGCAAGGGGCCGCGTGGCCACGCCGTCTTCCATGGCGGCCTTGGCAACCGCGACCGCGATGCGCACGATCAGGCGTGGGTCGAAAGGCTTGGGAATCAGGTAATCGCGACCGAACGACACTCCGTAAGTGCCATAGGCCGCGGCCACGACTTCGTTCTGTTCTTCCTGCGCCAGCTTGCATATGGCGTGGACGGCGGCCTTTTCCATACCGCGGGTAATGGTTGTGGCGCCGACGTCGAGCGCCCCCCGGAAGATATACGGAAAGCACAGGACATTGTTGACCTGGTTGGGGTAGTCGGACCGCCCGGTCGCCATGACGATGTCGTCGCGCACGGCATGAGCCACTTCGGGCAGGATTTCGGGGCTGGGATTGGCCAGGGCAAGAATAAGCGGCGACGGCCCCATTTTGGCCACCATTTCCGGCTTGAGGACGTTTCCTGCGGACAGGCCCAGAAACACATCGGCGCCATCAATGATATCGGCCAGGGTACGCGCCTTGGTATCCTGCGCAAAGCGTTCCTTGTCGGGATCCATCAGCACCTTGCGGCCCTTGTAGACCACGCCCTCGATGTCGGAAATCCAGATGTTCCCGACAGGCAAACCCAGATCGACCATCAGGTCGAGGCAGGCCAGCGCGGCCGCGCCGGCGCCCGACACCACTACCTTGACCTGATCGATGGCCTTCTTGACGACCTCCAGCCCACCGATGAATGCCGCCGACACGCAAATGGCCGTACCGTGCTGGTCGTCGTGAAATACCGGTATGCGCATGCGCTCGCGCAATTTGCGTTCGACCGTAAAACATTCAGGAGCCTTGATGTCTTCAAGGTTGATGCCGCCGAAGGTCGGCTCGAGGCCGGCGATGATTTCAACCAGCTTGTCGGGATCGGTTTCGTTGATTTCGATATCGAACACATCGATATCGGCAAACTTCTTGAACAGTACGGCCTTGCCCTCCATGACGGGCTTGGACGCCAGGGGGCCGATATTGCCCAGGCCCAGCACGGCGGTGCCGTTGGTGATGACCCCCACCAGATTGCCGCGCGCGGTGTAGCGGTAGGCATTGACGGGATCCGCCACGATTTCTTCGCAAGCCGCGGCCACCCCGGGCGTATACGCCAGCGCCAGATCGCGCTGGCTGAAAAGCTGTTTGGTTGGAGTAACCGAGATTTTTCCAGGGCGCCCATGCTCGTGATATTCAAGAGCCGCCTTGCGAATATTATCTTCCATGATGTTTCTTTATAGGCTGTTTTAAAGTGAGAGACGCTCATTCTAGCCCCAGCCACAAATTAATGGCAGGGCCGTGGCCATAAATGGCCACAATGCCAAAATCCTATATATCCTGGCCCATATATGGATAAATGCCGGAAGGATCGAACAGCGCCTTGACCTGGGAGTCCAGATCGGCGGCAAAAAACCAGGCTTCGTCTTCGGAACTGTCGTGGTGCGTGGTAAAGGCCGGACGTTCGACAGGAGCGGACTCAGCCGCCGTCAGTTCGTTCAGTACCACCCACTCCACCCAACCCAAGGCGCCCCCATGCCCAAGCAGCAAGTGGGCCAGATTGACCGTTTGTCCCTCGCACGGCAACAACGCGTCGAGACGATAGCGGGCGGGCCAGGGGGCAAGCCGCCTGCAGGCCTGCGCTTCGGTCTTGCCGGCCAATTGAAACAGGTCCGGCACCAGCCGCTGCAACGTCAGGGTCTCGAGGGGCTGCCGGTTTTTTTCGCCAAACGGACCCAGTTTCGCGCTGGTTCCATCGGCCAGCAGGACCGAAGCATGGGCCAGGCCCGACTTGAAGGTTTCACCCGAATTCCAGTCGCACAAGGTGCGGTCGGCCAGCCAGGCGGCCACGGTGAGGTAGCCCGGCGCGTCGGCGAATTGATGCAGACCCGCCGCTTCCAGTTCGCCCAGCATGCATCCGGGCTGTACGAACCATTGACTGCCGCCTTCCGTCAGGCGCCGGAAACCGGCCATCTCGTACCCGGGTTCCACCCACAGTACCGGCTGGCCCAGGGGGGTAGCCACCTGGGGCACTCCCCCCAGAGCCATGATTACGCCATACTCGGCACACAGGGCACGCGCATGGTGCGCATCGCTTGCCTCCAGGGGAACCAGGCGCCCGCTGCCCACGCCCTGATCGGTGCCGTAGTCGAAGAAACTGCCCGCGACGCTGCGGCGGATACGCTGGCAGAAATTATCCCAGGGGTTTTGGGAAGGGCGGCGTCCCATCAGAAAAGAACGACGAGAAGAAGGCTGCATACCACGATTCCTTACGAACAGATATTCCAAATATTCACGCCGAGCGGCGAGTCGCTCTACAATCATTCTTTTTGCCCGAGAAGCCAGTCTTATGCCCCGTCTTGCCAAGCGTACCGAACAAGTCATGCCATTCTACGCTGTGGAACTCTTCAAACAGGCCAATGCGCTCAATGCGCAAGGCAGGGATGTCATCAGCCTGGGCATTGGCGAACCCGATTTCACGGCGCCGCCCCAGGTTCTCGAAACACTGAATCGCGCCGCCCACGCCGGACTGAGCGGCTACACCCCACCGGCCGGCATTGCGCCACTGCGCGAGGCCATCGCCCATTATTATTCAACGCACTTTTCCGCGGCCATAGATCCGAAGCGGGTCATCGTGACATCCGGCGCATCGGGCGCCCTGCTGCTGGTCAGCATGGCGCTTATCAACCCGGGCGACGAAATCCTCATGCCCGACCCATCCTACCCGGCCAACCAGAATTTCATCATGGGAGCGGGCGGCACCCCGCGCCTCGTCCCTTGCTCGGCGGAGCAACGTTTCCAACTGAGCGCCGCCGACATTAGGGCCAACTGGGGTCCTGCGACACGCGGCGTCCTGATCGCCTCGCCCAGCAATCCGACCGGCACAAGCATTGCCCGGGAAGATATGCGGGCCCTGATTGCCGAGGTCAGGCAGCGCGACGGCTTTATCATCATGGACGAAATATACCTGGGGCTGTACTACGGCGACACGCCGCAAAGCGCCCTCACCCTTGATGACAACGTCATTGTCATCAACAGCTTCTCCAAATATTTCCACATGACGGGCTGGCGGCTGGGCTGGCTGATCGCCCCTGAATCCATGGTGCCGGCCATCGAAAAGCTGGCCGCAAGCCTGGCGATCTGCGCCCCCTCGCTGGCGCAACACGCCGCACTGACGTGCTTCGAACCCGAAGTCATGCGCATTTATGAAAATCGGCGCCTGTCGTTCAAGCAACGGCGCGATTACCTGCTGCCCGAGTTCGAGCGTTTGAACCTGCATGTGCCGGCGATACCGGACGGCGCGTTCTATATTTATGCCGATATCCGCGCGCACAGCCAGGACAGCGATGATTTTTCCCATCGCCTGCTGCATGAAGCCAGCGTGGCCGCCGTGCCGGGGCGCGATTTCGGGCCGGCCCATGCACGCCACAGCATGCGCTTTTCGTACGCGACGGGGCTGGATCGTTTGCAGGAAGCCATCAGCAGGATTGAACGCTTTCTGGCTTGAAAGCCGGCAGGCTACTTGTGCCCGATGGGAATCCCCGAGGCCAGCGCAATGCGGCGTCGCTCGGCCAGCACCTTGGCGCCGTAGCCGCCATCGCCGGGGCCGGTAGAGCCTACATAGCATGCCAGCCCGCCTTCGACCGAGCCGCGCCGCTTGATGCAGTCCTGCAAAATCTGCGAACCGACGCGTATATTGGCAATCGGATTCAAGGCCGCGGCCGACCCGCCGCCAAACCGCGCAAACTTGTCTTTATGAACATTGGCCATGACCTGCATCAGGCCCTGGGCCCCTACATGGCTCTCGGCAAGCGGGTTATAGCGCGATTCGATGGCAATCACGGCAAGCAATAATTGCGGATCGAGATGCTGTTCCCTGCCCACGGTGAATGCGGTCTTGATCAGCACGCCGGCGGCGTTATAGGCAATCTGGTACTTACGGGCGATATAACTGCGCAAAGCCTGCAACTGTGCCTTGCTCACATTGGGAATCGACAGGCTATCGGCCGAAGCCCGCAGGGCATGAGTGAAGTCTGCGGCCGAAGCAATGTCGGCCTTGGGCACCGGAACCGGCTTTTTGGCCACCGGGGCCGGAGTGGAAGGCGGAAGGGCCGATCCCTGGGGGGCGGTGCCTGCCGCGGGCGCGGGTTCCTCGATTTCCGGTTGCAGCGAGGCGGCCAGCATGTCGTCGTTGGCCTGGGCGAACGAGCCTGTCATGCCTCCCTGCATCGCGTCGGGACGCAGGGTAGCCAGCAAGGCCGCGTGCATTTGTTGGGACTGCAGGCGCAACGAGGGCACGGTCAGGCTCAGCACCAGTGTCACCAACACTGCAATGCCGAGGTAGATCGCCGAAACGTGAACGAATTCCCCGAGTTGGTTTACGAACCCGCGGGCGGATCGAGTGAGTAGATTTTCCGAACTAATGTCGGCCATCCTGGCCCAGCCCAATAAAATGAGTAAAGTCGATGTTAACCTTAGTCCTGCGATTCAAATGTAACCAAATTGGCAGGATTCTGTGAAATATCGTGACCTCAGAGACTTTATAGCGCAGCTTGAAAGTGCGGGCGAACTCAAGCGCATCCGGCATCCTGTATCGACCGACCTGGAAATGACCGAGATCAGCGATCGCGTGCTGCGAGCCAACGGTCCCGCCCTGCTGTTCGAACAGGCGGCACATGGCGGACGCCCCGCGGCCATGCCGGTACTGACCAATTTGTTCGGAACGCCGAAACGGGTCGCGTGGGGGATGGGCGCGAATGATGTAAGCGCCCTGCGCGACACCGGGGAGCTGCTGGCCTCCCTGCGCGAACCCGAGCCCCCCCGAGGGTTCCGCGATGCGCTCGCCAAAGTATCCATGCTCAAGGCGGCCCTGTGGGACATGAGTCCCAAAACCGTCAAGAATCCGGCCTGCCAGGAAATCGTGCTGGAAGGCGACGAGGTGGATCTGAATCAGATTCCGCTGCAGCGCTGTTGGCCGGGCGACGTCGCTCCGCTGTTGACCTGGGGCCTGGTCATTACACGCGGCCCCAAGGCCCGCCGCCAGAACCTCGGCATTTACCGGCAACAGCTGATCGGTCGCAACAAGCTCATCATGCGCTGGCTCTCGCACCGCGGCGGGGCTCTGGATTTTCGGGACCACACGCTCACTCATCCCGGCACTCCCTTTCCTGTCGCCGTAGCGCTCGGCGCCGACCCCGCCACCATACTGGGTGCAGTTACCCCCGTTCCCGACAGCCTGTCCGAATACCAGTTTGCGGGCTTGCTGCGAGGATCCCGCACCGAAGTAAGCAAAGCCCTGGGCAGCGACCTTTCCGTTCCGGCCTTTGCGGAGATAGTGCTTGAAGGCCATCTGCTGCCGGCCAGCGATCCACGCGCAGCTCCGCTGGTCGTTCCAGACGGCACCAAGGGCCCCGCCGACAGAAGCTATGAAATGGCGCTGGAAGGGCCTTACGGCGACCACACCGGTTATTACAACGAACAGGACTGGTTTCCGGTCTTCACCGTCGAGCGCATTACCATGCGCCGCAAACCCATTTACCACAGCACCTATACCGGCAAGCCTCCCGACGAACCCGCTGTGCTGGGCGTGGCGCTGAACGAAGTGTTCGTCCCCCTGCTCAAGCGCCAACTGCCTGAAATCGTGGATTTTTATCTGCCCCCCGAGGGCTGCAGCTACCGCCTGGCCGTGGTGTCGATCCGCAAGCAGTATCCCGGACACGCCAAGCGCGTCATGTTCGGCCTGTGGAGCGTGCTGCGCCAGTTCATGTACACCAAATTCATTGTGGTCGTCGATCACGACATCGACCCGCGCAACTGGCAAGAGGTAATCTGGGCGATGACGACTCGCATGGATCCGGTGCGCGATACCGTGCTGGTTGAAAACACGCCTATCGATTACCTGGATTTCGCTTCGCCGGTGTCGGGCCTGGGTGGAAAGATGGGGCTGGATGCCACCAACAAATGGCCAGGCGAGACCCTGCGTGAATGGGGTACCCCCATAGTCATGGATGGCGCGGTAAAAGCCCGGGTCGACGCCATGTGGCAAGATCTGGGATTATCATAAAACGTAGGGGCAGCCCCTTGTGGCCACCCGACACACGATGGCCATTGAATCGACCGGGATGGGCACAAGCCCCCTGCCAATGCTTGCGATTCAGCTCTTTTTCGCCCGTTTCGAATCGGCCGGCATCATGGAGCGGACCACCTGCCAGCCCAGCAGCACGCCGGCGCCCAGGCGCAGCCAGTTGCGGCCCCGCCTTCTGCCCGACAGCAAAGCCGACACTCCCGTCAACAACAAAGGATAGCGCCGCGTCAGGGTGAGCCCCTGGAGCAACCAGTTGACGCTCTTGTTTGATACCGCGGGCAGGATCCCGTGCAGCAGGGAAGCAGGCTTCAGGTTTTCGCCGACCTCCCGGGCATGGCGACGCAGCGCCTGCCGTTCCAGGGCGGCCCTTGCACGCAGCATTTCAATGCGCAATTCCTGCTGGCTGCGCTGGGCGCGGGCGTTCATGAGATGCCTCCGTCATGACCCGCGCACGCAGCGACGCGCAGGAGCTTGCGGGCCGCAAGAAAGACTTTCATGATGCCTCCGTTTTGTGCGGATCGTCGGCCCCCGGGGCCGGATCGCTCAGGCGACCCACCAGGGCCACGTCGCGCCTCAACTCATCGAGCGTTGCCGCGAACGGCGTGGGCCCGTACAGCAATGCCTGCCGCACCGCCCAGAAAAACCCCAGGCCCAGCAGACCATACACCAGTGCCAATCCGCCAAGCGCCAGATAGCGTTCTTCGGTGGGCCAGAAGTACAACGCGACTGCAATGGAAAAAACCAGAATCGCCAAACTTGAAAACAGCAATGCCGCAAACGCCATGCCCAACAGCTTGAACAAACGCACCTTTTGGCCAGAGGCTTCCAATGCAAAAAGCTCGAGGCGTGTACGCACGATGGACAGCAGCGTGCCGGCCATTTCCCCTACAGAATGTCTGAGCGCCATAATTTATTTTTCTAAAAACCGCATTCCCGCCCGCACTTCTTCGTACGGGCAGGAATGCGGCAGGTTTAACGACGGCTGATCAGCATGCCCACCAACAGCCCCGTCAAGCCGGCTATGCCAATGGCCTGCCAGGGATTGTCGTGCACATAATCGTCGGTGGCACGCGCCGCGTGTCGTCCCCTGGTCAGCAAAGCATCCTGGGTTTCGTACAGCGTTTCGCGGGTGCGGCGCAGGGATCGCATTGCCCGTTCCCGCAACTCCGCCGCCTTGTCGCCGGTGGCGTCGGCCGCCTCGCGCAACAGCTTCTCGGCATCGTCCAGGCTATCTTTAACGCTTTCAATGAATTGATCTTCACTTGCTTGCGTATCTTTCGCGGTATCTTTTGCAGCCATGACTAGCTCCTTTACAGGGTTGAAACGGAAGAACTACTGAAATCATCTACCGGCGGAACCGCACCGCCTCGTTCCCGGCGCAGCGCAGGAACGGCTATGAAAAAACAAATCCCCCACACCTTGCCTCTAGTGCAGGCTGGATACCTCGACCACCGAGGACAGGCCCTGCTGCTGGCTTTCCTGTTTCATCACCATGTTCACGCCGGGGCAGAACCAGTCGGTGACCGACGAGGTCATACCCGGAATCGGCAACACCAGCCCGTTGAAGGAAGCCTGCGTGGGGTCGATGACGCGCGTATAGCGAACCGGCCAGCACGACTGACTGCCCGCGGCGGTCTGGATGGATTGCCGCTCACCCACGGTTTTTTCCCCCGTGTGCACCACGACAGGCTGAGTCTGCAGGGCCTGGTGATCGACATTGATCTGAAATGTCTGCGCGGGGAAGGTCTGCCCCGACCGGGTCAGCGGCCGGTCGTACGCAAACAAGCCGAGCATGCGCAAATCGAACTTGCCATGAACCGGCACGCGTTTCCCGGTGGCATCGCTACGCTCGAAGCTGGCCTTGCCGTTTCGCACCGTCATCCAGTAATCGATTCTGGATTTGCCCGGCGGCAAACCGCCCAGGCCAAATGTAGCCGTGCCTTGCACATGGGCTTCGCAATCATCGGCCGCCCGTTTTTTGACGTTCGAGAAACCGAGGTCGGCGCCCAACTGCACGCCGCCCGACCCGGTCAGTTGCACCGCACCGCCGTCGTGCATGAACGGAACTTCGCACAGGCCCGCCATGGCGGGCGCCAGGCCAAGCCACCACATCAGAACCGCCGCACCTGCCAGGGAAACCAAACGCATGAAACCGCCCGTCATAGACATTGAAGCTTGATGCTACTCCTTCTGCAGCCCAAGCTCTGGACAAAAAATAAGGAAACGTTAGCAATCATTAGCAAATCCACAGAAAGCCTGATCTCCGGCACCAGATAGCGCAAGCCTCAGGCGTCTTTTTGACGCGTACCGAAAATGCGATCGCCGGCATCGCCCAGGCCTGGAATAATGTAGCCGCTTTCGTTCAGATGGCTATCGATGGACGCGGTATAAATGTGCACATCGGGATGCCGGGCCAGCACCGCTTCGATACCCCGGGGCGCGGCAACCAGCACCAGGGCCCGCACATTGCGGCAGCCTGCCTTCTTGAGCATATCGATGGTCGCCATCATGGATCCTCCGGTCGCCAGCATCGGGTCGACGATCAAGGCAAGGCGCTGGTCGAGCTCGCCCACCAGACGCTCGAGATAGGTCTGCGCCTGCAAAGTTTCTTCGTTGCGGGCAATACCCACGACACTGACCTTGGCTCCCGGGATCAGGCTAAGCACCCCGTCGAGCATGCCTATGCCGGCACGCAAAATAGGCACCACCGTTACCTTTTTCCCGGCCAGCTTCTCCACCGCCACCTCGCCGCTCCATCCCGTGATCGTATGCGGCTCCAAAGGCAGGTCTTTCGAGGCCTCGTACGTCAGCAGCGCCGCGATTTCCTGGGACATCTCGCGGAAATTCTTGGTGCTGAGATCGGCGCGGCGCAGCAAACCGAGTTTGTGACGTATCAGAGGATGGCGAATTTCGTGTACGGGCATGGTGTTTCCATAAAATGATGGGTCAAACTCCGGTCAGCGATCCGCCAGCCAGGTAACAAGCGCATCGTCAAAGCTCCGGACAGCCCCCGACCGTTCGTCGTTGACCAGGCTGACCACAATATAGCGTTTCCCGCTGGCCCCCAGAACGTACCCGGCCAGAGCGCGCGAGTCACGCAAGGTTCCAGTCTTCAAATGCGCCATGCCTTTGACCTCATCGCTGCGCAATCGACGCTTGACGGTGCCATCGACGCCGGCTATGGCCAGAGACGACATGAATTCGGACATCATGGGCGAATGCCACACGACGCCGAGCATCTGGCTCAGGCCGGCAGCGGTAAGCCGGGCATTTCGCGCCAGGCCCGCACCATTATCGATCACCCACCCACGGGTATCCACCTTCTGGCCTTGGAGCACGGCCAAGGCCGCCTTGCCGCCCGAGTCCATGGTGGCGCCCGGCCCCAGCTTTTCAGCCCCGAGTGTCAGCAGGACCGTGCGCGCCATGACATTATTGCTTTGCTTGTTGATCAGACGTATGGTGTCGGCCAGACTGGCAGAGTCGTGCCAGACCACCGGGGTGGCTCCGGGCGGGACGCGACCGGGGTGAATACCGCTGCCCAAGGTGCCCCCCAGTTCTTTCCACAGCATCTGAAAGACAGCCGAAAAATACTCAGGCTGCGACATGACCAGACGATACACGCTGAATTCGCCGCACGAGCCCGCCGCGGTGCCGCCGACATGGATAATCACCTCTTTGCCGCCATTGCTGACGTCGGTGGAAATGGCGGGTGAACCGGGGCACGTCGCGCCGCTCCATTTGATATCGCCGCTGATACGCACGCCGGGTACCGGTGGGTCGACAATGGGAATCCACTTATGCGCCCGCGCATCGGGCTGAAACACCAGGCGCACGGCTCCCAGGCCCACCATCAGGGCATCGGGGCTGGCGTTATATGGCCGGTCGGCCGCCCCATCGAACTCCCCGGGGTCGGTTGCAACCTGGCCGAACATGGAGCGATCGACCACCACTTCAGACAGGTTCTTGATGCCGCGCAGGCGCAATTCGCGCAGCAAAGACCATAAGTCTTCGATTTTAAGCAGGGGATCGCCGCCCGCCTTCAAATACAAAGGCCCGCGCAAAGTGCCCTCCGCATCCGGCCGACCGCCGTCTTTGGCCAGGAAAGTCGTGCGCCAGGCATAGTCCGGCCCCAGGCCGGACAAGGCGCTCCAGGTTGTCACCATTTTCATGACCGACGCCGGATTGCGCGGCACGGTGCCGTTGACATCAGCCAGGCGCGGCCCATCGACCTCTTGCACGACGAGCGACAGGGAGCTTTCAGGCAAATGGGTAGCCTGCCACGCCTTGCTCAGCTCGGCAGGCAGGCCCTGGCCGACAGCGGCAGCCGCCGGCCACAGCAACGCGCCGCAGGCGGCCCATTGCAAGCCGCGGCGGCGCAGGCCTTGCAACCCTTTTTCTAATGCATATGCAAACATGGCGACACTCTATTTCCTGCCCAGAAAACCATCAGCATAACCAAAGAAGGTCTCCAGTTGGGCTGTGTCCAAGCAGAAACTCGCCGCCGCAGCTTAAAATACGGACCAGCCTCAATCCCGGCGCGTCCAGAATCGCGCCCCAACGCCAAGACTTTTCGTGTGAATCCCAAGCTTCAACTCTCGCAGTTCGACTACGAACTGCCTCCCGAACTGATTGCCCAGTCGCCGGCCGCCGAACGCGCCGGCAGCAGATTGTTGCATATTGATACAACGGGTGCCCTGCATGATCGGCGCTTCATCGACTTGCCCGGACTACTCAAACCTCGCGACCTGCTGGTCTTCAACGACACTCGCGTCATCAAGGCGCGATTGCGCGGACACAAGGAAAGCGGCGGAAAAATAGAAATACTGGTCGAACGCATCACCGAGCCCAATATCGCCCTGGCTCATCTGAAGGCCAGCAAATCGCCCAAGGCCGGCAGTGTGCTGATGATAGCCGAGGCGTTCAGCGTCAAAGTGCTGGGCCGCCAGGGTGAATTGTTCGAACTCGAATTCCCCGAGCGCGTGCTCGACCTGCTCGACCGCCACGGCGCCACCCCCTTGCCGCCATACATAGAGCACGCGGCCGGGCGGGATGACGACGAACGCTACCAGACAGTGTATGCCCGTGAGCCCGGCGCCGTCGCGGCGCCGACGGCCGGCCTGCATTTCGACACAGCCATGCTGGCCCGATTGGCCGCTCTCGGAGTGCAGCAAGCCTTCGTTACCCTGCATGTCGGCGCGGGAACATTCCAGCCGGTGCGCGTTGAAAACCTGAGCGAGCACATTATGCATACCGAACGCTACTCAGTGTCTGAGCAAACCCTGGAGCAGGTTCACGCCACCCGCGCCGCCGGAGGGCGTGTCATCGCGGTGGGGACAACCAGCGTGCGCGCGCTGGAATCGGCGGCACGGCATGCCCCCGGCGCCGGGCCCGCCGAGGGCGATACCAGCCTGTTCATTACTCCCGGCTACCGTTTCAGCAACGTCGACGCCCTGATTACCAATTTTCACCTGCCGCAATCCACGCTGCTGATGCTCGTTTCGGCATTGGCCGGCATGGAGCCCATCCGGCGCGCCTACGCGCACGCCATTCAATCCAGATACCGCTTTTTCAGCTACGGCGATGCCATGTTTATAGAAACTCCCAAGTCATGACCGGCCTGCAATTCGAACTTTTAGCCACCGATGGCGCCGCGCGCCGCGGCCGCATGACGCTCAACCACGGCGTGGTGGAAACCCCCATCTTCATGCCGGTAGGCACCTATGGCAGCGTCAAGGCCATGCTGCCTCACGAACTCGACGAGGTCGGAGCGCAGATCGTGCTGGGCAACACCTTCCATCTGTGGCTGAGACCCGGCACCGAGGTCATGGAAAAGCACCAGGGCCTGCATGGCTTCATGCAATGGCCCAGACCCATCCTGACCGATTCCGGCGGATTCCAGGTCTTCAGCCTGAACGGTTTGCGAAAAATCACCGAAGAAGGGGTGAAATTCGCCTCGCCCATCGATGGCTCCAGGCTGTTTTTAACTCCCGAAGAGTCCATGCGCATCCAGCGGGCACTGAATTCCGATATAGCCATGGTGTTCGACGAATGCACCCCCTACACCATAGACGGGCGCCCGGCCACGTCCGACGAAGCGGCCCAATCGATGCGCATGTCGCTGCGCTGGGCCCAACGCTCGCGCGTCGCTTTCGACGCCTTGCAGAACCCCAATGCGCTGTTCGGCATCGTCCAGGGCGGCATGTTCGAAAACCTGCGCGACGAGTCGCTGGCAGGCCTGACCGACATCGGCTTTCATGGCTACGCCATCGGCGGATTGTCGGTCGGGGAGCCCAAAGAAGAAATGATGCGCGTACTGGCGCATGTTGCCCCACGGCTTCCCGCGCAGGCGCCCCGCTACCTGATGGGGGTAGGCACCCCCGAGGATCTGGTCGAGGGAGTCAGCCGCGGCGTCGACATGTTCGATTGCGTGATGCCCACGCGCAATGCCCGCAACGGCTGGCTATTCACCCGGTTCGGCGATATTAAAATACGCAACGCCCGCTATCGCGACGACACCCGCCCCCTCGACTCCACATGTTCATGCCATACTTGCACGCATTTTTCGCGCGCCTACCTGCATCACCTGCAGCGCGCCAACGAAATTACCGGCGCCCGCCTCAATACAGTGCATAACCTGCACTATTACCTGAATCTGATGCAGGAAATGCGCGATGCGATCGCCGCCGGCAGCTTCGAACACTGGCGCAGCGAATTTGTCCGAAATCGGGCACGGGGTATCGATTAAGCCAGATATCGCTACAATAGAGAGTTAATTAAAAAATTTCAGGAGTTACGAATGCTCGCAGTTGACACCCTTAAACTTGTTACCGCTCAAGCCACAGGCAGTGCCGCTGGTGGGGAAAATGCCTTGATGGGCATGCTGCCCATCATTTTGATGTTCGTCATTCTTTACTTCCTGATGATTCGTCCGCAGATGAAACGTCAGAAAGAACACCGCAACATGGTGGCGGCGCTGTCCAAAGGCGACGAAGTCATTACCTCGGGCGGCATGCTGGGCAAAGTCACCAAGGTCAGCGACAGCTACATCACCCTTGAAATCGCCAACCTGGCCGACAAGCCCGTTGAAACTGTCCTGCAAAGAACAGCCATAACCACGATATTGCCCAAAGGCACCATCAAGGCGCTGTAAGCGCGGCACTCGTACCCCGGATCCCGATCCGGGCTTGTTTTCACGCTTTAGTCTGTTGATCGACAATGAACCGTTATCCTCTCTGGAAATACCTTACTGTCCTTGCCGCCGTAATCATAGGGTTGCTCTATACGCTGCCCAATTTTTTCGGTGAATCGCCGGCAGTGCAGATTGCCGGCGCCAAATCGACGGTCAAAGTCGACAACGACGTCCTCAAGAAAGTCGAGGCCATACTTCAAGGCGAGCATATCGAGTCAACAGGCGCCTATTTTGAACAAAATGGCCCCAGCGGCACGATTCGGGTGCGTTTTGCAACCACCGATATACAGCTCAAGGCCAAAGACGCCATTGAGAAAGCCCTCAACCCGGATCCTTCCGATCCCGGCTACACAGTAGCGCTGAACCTGGTGTCCGCCTCGCCCAACTGGCTTTCGTCGCTGGGCGCCAATCCCATGTACCTGGGCCTGGATCTGCGCGGGGGTGTCCACTTTTTGCTGCAAGTCGATATGCATGGCGCCCTGACGGGCCGCTACGACTCGCTCGCCAGCGACGTCCGTACCAACCTGCGCGACAACAATATCAAGAACGCCAGCGTCGATCGTGTCGATCTGTCCATCGTGACCAAGTTCGACAGTGCCGAGGCTCGCGATGCCGCCACCTCGGACCTGCGCCGGCGCATGCCCGACATGGTATTTACCGATGCCCCGTCCAACGACGGCAAGTTTCCCCTGATAGCCAAACTCACCGATGCGGCCACGACATTGGTCCAGTCCAACGCAATCAAGCAGAACATCACCACTCTGCATAACCGCATCAACGAACTGGGCGTGGCCGAGCCCATCATTCAGCAGCAAGGAGCCGACCGCATCGTGGTGCAGTTGCCGGGTGTCCAGGACGTGGCCAAGGCCAAAGAGATTCTTGGGCGCACTGCGACCTTGCAGATCCGCATGGTGGACGACTCTCCCACCGCCATGGCCGCCCTCAGCGCGGGTACCGTACCCTTCGGGCTCGAGCGCTACAACGATCGCGACAAACATCCCATCCTCGTGCGGCGCCAGGTCATCCTGACCGGCGAAAACCTTCAAGACGCCCAGCCCGGACGCGATCAGCAAACCCAGCAGGCCTCGGTCAACCTGACCCTGGACGCCAAGGGGGCACGCATCTTCCGCGACGTCACGCGCGACAATATCGGCAAGCGCATGGCCATCATCCTGTTTGAAAACGGCAAGGGCGAAGTGGTGACTGCCCCCGTGATCCGCAGCGAAATTCCTGGCGGGCACGTTCAAATTACCGGCAGCATGTCGCCCCAGGAAGCTGCCGACACCTCGCTGCTGTTGCGCGCCGGCGCACTGGCCGCCCCCATGAATATCATTGAAGAGCGCACCATAGGCCCAAGCCTGGGCGCCGAAAACATTACCAAGGGCTTCGATTCGACCCTGTACGGTTTTCTTGCCATCGCCATCTTCATTATTCTGTATTACCACTTGTTCGGCGTATTCTCGACCCTGGGCCTGGCTTTCAACGTACTGCTGCTGCTGGCCGTACTCTCCATGCTGCAAGCCACCCTGACCTTGCCCGGCATCGCGGCCATTGCGCTGACGCTGGGCATGGCCATCGACTCCAACGTGCTGATCAACGAACGGATACGCGAAGAACTGCGCAATGGCGCCTCGCCGCAGCAGGCGATCAACCTGGGCTTCGAACGGGCTTGGGATACCATTTTCGATTCGAACCTCACCACACTGATTGTCGGCCTCTCCCTGCTGGCTTTCGGCACAGGCCCGATCCGCGGCTTCGCGGTGGTGCACTGCATAGGTATCCTGACTTCGATGTTCTCGTCCGTGGTCGGAGTCCGGTCGCTGGCCAATCTCTGGTATGGGCGCAAGCGCAAACTCCAAAGCATTTCGATCGGCCAGATCTGGAAGCCCAAAAAGAACTAAGCTCTGTGGCGGCGCGCAATGCCGCGCCGCACTATCTACGAATTAGGCAAGAAGAAACATGGAATTTTTCCGAATCCACCGCACCATCCCGTTCATGCGCAATGCGCTGGTGCTTAACCTGATCAGCCTGGTCACTTTCATCCTTGCCGTATTTTTCATTGTGACGCGCGGCTTTCATCTTTCGATCGAGTTTACCGGCGGTACGGTCATGGAGGTGCATTACGCGCAGACAGCCCCGGTCGATGATATCCGCAGCGCGGTCGACAAGCTGAAATATTCCGATTTCCAGGTGCAGAATTTCGGTACATCGCACGATGTCATGATCCGCTTGCCTTTGCGTGCCGGACAAACCTCGGCCGTGCAAAGCGAAACCGTCTTGAAATCCCTGCAGGCCCTGCACCCCGATGTGGAACTGCGCCGCGTGGAGTTCGTTGGCCCGCAGGTGGGCCAGGAACTGGTGCATAACGGCCTGATGGCGCTGCTGTGCGTGGTGGTCGGCATCATGATTTACCTGGGGATGCGATTCGAGTGGAAGTTCGCGGTCTCCGGGGTCATAGCCAATCTGCACGATGTGGTGATTATTCTGGGATTCTTTGCGTTTTTCCAATGGGAATTCTCGCTGTCGGTGCTGGCCGGGGTGCTGGCGGTGCTGGGCTATTCGGTGAATGAATCCGTGGTTATCATGGACCGGATCCGCGAAAACTTCCGCAAGCAGCGCAAGGCGCCCGTGCGCGAGATTATCGACGGCGCGATTACCCAGACGATTTCACGTACCGTCATTACTCACGGTTCGACGCAAATGATGGTGCTTTCCATGTTCTTTTTTGGCGGGCCGACACTGCATTATTTCTCGCTGGCGCTGACCATCGGTATCTGGTTCGGTATCTATTCGTCGGTGTTCGTGGCCGCGGCGCTTGCGATGTGGATGGGCGTGAAGCGCGAAGACTTGGTCAAGGCCGTCAAGAAAGACGACCCCAAGGCCGAGCTCGGCTAAGGCATTTTCGGTTCAGGTGGTTTACAGCGCTGAGCGTGTTTCAGTGACTTTCGTGTCGAGCTGTTTTTAGGCTTGGTCTGTGGCTTTGGGCTGTGTTGCTGCGGAAGTATTTCTATAAAGACGCCGCAGGGTGGGCGGTGCTGTGTAGTCCGGCACGTCCAGCGG
>NZ_BAAGUZ010000051.1:0-2500 GCF_054781135.1 Paralcaligenes ginsengisoli
GACGATGACCTACTTTCACAGACGTACGTCCACTATCATCGGCGCAAAGGCGTTTCACGGTCCTGTTCGGGATGGGAAGGAGTGGGACCACCTCGCTATGGTCGTCAAGCGTAACCGGGTGTTGGTGCGGGCGGTTACGCCCACAGCCAACGAATCTGGGAAGAAGCACCCTCGAAGGCCGCGCCTTCAAGGTGATGTATGTCAGGGCAGCGGTACGGGCCGCGATACTGAGCCGCAGCTCAGTGTGTGCGTACCGGTTCACCTCACGGTACGACTTTTCTTTGTTTGAACGGCACTCTCACGTATAACCAACAGGGTTATAGGATCAAGCCGCACGGGCAATTAGTATCAGTTAGCTTAACGCATTACTGCGCTTCCACACCTGACCTATCAACGTCCTGGTCTCGAACGACCCTTCAGGGGGGTCTAGCCCCCGGGATACCTAATCTTCAGACGAGTTTCCCGCTTAGATGCCTTCAGCGGTTATCTCTTCCGTACATAGCTACTCGGCAATGCCATTGGCATGACAACCGATACACCAGCGGTACGTCCACTCCGGTCCTCTCGTACTAGGAGCAGGCTCCGTCAAGTATCCAACGCCCACGGCAGATAGGGACCAAACTGTCTCACGACGTTTTAAACCCAGCTCACGTACCTCTTTAAATGGCGAACAGCCATACCCTTGGGACCGGCTACAGCCCCAGGATGAGATGAGCCGACATCGAGGTGCCAAACACCGCCGTCGATATGAACTCTTGGGCGGTATCAGCCTGTTATCCCCAGAGTACCTTTTATCCGTTGAGCGATGGCCCTTCCATTCAGAACCACCGGATCACTATGTCCTGCTTTCGCACCTGTTCGACTTGTCAGTCTCACAGTCAAGCACGCTTATGCCATTGCACTATCAGCACGATTTCCGACCGTACCTAGCGTACCTTCGAGCTCCTCCGTTACACTTTAGGAGGAGACCGCCCCAGTCAAACTGCCCACCATGCACTGTCCCCAACCCGGATAACGGGCCAAGGTTAGAACCGCAAACAAACCAGGGTGGTATTTCAAGGTTGGCTCCACGACATCTAGCGACGCCGCTTCAAAGCCTCCCACCTATCCTACACAGGCCGGTTCACAGTCCAATGCAAAGCTACAGTAAAGGTTCATGGGGTCTTTCCGTCTAGCCGCGGGTAGATTGCATCATCACAAACACTTCAACTTCGCTGAGTCTCAGGAGGAGACAGTGTGGCCATCGTTACGCCATTCGTGCAGGTCGGAACTTACCCGACAAGGAATTTCGCTACCTTAGGACCGTTATAGTTACGGCCGCCGTTTACCGGGGCTTCGATCAAGAGCTTGCACCCCATCACTTAACCTTCCGGCACCGGGCAGGCGTCACACCCTATACGTCGACTTTCGTCTTAGCAGAGTGCTGTGTTTTTAATAAACAGTCGCAGCCACCGATTCTCTGCGACCCCATCATGCTCCAGGCGCAGGCCCTTCACACTACCGGGGTATACCTTCTCCCGAAGTTACGGTATCAATTTGCCGAGTTCCTTCTCCTGAGTTCTCTCAAGCGCCTTGGAATATTCATCCCGTCCACCTGTGTCGGTTTGCGGTACGGTCTCGTAGAACTGAAGCTTAGAGGCTTTTCTTGGAACCACTTCCAATCACTTCGCGAACCAAAGTTCACTCGTGCAACACCCTTGAATTACGCGCCCGGATTTACCTAAGCGCCTTCTTCGATGCCGCAACGGGGACGTCCAACACCCCGATGATCTTTCGCAATCCGTCCCCCCATCGCATTCTACGACGGTACAGGAATATTAACCTGTTTCCCATCAGCTACGCATCTCTGCCTCGCCTTAGGGGCCGACTCACCCTGCGCCGATGAACGTTGCGCAGGAAACCTTGGACTTACGGCGAGGGGGCTTTTCACCCCCTTTATCGCTACTCATGTCAGCATTCGCACTTCTGATACCTCCAGCCGCCTTCTCAAGCGACCTTCACAGGCTTACAGAACGCTCTCCTACCACGTATGTCCCGAAGAACACACATCCGCAGCTTCGGTCTATGGCTTAGCCCCGTTACATCTTCCGCGCAGGACGACTCGATCAGTGAGCTATTACGCTTTCTTTAAAGGATGGCTGCTTCTAAGCCAACCTCCTGACTGTCTATGCCTTCCCACTTCGTTTCCCACTTAGCCATAGTTAGGGACCTTAGCTGGCGGTCTGGGTTGTTTCCCTCTTGAGTCCGGACGTTAGCACCCGGTGCTCTGTCTCCCGCGCTGTACTTGCAGGTATTCGGAGTTTGCCATAGGTTGGTAAGTCGCCATGACCCCCTAGCTATAACAGTGCTCTACCCCCTGCAGTAATCACGCGAGGCACTACCTAAATAGTTTTCGGAGAGAACCAGCTATTTCCAGGCTTGTTTAGCCTTTCACCCCTATCCACAGTTCATCCCCTAATTTTTCAACATTAGTGGGTTCGGTCCTCCAGCACGTGTTACC
>NZ_BAAGUZ010000052.1:0-1380 GCF_054781135.1 Paralcaligenes ginsengisoli
CCCTTCCGGTTTCTTAGGTGTTGATTGCAGCAGTACATCCGGGCTTGACGAGGTGACACGCGTGTCACGGCCCCTAATGGGTTTTGCTGACCGGCTCCCCTTAGCACCCAAGCACTTTGATGTGCGGCTGACGAATCGGGTTTGACCGGTCCTGGTCTGACCTAAGTGGCCATTACGGCTAAAAGTGCTTCAAGCAATCGGTGCGGTGGTGTCCTACGTTAAAAGGGATAAACGGTGGTGAGGCGCTGCCGGGTTGGCCCCGAGCTCGGTACGCGTGCCGTAGACCCTAGCGGGCCCGGCTCAGCGTATGCCCAGGGTCGTAGGGCGTGTCGTACGCCATCAGAGCCCAGGCGATGCGCGCATTTTTATTGGCCAGCGCGATGGCCACCACATTGAGCGGGCGGCGCACAAGCAGTTGGCCTAGCCAGGTCGTTCGATCGGCCTGGGCGCGCGCTCGGATCAGCACCGACTGCGCGCCCAAGAGCAGGAGCTTGCGCAGGTACCCATCGCCGCGCTTGCTGATCCCCAGCAGCGTGGCCTTGCCCCCGCTGGAGTGCTGGCGCGGCACCAAACCTAGCCAGGCGGCCAGTTGCCGGCCATTTTTAAAGAGCCGCGGATCGCCCACGCTGGCGGCCAGGGCGCTGGCCGTAATCGGCCCGATGCCGGGCAACTGCGCTAACCGCTGGCTGACCGGATTGGCACGATGCCCGTGCACGATCGATCGCTCCAGGGCCTGGACCTGCGTATCGAGCGCGCGCAGGTGTTCAACCAGCGTACGGATGAGTTCCACGAAAGGGCCAGGCAGGCGCGCCAGCGCGGACTCAAGCAACGCCGGCACCCGCCGGGTGACGTGAGCGATGCCTTGGGGCAGGATCAGCCCGAACTCGGCCAGCAGGCCGCGGATCTGATTGGCCGCGGCGCTGCGCGCCTTGACGAAGCCTTCGCGGGCCCGGTGTAGGCTCAGTACCGCTTGTTGCTCGACCGATTTGATGGCGACAAAGCGCATGGAGGGCCGGGTGACGGCCTCGCAGATCGCCTGCGCATCGGCGGCATCGTTCTTGTTGGATTTAACGTAAGGTTTGACGAACTGCGCGGCGATCAGCCGCACGTCGTGGCCCTGGTCGCGCAGCAGCCGCGCCCAGTGGTGGGCGCTCGCGCAGGCCTCCATGCCGATGAGGCACGGTGTCAGCTTCGCAAAGAAGGCGCTGAGCTGCTCGCGGCGTAGTTGCCGGGTCAAGACGGTATGGCCTTGCGCATTCACGCCGTGAACTTGAAACACGGACTTTGCTAAATCAAGACCAATCGTTGTAATCTTCATGATGGATGCTCCTTCCGATAGCAGTGAATGAGTTAGTAACCCCTTCACTTTGGCACAATGAT
>NZ_BAAGUZ010000053.1:0-2600 GCF_054781135.1 Paralcaligenes ginsengisoli
CACCAAAAGTAATGGGGATCACTATGTCTACAAGTGAAGTGGGGGTTTCAAACCGCAAGGGTCGGCCCAATTATCCGCGCGCTTACAAACGCGAAGTGGCGATGGCTGCGTGTACGCCTGATGTCTCGGTAGCCAAAGTGGCCTTGGCCCATGGACTGAACACCAATATGGTGTTCAAGTGGCGTCGGGAACTTCGTGCCGGAGTGTTCGGCGACACCGAAGGCTGCGCGCTGATGCCGGTAACGCCACCACCGATCCAAGCGGCGCTATCGGGCACCGATCAGGCCAGGCCGGAACCCGACGACACAGCGTTGGAGATGGGCGGGCGCATCGAGATCGAACTGAATGGGGCACGTGTGCGTTTGCACGGCAAGGTCGATCCCATCCAGCTGCGTCTGGTATTGCGCTGCCTGATGCCGGTATGATTGCGCCGCCTTCTGGTACACGCATCTGGCTGGCCGCCGGGGTAACAGACATGCGTCGCGGCATGAATGGCTTGGCTGCGCTCATTCAAACAACGCTGGAGCACGATCCGTTCTCGGGCCATGTCTTTATCTTCCGTGGTCGGCGGGGTGATCTGGTGAAACTGTTGTGGTGGAGCGGTGACGGGATGAACCTATACGCCAAGCGCTTGGAGCGTGGTCGCTTCGTCTGGCCACAGGCTCAAGACGGTAGCGTGCATCTGAGCGGCGCACAATTATCGATGCTGCTCGAAGGCATTGACTGGCGCCGCCCCGAGCGCACCTGGCAGCCGACATGCGCGGCGTAAACCGAGGGTCAGCAAAAACTATTTGCAGGATAGCGGCCTTACTTTATACTGGCGCGCATGCCCGCCAACGCCCTACCTAACGACATCGATACGCTCAAGCGCATGCTGGTCTCGCGCGATGAGACCATCGCGAAGTTGCTGGCAGAAATTGCACGTCTGAAGCGCTGGCAATACGGCCGCTCCTCGGAGCGCATGAGCGAGCTGATGAATCAGTTGCAGCTGGCGCTGGGTGATCTGCCCAAGGTTGCTGACGAACAGGTGGCTCCCATCGTGGCGTCGGCTGACGCAGACGCCACCGCGGGTCGGCTCAGAGATAATGTCACTGCCCTGCGTCGCACACCACGTGCCTTCCCCACGCACCTGCCGCGAGAAACGATTGTCCATGCGCCCACAAACTGCGGGTGCCCACACTGTGGCGGTCAGCTGCGCGTGCTGGGTGAGGACATCAGTGAAACGCTCGATTACGTGCCGGGCTACTTCAAGGTACACCGACATGTACGGCCCAGGCTGGCCTGTCGAGCTTGCTCTCACATCGCACAGGCGCCGGCGCCTTCGCGCCCGATCACACGTGGCATGGCCGATGCCGGCTTACTTGCCCAGGTGGTCGTGGCCAAGTATGCCGATCACACGCCGCTGTACCGACAAGAACACATTTATCGTCGTGCAGGCGTTCAGTTAGAGCGGGCGACGCTGGCCGCTTGGGTACGTGAAACCAGCCGCCTGCTTGAGCCCTTGAGCGATGCGCTTGGCCGTTATGTGCGCCAAGCGGACAAGATTCACACAGACGATACGCCCGTGCCGGTACTTGATCCGGGGCGGGGCAAAACTCGCACGGGGCGGCTGTGGACCTATGTGCGTGATGATCGACCGGCAGGCAGTCGCGCTCCGCCTGCGGTCTGGTATCAGTACTCGCCGGATCGCAAAAGCGAGCGGCCACAAAAACATCTGCAAGGCTTTAGCGGCATTCTGCAAGCGGACGCCTATAGTGGCTATGGTGCGCTGTACCGCGCGGGTCAAATCGTCGAGGCCGGCTGCTGGGCGCACGCTCGACGCAAATTCTACGACCTGTTTAAGCTGGAGCAATCGCCTACCGCTCAAGAGGCGTTAGCCCGCATCGGCGCACTCTACGCCATCGAGCGTGATATCCGGGGTTGTGCGGTGCCGCTTCGCCAATCGGTGCGCCAGCGGCAGGCGGCGCCGTTGCTGACCAGCCTGAAAGCCTGGCTGGAGTGCATATTAATGAAAGTCTCGGCCAAGTCAGAGCTGGCCAAGGCCATCAAGTACGCATTAGGCCATTGGACAGCACTGACCCGTTATTGCGATGACGGGCGTATCGAAATCGACAACAATACGGCCGAGCGCTCGATTCGCCCCTTGGTCATTGGTCGACGCAATTACTTATTTGCCGGCTCTGATGGTGGCGGGCGTAGCGCGGCGGTAATCTATAGCTTGATCGGTACGGCGCGGCTCAATGACGTGGAACCTTACGCCTATCTGCGCGCGGTGTTCGAGCGCATCGCCGACCACCCCATCAATCAAATTGACGAGCTATTGCCATGGCATCTGGACCTGCAAAACGACACACTACCAAAGGCGGCGTAACCGTCTCTGATCACCCTCATATCGAAGCGCTCGTCAATGGTGATGGCCATATCATGATCGGCGCCATCAAGCCGGTTCGCAATGCGGCGGTGGCCTATGATGGACGCCAGGCCGTGGCGATGCTGCGTTGCCAGACGGATGAAACCCTGACCTCGATCTTAAAACGTTTAGATGCGGCCATTGCCACCGCACAGGCCAGCGGTGAGCGAGTCGATGAGTGGAATCAGCC